>JANQMB010000334.1 GCA_028280355.1 Verrucomicrobiales bacterium
TAGGCCCCGCCCCCGTGGTGGGTGCAGCCCACGGAAACACCGGGGCACACCATCCAAATTCAACGACAGGGCGACGCCCGATGAACGGGCTCAGCCATATTGTCTCGGTCAGAAAAACTACACACTATGGCATTAACTAACGCTTACGTTCTCGCGACCAATCGAGTGTCCGATATTTTTAAGAGGATTCGGGATGGTCAAGCCCCAGAAAGGTTCACGCAGCAGTTGCTTAAGGACTGGGGATTTAAGTCGACAAACGACCGGAAGTTTATCCCGCTTTTGAAAGGTCTAGGCTTCCTGTCTTCTGATGGGAAACCGACGCAACGATACAATGACTATCGCGACCACTCCCGCTCGAAGGAAGTCATGGGCAGAGCCCTCCGTGATGCCTACGGGGATCTCTTCCTTATTAAGGAGCACCCGACATCAAGCGATCGCGACGCAATTGAAGGCAAGTTCAAGAGCTTTCACAATGCTAGCGACAATGTTGCGGGATTGATGGCGAAGACTTTCTTGGCGCTGCTTCCTCTTGCTGACCTGAAGAAGCTGGATGGCGAGCAGGCACCTGCGTCACCAGAATCGGAGTCAGAGGATCCTGCCGAAGATCCGCCGCCGCCACCCCCACTGACCGGCGTGCCGGGTTTGCATTACAATATTCAAATACACCTTCCCGCAACCAAGGACGTCGAAGTCTACAACGCTATCTTCAAATCGCTTCGTGAACACCTTCTCACCGAATAAGGACATCCGTGACTTTCTCTTCCGCGGCCTCATGTTCGAGGCGGAAGCGGATGCGTTTCGCAAGGCCGGCATCCAGATTGGCGCCGACACCAGCGAAGCAGAAGAGAACCTCATGAAAGAATCGCTCGCGCCGTTTGGCGTGGCCCGGCGCAATAACGCTTTGGAAATGGCGCGGTTGTATGCCGTCCTGTTTTGCTTCGAGAACGAGATTCGCGATTTCATTCGAGACGCCCTAGAGGAGAAGGAGGGGTCGGATTGGCAGGACAAGCTCCCCAACAAGGTTAAAGAACACGCAGAGTCACGCCGCGATACTGCATTGAAGGACTCTTGGTTGGAGGGCGAGAAGTCCGACTTACTCGGATTTGTCGATTTTGGTCAGTTGGCTCAGATCATTCTCAATAAGTGGGAGCACTTCAAAGACATTGTTCCGACTCAGCATTGGCTGAAGCAGCGTATGGATGAGTTGGAGAAGACGCGCAATTTCATCGCGCACAACCGAATGCTTCTGCCAAGTGAGTTTCAGCGAATCTATATGTACATAGCCGATTGGAACCGCGTGATCGGACTCTAACAGAGACCGAACAAGGTGCTGCACCCAAACCCTGACCCGCCTCGTAGCCGGAAGTCATGCGTGATTCAAACGGTCAACCAGCAGTTAACGCCCGGACTCAGGTCAGGGTTGGGTGAGCTCAAACGTTCGCTCCAGAATACGGACTCGCACATTGACTTGCACAAGACATTGTGCGACGGTTCAGGATGGCAACGAACTTAGAGATCCAACCCCAATTGCTGGAAGAGGCCGTTGAGATTGGCGGCCACCGAAGCAAGCGAGCGGCTGTGGAAGCAGCCCTCATCGAGTATGTGAATCGACACAAACAACAGTCGATCCTCAAGCTATTCGGGGAGATCGAATTCGACCCAGATTTCGACTACAAGAAGGCGCGCCGGCAACCATGCGGGTCATAGTTGACACTTCCGTCTGGTCGCTAGCACTACGGCGACGAAATCCGAAGAGCACGCCTGAAACCCAAGCACTTACTGACTTGGTATCCGAAGGTAGGGTAGTTCTTCTTGGTGCGATCCGTCAGGAGATTCTTTCAGGTGTCCGATATCCGGAGCAGTTTGACCGGCTGCGCGCCGCCCTCGACCCGTTCCCTGACGAGCCCGTCAAAACCACCGATTACGTCGAAGCCGCTCAGATATGCAACGACTGCCTACGCTCGGGGGTATTGACCGGGAACACCGACTCCCTGATATGCTCCATAGCAATCAGCCGTGGTATGGAGGTGCTGACCACCGACAAGGACTTCGCACACATTGCCGGTATCGTCCCCGTCAAACTGCACTGAGCGAACAAGCGCATGCAATCGACCCCACGCCCTCTGTGGAGCGGTGACTATTTCGCCCCTGTCAGGTTCTCTGCTTGCGCAGGAAGAACGCCAGTGGCTAGGTCTCGGGAAAGGCAATCGTGTGTTTCTTAGAGGCGGATGATGCTAGACGTTTACCTGAAGAAGTTAGCGAGAATGTCCACAGTTCGATTGGTACTCATAGGTGCCGCGCTCCTGATCGCGGGGTTCGCATACCACGTCGTATTCGCAGGAGTTCCGTATCAGGACCCGACCCCTGAGATGACAGCGAGATACGAAAGGGACTCATTGATTGGCACTGCCCTCGCGGGGACCGGCCTCGGCATCCTGCTGATCGGGATGGTCGTTGCCGCACTGCGTTCGCGTTCCCAACGAAGTGGACAGGCAGCTGCTGGCTAGCAGGCGGATGTGGGCAACCCTTGGCCGGTCTGTCACGGATCCTGTGGGGCAGGGCGCCCTGCAGCTGGCGGGTGGCTGATTCTGCGCGCTATTCCCGAGAACACCGATGAGGCACTTCCAATGTCAAAGGTGTGACTACACACAGGACGTCGAGGACGGCCCGCTCTTCGTTGACCTGCGCATCCCGGGGGAGGGGCAACAGCATCCGCTCCAAGCGCGATTCGCATGGTGCATCGCCTGTGATGCAATCGTCCGGTTTCCCTATATCTCCGATCAGAGGCTCGACCCGGAGGATCTTCCTGCGGACTTGCCCGAGAGGGCGGTGCGATGGCGTGAGGCGATCGAGGAACTCAGGGGACGATACGCCGGCGTCGCCCGATGCTCGACATGCGGAGCTGACCTGAACGTCACAGACTTCTCAGAGGACGCCCCTGTGATCCATCAGGGCGGTTGCGGGGGGCAGTTCACCTACATGATTTCGGTGGCATCATGGTGTTAGACCCACAGGTGTATTCAAGATCGAAATGCGACAGTAGGTAGTTTTGGAGAGGGGGCTCAGCGCACGCGAACTCCGGGTCGTTGTCCGGGTTGGTCGCATCGGTGGCGCCGGAATCCTGCCGCGCCTCCCATGTGGATGGCGCCGCGGGGAAACTCCATGAGTGTTTGGTTTCACGCGCGTCGTTTGCCGGTATCATATCCGGGTATGGCGACCGAGCCCCCGCTTCCCGAAGACCTCGTCCAGCGCATGGCGGCGCTGGGGGTGAGCGAGGGCGACCTGGTGGAGCGTTTCATCAAGGGTTCGGGCCCCGGGGGGCAGAAGATCAACAAGACCTCCTCCTGCGTGCAGCTGCGCCACGCGCCGAGCGGGGTCGAGGTGAAGTGCCAGAGCGGCCGCTCACTGGCCGCCAACCGGGCCGCGGCGCGCCGGCTGATCTGCGACGCCCTGGAGGAGAGGGAGCGGGAGCGTCGCGAGCGGCGCCAGGCCGCCCGCGAGAAGAAGCGCCGCCAGATGCGCCGGCCGTCGAAGAACAAGCGGCGCATCAACGTCGCCAACAAGCGCAAACACGGCGAGAAGAAGCGCCTGCGGCGGAAGCCCGGGCCGGGCGATTGAGATCGGTCCCCGCCGTTCTGGGGGGTGGCTGTTGAGGGGAGGGCGACGCCGCGGGATATTTGGCGAAGGTAATGTTTGCCTGTGCGGTGCAGGTGTTCCAAGTGTTGGCACCCCCATGCGACCCCACTGGATATTCCCCGTAGGGATATCGAGCCTCGGCCTTCTCCAGGCGGTGGCCGTGCCCGACTTTACGGTCGTCGCCCTGCCGGACACGCAGAATTATAGCGACGAGTTCCCCGCCCAGTACTCCGCGCAGACCCAGTGGATCGCCGACAACGTGGCGGCGGAGAACATCAAGTTCGTCACCCACCTCGGCGATTTCGTCGACAACCACGATGACGACCGGCAGTGGGACAACGCCGATGCGGCGATGCTCACCCTCGACGGGGCGGGGGTCCCCTGGGGGGGCATCCACGGCAACCACGATTTCCTCTACGGGGCCGGCGCGGACGATTTCACCGGGAGCCGCTACCGCGCCCTTTTCGGGCCGGCGCGTTTCGCGGGGAAACCCTGGTACCGAGGCTCCTCCCCGAGCGAGCTGAGCAACTACCAGGTGATCGATGTCGGTGGAGGATACGAGATCTTGTTCCTGCACATCAACTTGGAGACGCCCGCCGCCGAGCTCTCGTGGGCGCAGGGCGTCCTCAACGCCAACCGCGACAAACCCGTGTTCGTGTCGACCCACCGCTACCTCCAGGACGCGGAGGACTACACCTCCGGGGTGCCGCTGGTCGCGTCGGGCCGGTTCCCGCAGTTCTGGTACACCTTCGAGCCGCTTTACCGGCCCGACGGGATCGCCTCCGAGGTGTTCTTCAACACCTTCGTGAAGGCGAACCGGAACATCTTCCTGGTCCATTGCGGCCACTTCCACGAAGAGTATCGCCAGACGAGCACCAACAACTTCGGGCTGGCCGTCCACGAGATCCTCGCCGACTTCCAGGACGACCCGAACGGGGGCGACGGCTGGTTGCGCCTGCTCCGGTTCCGGCCCGACGCCGACGAGGTCTTCGTCCGCACGTTCTCCCCGACCCGCAACGGCGGCGCCGGGGAGTTCCGGACCTCGGGCGAGAGCCAGTTCCTGCTCAACGTCGACCTCGACGCCTATGTGTTGCCGCCGCAGACCAGCCTGCTGAGGTTCCAGCAGGGTTCGGCGGGTTACGCGGGGACGGTCGACACCTGGGTGAACGAGGCCTCCAAGGGCTCGAGCTACGGTTCGGCGGGGGGCATCGTGGTCGACAACGACGTCTCGAACAACGTGTTCTTCAGCGACGAGCGCGGCAACGGTCTGCTCAGGTTCGAAGGGATCTTCCTCGGCGCCCCGGTATACGAGGGCGACCCCGCCCCGGCCGCCATCCCACCCGGCGCGACGATCTCCAGCGCGACCCTGACGATCAACGTCACCGACGATAACGACAGCCCGATCTATGACGAGGACATCTTCCTGCACCGCGCCGCCGGCCCGTGGTCGGAGGCCTCGACCTGGGACTCCCTGGGCGGCGGGATCCCGGGCCCCGGCCTCGGGGCCTTCGTCCCGGAATTCGACGAGCGGCTTGCCGGCGTTTGGCGGCTCAGATTCATCTGCACGGGTTGCTTGTGCCGGCTC
>JANQMB010000348.1 GCA_028280355.1 Verrucomicrobiales bacterium
GCCGCTCTCCACGAAGGCCTCGCGGGTGACGTCGCGCCTCGCCCCGTCGGCGTAGGTCGCCACCACCCGCATCTGCTGGCTGGTGCCGGGCGTCCCGACCACCGGGTCCTGGGGGTAGAGTTCGATTTTTGTCACCTTTGGAGTTGTTAGATCGAGACCCGCCCCGCCGGCGATCCAGCCGCGCAAGACCCGGTAGTAGTCCGAGCCCCGCCCGGTCAGCGCCCCGCCCTCGTGCGGGACGGCGGCGGTGGCCTTGAGCAGCATCAGGCTGGAGTCCGGGGCGGCGACGTTCACCCGGCGGGCGCCGAGGTCGTCGGTGAGGGCGCGGATGTCGAACAGCGGGTCGTAGCCGCGCAGCGAGAGCTTGAAACCGTTCTGGCCGTCCTTGGCGCCGTGGCAGGTGCCGGTGTTGCAGCCGAGGCGCGACATCACCGGCATCACGTCGCGGACGTAGTCGGGGGGGGAGCCGTCGGCGTGGCGGGTGACGGTGACCGGGACGGTGGCGGTCTTGCCGCCGAGGCTGACGGTGATCTCGGCGCCGCCGTCGAGCGCCGGTTCGACGAGGCCGGCCCCGTCCACCCTGGCGGCGGCGCCGTCGACCGTGAACTTCGCCAGCCGCGTGGCGTCGATCGACTCGGCGCCGTGGTGGTGGGCGGTGACGACGAGCTGCGCGTAGGAGAACGGGCCGTCGAGGTGGACTTCCCGCGGTTCGACCTCGAGCGAGGTGACCTGCGGCAAGCCGGGCGTGGCGCGGCAGGGGAGCGCGGCTACCAGCGCCAGGGCGAGCGTGGCCAGGCCGGAGGGGCGGCGGGTTCGGGAGGACATCGCGGGGGGCGAAACCCCAACCTACGGGTCGTCCCCGGCGGCGGCAAGCCGGAGTTGGGCGGCGCTAGATCTGGAAGTCCGCGCCCCCCGAGGCCTCGTGCAGCCCGCATTCCCGCTTGATCCCGTTAAAGCGGGTGTCCTCCGGGCGCATGCCCTCCCCGAGGGGGCTGGACGAGTGCCAGTCGCCGATCGACACGTAGCCGCTCGCCACCAGCGGGTGCTGGGGAAGGCTGTAGATCTCCATGTAGTTCGCGACGTCGTCGCCGGTCCAGTCGAGGATCGGGTAGACTTTGAGGGTGTCTTTCTGCCGCTCGACGAAGGGGCGGTTGGCGCGGCTCTGGCTGTGCTCGCGCCGCACCCCGCTCAGCCAGACCGAGGCGCCGTTGTCCGCCAGCGCGCGGTTCATCGGCTCGACCTTGTTGATCAGCCCGTACTTCTCCAAGCCCTCTTCCCCCTGCTCCCAAAGCTTGCCGTGCAGGGCCTCCTGCTGGGCGGCGGTCGTCTTCGGGGTATAGACCTGGAGGTTGACGGGGAACCGCTCTTGGAGCTCGGAGAGGTAGCGGTAGGTCTCCGGGAAGTGGTAGCCGGTGTCGACGAAGATCACCGGCAGGTCGGGCAGGTGTTCGGAGAGCAGGTGGAGCATCACCGCCGACTGCGCCCCGGCGCTGGTCGAGGCGACCGCCAGACGGCCCCAGTGCTCGCCGATCAGCGCCAGGCGCTCCCTCACGTCGAGCCCTGCGAGGGCCTCGTTCAGCTCGTCGATCTCTGTCCCGATCACCGGCATGGCTTGGCGGGCGCTCAGGGCGCCAGGGCGGGCTCCCGCTCGATGAAGTCGGCGTGGAAGTCGCGGCCCTCCTCGGTCGCCTTGACGTACCCGGCGCGGATGACGAAGTCGCCGAAACGTTCGCCGTCGGCGCGGTTCTCCGCGTAGTCGCGGATGACCGGGGCGAGGATGCCGCGGATGTCCTCGCTCTTGGCCGACTTCATGTAGAGCTTGCTGAGGCGGTCGCCGGCGAACCCGGCGCCGAGGTAGATGTTGTATTTCCCGGGGGCGCGCCCGACGAAACCGATCTCGCCCAGGTAGGGGCGCGCGCAGCCGTTCGGGCAACCGGTCATGCGGATGGTGATCGCGTCCTCGCGCAGGCCGGCCTCCTCGATGACCTCGTCGAGCTCGTCGATGAGGGTCGGCAGGTAGCGCTGCGACTCGGCGAGCGCCAGCCCGCAGGTGGGCAGTGCGACGCAGGCCATCGAGTTCAGGCGCAGGCCGGTGCGCTCGCCGGCGTCGATCATCTTGTGGCGCTCCAGCAGGGCCTCGATCTCGGCTTTCGCGTCCGGCGCGATGTCGGCGATGATCAGGTTCTGGTTGGCGGTGAGGCGGAAGTCGCCGCGGTGGACCTCCGCGATCTCCCGCAGACCGGTCCTCAGCGCGTACCCCTCGCTGTCGTAGACCCGGCCATTCTCGACGAACAGGGTGAAGTGCCAGTGGCCGCGGTGGTCCTCGACCCACCCGTAGCGGTCGCCGTTGTGGTCGAAGGCGAACTCGCGCGGCTCCCCGAGCTCCTCGCCCAGCAGTTTTTCGACCTCCGCCCGGAACGCCTCGATCCCCATGCGCTCGACGGTGTATTTGAGGCGGGCGTTGAGGCGGTTCTCGCGGTTGCCGTGGTCGCGCTGCACCTTCACCACCGCCTCGGCGACCGCCACCGCCCGCTCCGGCGTGCAGAAACCCAGCTGGTCGGCCAGGCGCGGGAAGGTCTCGGTCTTGCCGTGGCTCATGCCCATCCCGCCGCCGACGGTGACATTGTATCCGGCGATCCCGCCGTCCCCGTCGAGGATGGCGATGTAGCCGAGGTCGTGGGCGAAGACGTCGACGTCGTTGCTGGGCGGGACGGCGACGACGATCTTGAACTTGCGCGGCAGGTAGTGCTTGCCGTAGATGGGCTCCTCGTCGCCGTCGAAGGAACCGCCGAGCAGCGGCGGGTCGTGGGTGACCTTCACCTTCTCGCCGTCGCCGCCGTCGAGCCAGATCTCGTGGTACGCCCCGGTGCGCGGGGTGAGGTGGTCGGAGATCTTCTGTGCGAGGTCCTGCGCCTGCCCGTGCACTTCCGACTGGTAAGGGTTCGGGTTGCACATGACGTTGCGGTTGACGTCGCCGCAGGCGGCGACGGTGTCGAGGAGGGAGGCGTTGATCTCCGCGATCGTCTCCTTCAGGTCCGCCTTGATGACGCCGTGGAACTGGAACGCCTGGCGGGTGGTCAGCTTGAGCGCGCCGCCGGCATACTGGCCGGCGAGCCGGTCCATCTCCAACCATTGCCCCGGGGTCGCGACGCCGCCCGGCACGCGCACGCGGATCATGAAGGAGTAGGCCGGCTCCAGCTTCGCCTTGCGGCGCTCGCGGCGCAGGTCGCGGTCGTCCTGCTGGTAGATCCCGTGGAACTTGCTCAGCTGCTGGTCGTCCTTCGAGATCGCCCCAGTCGAGGTGTCCGCCAGCCCGTCGAGCAGGCTGCCACGCAGATAGTTGCTCGCCTCTTTGATGTCCTCGTTTTTCGATCCGGCCATGGAATGCTCGATTTTACAGGTAAAATTGATATATTTTAAAGTTGCCTGATTTACTAATGTATTGTAATTTGAAAATCGCAAGTGATTTTTGGATAGCCGATGCGCCTGCCGTTGAAGACCGAGTATGCCTGCCAGGTGATGGCGCAGCTGGCGAAGACCTACGATGGCGGCAAGGTGCGGCGGGTGGAGGAGCTGGCGACGGCCGAGTCGTTGTCGGCGAACTACCTGGTACAGATCCTGACCAAGCTGCGCCCGGCGGGTCTGGTGGTCAGCAGGCGGGGCAAGAACGGGGGTTACCTGTTGGGGCGGGAGCCCGGGTCGATTACCCTGGCCGAGATCGCCTTGGCGATGGAGGGCGAACCGCTGATCGAGACCGGCCCCGGCAATGGGGGCATGGCCTCGCCGAAGGTCGGGGCCGCCTGGGCGAAGGCGAACGCGGCGCTGCTCGAGGCGCTGGCGGAGATCCCGCTCACCGACCTGGTGCCGGAGGATGCGCCGGGGCGCGCGGAGGACTGGGTGATCTAGGTGGCGGCGCCTAGCCGGTTCCCCCGAGGTAGTCTAGGACGACCTGCTGGTGTTCCAGCACCGGGGTCTCCCCCCTGGCGGCCGGGCCAGCTTCGAACTGTGGGCTGAGCATCGCCTTTTGCTGCTGCTCACACGCATAGATGTCTTCGGCCGTGAAGTCGGCGGAGGCCAGGGGGTCGTCGGGGTCGCCGGTGTCGTGTTTGGGGCGCACCTGGCGCTTCCAGTAGGCGTAGGATCGCCACCCCTGTTTCACGAACTCCCAGCTCGAGGCGTCCTTGACGCGCACGCGGTTCTCGACCCGCGTGCGGTCGGGGGCCAGCGGGGTGACGATGAAGGTCGCCCAGTCGGATTCGCTCTCGACCAGGCCGACCCCGGGGAAGAGCATCGGGACCCATGCGCCGAGCCCGTCCTCCGGGAGGATCAGCGGGGTCGGCGAGTTCGTCTTGATGTTCGCCGCATAGTCCTCCGACAGGGGTTCGTGGAAGACGAAGTGGGGTCCGACGAAGCCGTATTCGGCCTTGGCGTGGTCGTACATCGCCAGGGTGCCGGAGTGCAGGTGGGAGAGGTGGTAGACGTCGATGTAGTTCTCCACGACGACTTTCCAGTTCGCCCGAACCTCGTAGCTGGTTCTCCCCCCATCATACTCCACCAGCTCCCCGACCTGGTGGGGGCCGAGCCTGGGTTCGACTTCGCCGAACCAGTCCCCGATCGGCCCGGCGTCGGGGTCGGGGTGGACGAACAGCATCCCCCTCCAGGTGGCGACCGAGGCCCGTTTTAGCCCCAGGCAGGATTTGTCCACCGGGCCGAACTCGGCTCCCTCGTCGGGGATCGAGACCAGCTCGCCGTCGAGGCTGTACGTCCAGTCGTGGTAGGGGCAGCGGATCGCCTTCTTGGTCTTGCCGACGGCGCGCAGGAGCTGCGTGCCGCGATGCCGGCAGAGGTTGTGGAAGGCGCGCAGCAGGCCGTCGTGTCCCATCACGACCAAGATCGGGTTCAGCCCGGCCTGGACGGTGATGTACTGCCCGGGCTCGGCGACGTCTTCGACGAAACCGGCGTATCGCCACAGGCGCGAGAATATCCGTTCCTGTTCGCGGTCGAACCAGTCCTGCGAGGTGTAGGCCTCGACGGGTAACCTGTGCATCATCCGGTTGTTTCCTGCCTGGTGCATCACCTGGTATCGGCCTCCGCCGGGGTGGCCCTGGGGTCACCATACCATGTCCCCCCGGGTTCCCGGATGACAAGCGCGAACGGGGGAGTTCTGCCCGTTGCTCGCCGCGTCGCCGGTATCCCCTGGTCCTGCGGCTTGCGCCCCCGGGGGAGGGGCGCTAGGGGAGGGGCACATGAAACGCCCCGACGGCCGCACCCCAGACCAGCTCCGCCCGATCTCCTTCGTCCCCGACGTCGCCCCGCACGCGACCGGTTCGGTGCTGGTGAGCTTCGGCGACACGCGGGTGATCTGCTCGGCCATGGTCGAGCGCGGGGTGCCGCGCTGGATGAAGGAGCAGAACGTGCCCGGCGGCTGGTTGACCGCGGAGTATTCGATGTTGCCCTACTCGACCGGGGGCGGGCGCAAGCCGCGCGACATCGCCCGCGGCAAGCTCGACGGGCGCAGCTCGGAGATCCAGCGCCTGATCGGCCGCTCGCTGCGGGCGGCGGTCGACCTGAAGGCCCTCAACGGCCATACGCTGTGGGTCGATTGCGATGTCTTGCAAGCAGATGGAGGTACCCGGACGGCGTCCATCACCGGCGCGTCGGTGGCCTGCGCGACCGCCTTCGAGCGCATGGTGCTGGAGGGCAAGCTGCCCGCCTCGCCGATGCGCTCGCACGTCGCGGCGGTGAGCTGCGGGGTCTACGAGGACACTCCGGTCCTCGACCTCTGCTACCTGGAGGACCGCGACGCGCGGGTCGACTTCAACATCGTGCTGACCGAGGACGGGCAGTTCGTCGAGCTGCAGGGCAGCGGCGAGGAGGCGACCTTCAGCGAGGCGGAGATGGCGGAGATGCTGGCGCTCGGGCGCAAGGGGGCGTCGGAGCTCGGGGGGCTGCAGCGGGCGGCGGTGCTCGAGGCGCTCGGGGACGCGGACAAGGACGCGGCGCAGCGGCTGGCGGAGTT
>JANQMB010000364.1 GCA_028280355.1 Verrucomicrobiales bacterium
GTCCACCTCGTCGAGCCAGATATGGATCCCCGAGGGCTCGGCGACGATCCCCTGCCCTGCCAGCCCGAGCAGCACGCATTTGATCTCGTGCACCGTCGCCGCGTCGAGCTCCGCGGCGGAAAGCCCCTGGAAATACACCAGCTGGCCACCGCGGGTGAGCGCCATCACCAGGCGCCCCAGCTCCCTCCAGATCACCAGGTGGTTGCCGGGGAGCACGAGAAACCGGGGGCTGGCGTCGAAGCCGGTGGCGCCGCCCCTCGGCAGCGGGTGGTCGAAGTTGGGGTTGAGGATGGAGGCCAGCACCAGGTTCCTCTTCACCGCGCCCCCGCCCGGGGCATCCGTCTCCGCCGCGCCGCCAGAAGTGCCCACCGTCCGGTAGTCCAACATCACCCCGACGCCGGGTTCCGGCTTCAAGCCGGCCTTCTCGAGCTGCATCTCGACGATGTCGCCCAGCAGCTCCGGGTCGTCGGTGCCCGACCAGATCGGCATGGCGAACACCGAGTGCACCGGGAAGGCGTAGTGGCTGGCGAAGCGGAAGCCATCCGCCGCCTCGCCGCCGATGGCGGGGATCGAGTCCGCCAGCTCGAAGCGGCCGGACTTCAGCGTCCAGAGCTCCCAGCGGTCTTCGCCGGGGAAACAGATCGAGGTGTCGCTGTCGGTCTTCGCCATCGGCTAGAACGGCACCTCCTCCCTGGACAGCAGCACCGGCCTGCTGTTGCGGTTGCGGACGACCACCATCAGCTTGCGCCGGTAGTCGCCGTAGATGCCCGTGCTCTCGATGCGCACGGTCCCGCCGCGGGTGGTGAAGCGCGCCGAGACGATCCCCCGCCGGTCGGGCGGCGACTGGATCTGGGTCAGCACCTCCTCGACGCTGCCGAAGGGCAGGTCGTCCTCGGTGTCCTTGATGCCGTCCTCGCCGTCGCGCTGGAAGATGAAGTCCTCGACCCACTCGATCTCGGTCTCCGCGGCGACTGCGATGAGCGCGGCGGGCGCCTCGTTGACGTCGAGCGGCCCCTCGCTGCGCACGGTGAAATACCGACGCCAGTCCGGTTTGTAGGCGGCGACGAGATCCATGCCGCGTACGAACTTCATCTCCTCGACGTCGTAGAAGGCGCGGTTGAACGGGTAGTTGCCGTCCCCGAAGCCGTTGTCCTCGTACCAGTCGGCCTCGGCGCCGTCCGGCGCGGCGGTGGTGATGTCGTCGGCGTCGACCCAGTCGACCAGGGCGCTGACCACCTCCTGGGCCTCGCTGAGCTCCAGCCCCCAGGTGTTGAACAGGCGTTCGATCAGGTCGCGGTCACCGCGCAGGAGGGCGTGGTTGACGTTCAGCCAGCCCGCCTCGCTGCGGATCTTCACCAGGAACCCCTCGTTGTCGTCGAAGTCGAAATACTCCAACAGACCGGGGTCGGTCACCGGGTTCTGGGTCAAGATCGGGTCGAACTCCTCGATCACGCCGTTGGCCGCCACCGCGACCCCGGTCTCGGCGAGTTGCATGGCGCGGAAGGAAGCCCGCTCGGCGGCCACCACCTCCATGTCGGCGTGGACGATGAAAAGGGTCGAGAACAACGCCAGGCTGAGCGCCGCTATCAGCCAGAAGACGGCGATCAACACGGACGCACAGCGTCCCCGGCGGCGCGCCATCGCTGGCCGCAGATACGGATACTTGTCTGTCACGTTTCCAGGCGGCCGCGCCAGCGCGGCCGCTGCGCACGATGCGGGTCGCGGTCGCGATTGCAACCCCATTTCCGGAGATGCCGGCGAAGATTTCGGCGTCCCGGACGGGGCGCCGCAGGAGTGGGGGTCACGGTTCACAGGGAGGGGTTCGGGGAGGCTAGATTACTGAGATTATCGGGAGGTTATGGAAGGTGCGCTGGCTCTAGCGGTTACCGTTTGGGATGGACGGCAAGGGACCACCGACGCGCGGCGCCCCTGTCCTCGGTGCGGCCCCCTGCACCCTACGGGGGCTGCGGCCATCGACGCGGCCGCCCGCCCTGTCGGGGACGACCGTCCCGGTCGCCCCGTCGGGCGGCTGGACGCCGCCACCGCCGGGGCGCACGACGCCCTGGTTGCGGTTGCCGTTCTGGACCCCGCGCACCACCGCCTCCGGGTTGGCCACCACCGGGATCCAGAACACCGAGCGCAGGGGCTCGGACTCGTCGAAAAACTCGATCGTCATCTCGACCAGCGAGGGGCGCTCGTTCGGCCGCACCCAGTCCTCCTCCCAGCTCTCCTCCGGGTCGTTGGAGCGCGTGCGGGGGTTGAAGAAACGCCAGCGCACCGACTTGAGGCCGTCGATCAGCACGATCCCGCGCCCGCCGTCGTCCGGGATCGACCCCTGCTCGGAGTGGACCTGGGCCTCGTCGGCGTCGAGGTAGCGGATGCGGACCTGGGTGCCGCCGCGCGGGTCTTTGTCGGAGATCACCAGGACCCGCTTCGAGCCCGCGGCGACCCGCGCCCACGAGAACGCCAGCGGGTAGTCCTCGAGGACGATCTCCGAGCGCAGCACCCCACCCGCGCCGGCCGGCGGTTCCATGCTGATGCGAGCGTTGCCGGGGATGTCCTCGATGTTGCGCCGCATCACGCTCAGGAAGCTGTGCAGGTGCATCTCGTGCTGCTGCCGGAACGTGACGTCGTTGGCGAGCTTCAGGGAGGCGGCGGCCACCGAGTAGATCCCCGTCATCACCAGGCCGATCAGGCCGATGCCGACGATCACCTCCAGCAGCGTGAAAGCGCGACGGCCCCGGGGCGGGCTATTGAATGTTTTGATAGAGCGGTTCATATCGGATCATCTCGGCCACCCTCTCGCCCCCCCCGCGGGAATCGTCCCACTCGGCGCGGATCGCGACGCGGAACATCCGCTGCAGCGGCTGGCCGTCCATGTTCTCCAGCTCCAGTTCCTCGATCACCCGGGTGTAGTAGACCTCCTTCTCGTCCGGCCCGAGCCCGACCTCGCCCGGCTCGAACTCCGCGGCCTTGCTCGCCTCCGTCAACAGGGTCTCGAGGATGCGCTGCATGCGCATCTCCTCGGCCGAGCGCACCGCGCCGAGCCCGATCTGCTGCAGGGCTGTAGTGAGCCCGACCGAGGCGATCCCGAACAGCATGATCGCCAGGATCACCTCGAGCAGGATGAACGCGGCGGCGCGGCGGCGCCGGGGCTGCGGCCTAGTAGTATTCATCGACGTTCTCCTCACCGAGCACCAGCGCCTCGTCGGACACCTTGGCGGTGAGCGGGTTGAACTCCATCTCGATCATCCCGGCCGGGTGCAACAGGCGGATCGACAGCGGCTCGCAGATCCCCCTCGGCTCGAACACCCAGACGTCGTCCTCCGGGACCCGGAAGTGCTTGTCGCCCCAGCGGCGCACCTCCAGCCGCATGCCGTCGTCGAGCTCGTAGCGGTCGATGGCTGCGCCCTCCTCGCCGCCGTCCGGCAGGGGGCCGCCGTCCCCCGGCCTGACGTTCGCCTCGCGCAACACGAAGCCCCCCTCGGCGAGCCCGATGGCGAACGGGCGGCGGCTGTTGGCGGCCATCTGCAGGCCGCGCCGGGCGAAGGACTTCAGCTCGGAAGCCGGCTCGACCAGCCTCTTCTTCTCACCCAGCGAACTCAGCGACAGGGCCCCGATGCCGACGACCAGCAACAGCAGGAAGAAGCTGACCAGCACCTCGATCAGCGTGAACCCCCGCCCGCTGCGTTGTGTCGCCGTCGTCATGTCGTCGCCCCCTCGCCCCGGGGCTGCCGCCGGGGTCACTAACAAATTGGGGGAATTAAAAAATCTAGGACGCGTCCTCCCAGTTGCCGATGTCGTCGTCGGTGCCCTCCTGCTGGTCGGGGCCCTTCGAGAAGATGTCGGGGCTGGACTTGTCGGACTGCCTGGTCGGCGGGAAGCGGTAGCCGTACTCGTGCCCCCAGGGGTCGCGCATCTCGGACTTGAGGTAGGGGCCCTCCCAGCTGCGCACGCCGCCGGGCTTGGTGATCAGCGAGGCGAGCCCCTGCTCCGTCGTGGGGAAGCTGCCGGCGGCGATCTTGTAGTTCAGCAGCGCGGTCTCGAGCGCCTGCAGGTCGGTCTTGACGCGGGTCTTCTCGCCGGTGCGCATGACGCCGGACAGCTTGTAGATCCCGGCGCCGACCAGCAGGGCGATGATCGCCAGCACCAGCATGATCTCGATCAGGGTGAAGGCGCCGGCGGCGCGGCGGTTCCGGGTCGTGGGGTTCGTTCTCATCGGGGTGGGAGGGTTGTCGCGGGGCGAAGGTTGGTGTTGTTGAATGTTAGACAGCGCCGGCGGCATTCCGTTCACCGGGGCGCCACCGGGGGGGCTGTCAATCTAGCAGACCGGGGCGCCCCAGATCCAGCAGAATTCCGCCCCGGCGGCGGGGGCTAGCGGTTGAGCCCGCCGATGGTGTCGAAGATCACCGAGATCATCATGTAGGCCATGATCCCGACCAGGATCGCCATGGTGACCACGATGACCGGCTGGATCAGCGCGCTGATCTTCTGGATGTCCTTGCCAAGCTCCTTGTCGTAGCGTTCGGCGGCCCGCTCCAGGCTGTCGCCGATCTGGCCGGTCTGCTCGCCCACCGAGACCATGTCGAGCAGCAGCGGCGGGAAGAAGCCGACCCGCTTCATCGCCCTCGACAGCGAGCCCCCCTCGCCCACCTGGTCGATGATGTCGCCGATCTTGCGCTTGAGGAACAGGTTGGGGGTGGCCTCGCGGCCGAGCTCCAGCGCCCTCAGTAGGGTGAGGCCGTTGCCCACCAGGTTGGCCAGGGTCTCCAGGAACTGCACGAAGAAGCGCGCCCGCAGCACTTTGCCGAACAGCGGCAGTTTGAGCTTGGCCTCGTCCCACCACTCGCGGTTGGCCTCGGCCGTGACGTAGGCCCGGAACCCGAAGGCCGCCCCGGCGACCAGCAACAGGATGATCCACCACCAGCCCTTGAGGAAGTCGCTCATGTCGAGCATGAACTGGCCGATCGCCGGCATCTCCGACTGGGTCGACTTGAGCAACAGGGTGAGCTTGGGGATCAGGAAGGTGACGAAGAGCACCACCACCGCCAGGCCGGAGGCGATGAGGAAGGAGGGGTAGATGAGCGCCATCAGCACCCGGCTCTGCAGGTCCTGCAAGGTGACCAGGTACTTCGCCTGCCGCTTGAGGATGGTGGAGAGGGCGCCGCTGACCTCGCCGGCGTGGGCGAGGCTGCAATACAGGTCGCCGAAGCTCGGCGAGGCCTTGCGCAGGGCGACGGAGAAGGCGGTGCCGTCGCGCACCTCCTGGCGCAGGATGCCGGTGACGGCTTTGAGCGAGCCGAGCTCCTCGCGGTGCTCCATGACACGCAGCGCCGGCTCGAGTTGCAGGCCGGCGCCGAGGAGTTCGGACAGCTCTTCGGTGAACAGGACCACCTGCGCCCGCTTGAGCTTGACGGGGCCGCTGGGGGCGCCCGCATCGACGTCGGCCAGCGTGCCGTTGCCCCCCTTCGGGGCGGCGCGCTTGCCTCGCCCGCCCTGCCCATTGTCGCCGGCGGCTTTGGCGTCGAGGGAGACCGGCTGGAGGCCGCCCCGGTCGAGGCGCACGAAGGCCTCCGACCGGTCGCCCGCCTCGAGCTCCCCCCTCGCGATGCTGCCGTCCGGCTTGAGCGCTTTGTAGACGAAGGTGGGCACGGGTCGGCGGTCAGGAGGCGTTCTCCGTCTTGAGCTCGACGGTGGTGGCGGCGAGCACCTCCTCGACGGTGGTGTCGGCGCACAGGACCTTCTGCCAGCCGTACTCCCGCATCGTGATGAATCCCTCCTCGACCGCCTTCTCCTTGATCTGTGCGGAGGAGGCGCCATGCACGATCAGATCCTCGATGGCCGGGGTCACCAGCACCACCTCGTAGATGGCGAGGCGGCCGAGGTAGCCGCTGTGGCGGCAGCGGTCGCAGCCGGCGTCCGAGGCCATGTGGATGCCCGACCGGTCGCCCTCGGGAAAGCCGATGCTGGCGAGGTAGTCGGGCGGGTAGCTGGCCGGGACCTTGCACGAGGGGCAGAGCCGGCGCACCAGGCGCTGGGCGAGGAACGCGCGCACCGAGGCCGAGACCAGGAACGGCTCGACGCCCATGTCGGTGAGCCGCGAGATGCCGCCGATGGCGTCGTTGGTGTGCAGGGTGCTGAACACCAGGTGGCCGGTGAGCGAGGCGCGCACCGCGATCTCCGCGGTCTCGAGGTCGCGCATCTCACCGATCATCACGATGTTCGGATCCCCCCGCAGGATGCTGCGCAGGCCGCGCGCGAAGGTCAGGTCGATCTCTGGCTTGACGGCGATCTGCATCACGCCGTCGAGCTTGTTCTCCACCGGGTCCTCGATGGTGACGATACGCGTCTCCGCCCTGTTGAGCTCGGAGAGGAAGGTGTAGAGGGTCGTCGACTTGCCCGACCCGGTCGGACCGGTGATCAGGACGATGCCGTTCGACATCGCCAGCAGCTGGTCGATGCGTCCCCGCGTGTGCGGCGTGAGCCCGAGGCGGTCGAGGTTGAACTTCTCCTGGTTCAACAGGCGCAGGCTGACGCTCTCGCCCTCGACCGTCGGGATGGTAGCGACGCGGACGTCGATCTGCTGGTCCTCCAGCGAGAGGTTGATGCGGCCGTCCTGCGGCAACCGCCGCTCGGCGATGTCCAGCTTGGACATGATCTTCAGGCGCGCGATCACCGAGCTCTGCAGCGCCCGGATGTTCTCCGGGACGGCGATGTCGTGCAACACGCCGTCGATGCGGTAGCGGATGCGCAGGTCGTCGGCCAGCGGCTCGACGTGGATGTCGGTCGCGCGCTGCTCGAGCGCCTCGCGGATGATCTGGTTGACGAACTTGACCACCGAGGCCTCCTCGTCGTCGTCGCCGTCGAGCACGTTGGCCTCGTCGCGGTCCACCTCCAGGGACTCCATGTCGAGGTCTCGGCCGGCGAGGATCTGCTCGAAGGTGTCGGCGCCGACACCGTACAGTTCCTGGATCCCCTGCAGGATGCGCGTGCGCGAGGCCATCGACCACTCGATCGGATAGTCGATCATCTGGCTGGCGGCCTGGCGGGCGAGGAAGTTGAACGGGTCGTAGGTGGCGATCCTCAGGCGCAGCCTGCCCCCCGCGCCCGCGGGTCCGCCGCCCCCCTCGCCCTCTTCACCCTCTTCACCCTCTTCGACCTCCGGCCCACCGCCGGGCTGGGGCGGCAGCCCCCCCCGTTCGTCCCCCTCGTCCTCGAGCAGTTCCGAACCATCGCCGAACGAAAGCGGCAGGAGGCGGTACTTCAGTGCCAGCTGGGCGGAACAGACCTCGCGGAGCTTGCGCTTGTTGATCGGCTTGACCTCCGGCTCCCAGGCGATCTTCAGCTCCTCGCTGAGGCAGCGCAGGAAGTCCTCCTCGGTGACGAGGTCGCGGTTGAGCAGTTCCTCCACCACCGACCGCTGGCCGGCCGCCGCCTCGTCCACCGCCTTCTCGAAGCCGTCGATCTCGGGGGCGCCGCTGCGTTTCGCTGTCTTTAGGAAAATCTCTTTCATCGATCGGTGCCGCGTTCCCGCAGCAACGCGGCAACCACCCTAGGGTCTTGGTCACCCGCCGCAGCCCAGTTGTTCAAAGCGGCGGCGGGTGCGCACCGTGCCACAGACGGTAAAAATCCGCACGCCGATTCTGGTGCGCTGCGGATTTTTGCCTGGCCGGACCCGCCGAGATCGCGGGCGAGCGATGGCTTCAGGGAAGCAGGGAACGGCGCCGATGGGGCGCTGCGGCAGCCTCAACGCGCCCGGGCAGGGACGCGGAACAGCTTGCCGCTGAACGGGCAGCGCAAGACGCTGCCCTCGGGCTTGCCGCCCACATCGATGAGCCCGTCACCGAAGGGGCTCAACACATACCCCTGACGCCCCGACCACTCGGCGGTGGGGATCGGGGCGGCGGGCGGTTCCGGGGTGGCCGCACCCAGACGCCCTTCGCCGGCGCGGTCGCCGAGCACCCGAAAATCGATGCGGTCGGCGATCTTGGCGATCTCGCCCGCTTCGCCGTCGCCCCGCGCCACAAGGCCCGGCACCACGAACACCCTGTTGGTAAAGGGGCACCGCGCCCGGTCGCCCGGCCTGAGGCCGGTGACATCGACGATCTGCCGACGGTCCGCATAGGGGCTGTAGACCTGGTCCGGTCGGCCCGGGACACGCTTGGCGACGAGCCCGTCAGGCCTCGCCGCCGGGGGCGTCGGACCGGAATCGGTAGCGGGCGGCACAACCGGGCGGCGGCCCGACGAAACCGGCGGATCCACCCGGTTCTCGAAGCGCATCCTCTCCCTCCGCTCGCCGGTGGTCGCATCGGCGACGGCGACCGTCGGCGTCGGGAACCGCGGCACGAGGAACACCTCGCCACTGTGCGGGCAGCGCACCTCCTCCCCGGCGGAAAAATTGCTGACATCGACGAACTTCCCTGCCGCGTGCGGGGAATACACCACGCCTTCCCGGTCGGGAACCGGGCGGGCGGTGAACAGCAAATCCCCCCTCTCTCCCAGGGCGGTCTCCACCCCGAATTCTCCCCCCTCCAGATCCCAATCTTCACCCCAGCTGGTGACCCCTGAACCACGCCGCCCCCGCGGCTCGTAGCCAGCGAGGTACTCGGTGGAGTCCAAAAGCCACGGATCGTCCATCTCTCCACCGAGCTGGCGATCCATCGGAGCCGCCGCGATATAGCCCACCAGCCCCTCGCTCTGGATCTGCCGCCAGGCTTCCCTCGGAGGCATCTTGCAAGACGACATCATAAGCACCACAGCCCCAAGGGGCCAGATCGCAGTCAGTCGAGTGGAGAACGTCGGTTTCTTCTTCATCATTTGTGCACAGTTCGGGTCGAAGATGATCACCAGGCCGCCAGAAAGGCCGCCATTGTTGGATTCACGGAAAATCTTAAGAATTATAATTATCGCAGATTTACGCTTTATTTGCGAGAAATTTTTACTTTAGGCGAAAATTTTTGTAAAACAGGGTCGATGCGACCGGCATTTGCCCTAGATCGATCTTCCCCAGAGCGTGCCTTTCCGCCTAGAATTCGCCGTGTTGGAGTTGGACTGAACCGATGCGAGCGGAAGCCGAGCCGCAGGGGAAGAGATCGCGATCAGGCGGTATGGTCGCGCTGTGTTCCGTGGCAATGGTCGCCATCACCGCGGCGGCCATCCATCTCCCCCCCGACCGCCTCCCCATCGGGGCGCGCCCCCCCACCCCCCAGGCCGAGCAACCCCGCGACTGGCTGGCGGAACGGGGTATCGATGTCGACCTCAACGCCGCCGTCGCAGCGGCCGTGCGGGGTGACGTCCTGGTGCTCGAGTTGCTCCGGCAACGCGGGCTCCCCCTCACCTCCTCCGACGGCAGCCCCGGGGTCGTGCTGGCGAACGCGATCCGCTCTGGCTCCCTCGAGGCGACCGGTTGGTTGCTCGAACATGCCGGTGGCACGCCCCCGATCGATCGCGGCGATGGTCCATCGCCCCTAGGACACGCGGTCGCCACCGGGGAGCCGGCAATGGTTGACCTCGTCGCCAGATACAGCAGCGGGGACCAGATCGACCGGGTGCTGCTGGCGGCCATCGGCGCCGGTGCGGTCGAGGTCGTCGAGACATTGTTAGAGAACGGGGCCGCCCCCGAGGGGCATCCGGCGTCGGCAAAGTCCCCCCTCGGCGTCGCGGTGGCGGCCCGTGCCGCCGCGGTCATCGGCATGCTCGCCGCCTCCGGCGCCGACCTCGACCGCCCGGCCGCGGGTGGCTCCACACCGCTCGAACTCGCACTGGCGGGGGGCGACGCCGGGACCTTCGCGCTCCTCCTCGACCACGGGGCGGCGCCCCACCCCGCCCTGGCCCGGGCCGCGGCCGACCGCGGGGCGGTCGAGATCCTGCGGCTGCTCGCCGACCGCGGGGCGGGCCTCGACTGCCCCTCCGCCGACGGCGACACCCCGTTGACCGCCGCGGTGCGGGGCGGCCGGGGGGAGGTCGTGGCGGCGCTGTTGGAGGGGGGCGCCGACCCGATGGCCGCCGGCCGGGAGGGCCAACCTGCGCTCCCGCTCGCCGTCGCGCTGCGCTCCGCGGAGATGGTGCGCCACCTGCTCGAGGCGGGGGTCGACCCCGACGCCCGCCTCGCCCAGCCGGCCTCCGAACCGTTCCGCGAGCTCGTCGACAACAAGACCATGGACTTCTACCTGACCCGCGACAGCCGTTTCACCCCGCTGATGCTGGCCGCGGCGATCGGCAACCCCGACTGCATCCGCGCCCTCCTGTCCCACGGCGCCAGCCGCGGGACCCACACGCGGCGCTGGAAACGGTACCCGATCAGCTTCGCCTCCCAGGCGAAACACACCGTCGCCCAGCAGCTGCTGTGCGGGTATGACCCCGAGCTCGCGGAGGCGCGTTTCGAGATCGTCATCTCGCTCTCCAAACAGCGCGCCACGCTGTTGAAAGATGGCGCCGAGATCGACTCCAGCCCGGTCTCGACCGGCCGCAGGGGTTACCGGACACCGACCGGCGAATACGTCGTCACGCACAAGCACCGCCACCACAGGTCCTCGCTCTACAACGCCGCGCCGATGCCCTACTTCATGCGTTTCAGCTGCGGCGCCTTCGGCACCCACAGCGGCCATTGCCCGGGCTACCCGGCCTCGCACGGGTGCATCCGCATGCCCGCCGCCAAGGCCAGGGCCTTCTTCACCACCTGCCCGACCGGTACCGTCGCACGCATCGTCGACTAGCGGCCGTCCGGGCGGCCGTCCGTCCGGGGCTCCCGCTAACGGGAAGTTGGAACTACAACAGGCGCCTGGCCTGCCCCACCCAGTCGTCCCGGCGGATGCGGTCCTTGCACGACAGGCGGGCGGCGAAGGCGTCGGTGCGGGCGCGGTCCCACGCCGCGATCTGGGCGAAGGTGTAGACGCCGAGGTCGTTCAGCTGCCGGGCGACCACCTTGCCGATGCCGCGGATGGCGGTCAGGTCGTCTGCCGCCCCTGGGCGCACCGCATAGACCAGCCCCAGCTCCGGGTCCTCCTCCCCCCCCGCCTGGGTCGCGCCCACCGCGGCGCCCCCCGGCGCTGCGCCGTGTTGGGCGCGCGCCCTGGCGAGATCCGCCTCGAGGTTGGCGACGCGCGCCTCACACTCTTCCAACCCGCGCCTGGCGGCCGCCAGTTCGACGCCGTCGCCGGCGGCCGGCGGCCGCTCCCCCACGGCGGGCTCGGCCGTGGCGGCGCGCGCCCTCGCGCGCCCCGCTGCGTACCAGCAGCCGAGCGCGAAAAACAGCGCGGCGGCCAGCGCGAGGACGACGGCCATCTGGGACACGAGGTACAACATGGGGAGGTGCCTGTGTAGGCGACAGGGCCGGAGATTGGCGCGCCGGCCCGGCGTTGTCAATCCTCCCCTGCCTGCCAAAACCATGTGGAAAGCCGGGGAAATCCCCTTACGCTGCCCTGTGGACGCTTCCCAGGAACCCGGGCGCTACCAGATCCTGACCAAGATCGGCCAGGGCGGGATCGGGGCGGTCTACCGGGCCAGGGACACCGCGCTCAAACGCGAGGTCGCCATCAAGCGCCTGCTCCCCCAATGCGAGAAGCCGGAGGAGGAGCGCAACACCACCGAGGAACTGGTCCGCGAGGCGAGCCTGCTGTCGAAGCTACAACACCCGAACATCGTCACCGTCTATGACGCGGGGATCGACGAGGACGGCGGTTTCGTGGTGATGGAGCTGATCGACGGGGAGACCATCGACGAGACCATCGGGCGCGGCGCCCTGACATACGGCGACTTCAAGGGCGTCGCCGAGCAGGCGCTCGAGGGCCTGATCGCCGCGCAGGAGATCGACATGCTGCACCGGGACCTGAAGCCCTCGAACGTGATGATCTCGTGGCTGCCCAGCGGTCGCTTCGAGCTGAAACTGCTCGACTTCGGCCTCGCGAAAGTCACCCAGAGACCCTCCCTGCAGACGGTCCAACACGGGGACGCCATCCTGGGCTCGATCTACTTCATGGCGCCGGAACAGTTCGAGCGCGAACCGCTCGACGGCCGCACCGACCTGTACTCGATGGGCTGCCTGTTCTACTACGCCCTGGCGGGCGCCTACCCCTTCGACGGCGAGCACGGGGCGGAGGTGATGACGAAGAAGCTCGAACACCAGGTGGTCCCCCTCCACGAGCGGCGCCCCGACATCCCACCCGGGGTCTGTGACTGGGTCATGCGCCTGATGGCCCGCGGGCGCGAGGGCCGCCCGGCGACGGCCAAGCTCGCCCTCGAGGAGCTCGACCTCGCGGTCAGGGCGGCGGGGCCGGCATCGGCGCCCCAGCCCACCCCCGTCCCGGTGCCCGGGCCACCGGGCCCGCCGCCCGGCTCGATCACCACCGCCATGGTCAGCCCGGGGGCCGTCCTCCACACCACCTCCTACTACATGGCGCCGCCCCGCGGCTCGAACAAGAGGCAGACGGCGGTCGCAGCGGTCGCCACCTTCTCGATCCTCGGCGCCCTGGCCGCCGGGGGCTGGTACCTCTTCGCCCACCGCGGGGACGCCGATGTCCCTCCGGGGCGGGACCCGGTCGAGGACGGCCCGGCCGACGGCGCCGACGTCGGCGCCGCCCCCGCGAAACCCGTGTCGCTGGTCCCGCTAGGCTCTGTTTGGAAATACTGGGACCGCGGGACCCCGCCCGCGGAGGGCTGGCAGGGGGAGGGATACGACAGCTCGGGCTGGCAGGCCGGCGCCGCACCGCTCGGCTACGGCGAGGCAAACGGGATCCGGACGACGATCAGCTTCGGCGACGACCCCGGGGGCAAGCACATCAGCAGTTTCTTCCGCCACCAGTTCGAAGTCACCACGGAACCCGAAGACCCGCTCCAGCTCGCGTTCCAGGTCGACGACGGCTGCGTCATCTACCTGAACGGAAGGGAGATCGCCCGCCACGCGATGGCCGGAGCCGGCCCGCCGGGGGACAGCCAGGTGGCCACCGTGATCGCCTCCGCCGCCGCCGAGACGGTGCTCCACACCCGCGAGCTGGACGCCTCCCTGCTCAGGCAAGGGGACAATGTCATCGCCGCCCGCGTGCACCAGGCGAACCCCTCCAGCAGCGACCTCCGCTTTGACCTCAAACTGGCGATCGGCCGGTAGGAGGGGCGGCATCTCGTCACCCGATCGACGCGCCCCCAACGGGGCGGCAGGATGCCGCCCCTCCGGTCGCTATCCCGGTTTCGGGGCAGAACCCGACCGACCCCTGCACCAGGTGGACCGTTTTTCGGAATATGCCCTAAGGCGCGTTCACACATAAGGCGGGGGTGCCGAAGGGGGTAGCGACGAGCGTGAGCGAGTCGACGGGGGCGGACTCCCCTCTTGCGAGCCGGCTCACCACTCGCTCGCGCCCGTGGCGACAGAGATGCCCAACACGCCCTAGTCCTGCTTGATCACGTACACCGGCTTGTCGAGGTCGGGATCGAGGTCGTCGGCCAGCTGCAGGCGCTGGAAGTACGAGTAGCGCTCGATGGGCACCATCCGCCACGAGCGCACCGTCCCGAGCGGGTAGCGGGCCTTGGCGGTGACCCTGCGGTTGTACACCCCGAGGTGGGCGACGCGCAGCGTGGCGTACGGGTAGGGCCCGCTGCGGACCATGGGCACCCCGTACTCGGAGAGGGTGCAACAGCTCCGGTAGGTGACCTCGCTCTTCGCCGGCAGCACCGTCTTCGCCTTGAGCCGGATCTGGACATCGATCTCCCCCCAGGCGATCTCGTCCGGGTCGACCGGCGTCGCCCGCCTGACCTCGGCGACCTGGTCGCGGAAGGCCTCGTCGGGCGCCAGCGCCCGGCGCCCGGCGGCCTCCCCCCCGGCGTAGCTCACGAAGTCGGACGCGACCCGCTGCGCCCACTGCCGGGCCTCGGTCGGCCCGTAGTGGATGCCGTCGGTCTTCGGGTACGGGTCGACGAACTTGGTGACCGCCCGGCTATCGAACACCCTCCCGTAGGGACCCACGACCCGCTTCGTCAGGGTGGCCAGCTCCCGCTGCAGGGCGACCGGATACCGCTGCGGGTGGGCGTCGGGAGGCGAGATCCAATAGCACCGCCGCCCCTCCCCGGTGACCGCCTCGGCCATGTTCCGACACAGGTTCTCGACCTCCCGGACGTTGCCCTCCTTGCTCCGACGTTTCGAGCGCAGGCTGGCATAGAGGTTGGTGCCCGTCTGGACCACCACGATGTCCGGGTTGTACAACTTGATCAGCTGCTCGACCTTCGGCACCGCCTTGACCGTACGCTGGCGGCGCTCGCCGGAGGGGGTCTTCTTCCAGAACCCGATATCCGAGGCGATGGGCTTGTAACGGCTCAGCCAGTAATACGGCGTCGCCCCGCCCGCCACGCAGGTGTAGACCTCGAAACCCGCCGCGCGCAGCTGCGAATCGAAGGTTCTGCCGAAGGCCCCCATACTCATCGAGTCGCCCAGGTAAAGCACCCGCCGGCTCTCCCGCGGACCGGCGTCCGACGCCCGCTCCGCCCCAGCCCCCGCCGGTCTGCCGTCAGCGTGAAACGACGCCAGGAGGGCGAGTGGGAGGACGCCCCAAAGTTGTCTCCTGGGCAGTCTGAGCTTCATGAGTCTCCAAAAGCCGATATATTTACCAGAACTGACAATATTTATCAACAGAGATTCTCAACTCTAGGAACAATTTGGCCGCCTACAGGCTGCTGAAGATCTCGTACAGCGCCAGGCCAATCTCCTCGCCGCGCGGGTGGGCGTCGAGGTAGGCGGAGTAGGCCTCGATCCGCTCCATCTGGAGCCGGTCGAACCCAGTGCTGGAGATCCTCTGCTTGAGGAGCATGTAATCGAGGTAGTGGGTGGTGGCGTATTTGTGGCAGATCTGCATCAGCCTGGCCTCCCCCGTCCGCGCCACCCCGGAGCGCACGTGGTTGAGGATGCAGTCCTCCAGGGCGGGGTGCAGCTCGCCGACCGAGTCCTCGAAGGCTCGCCGGCACATCTGCAGGGAGTAGATCGCCTTGTCCTTGGAGCTGTGGACGACGCCGACCTCCTGAAGGTAGGCGGCGGTGCGCAAGACGTCGGTGTCCTCCTCGGCGGCGGTCGCCACGACGCTGCGCTCGACCAGCTCGCAGAGCCGGAACCGGATCAGCCCGTCGGCCGACGAGAGGTCCCGGAAACAGGAGCGCGCGTAGCTCTTGGCCTCCGCCAACGTCGGGATGGAATCTAGCATGACCGTGTGGCCTGGCGCCGCGCCGGGGTTGCCCGCGGGGCTAGAGCATACCGTATTCCCGCTGCATGCGCTTCACCTTGCCGCGCAGCGCGATCTTGGTGGCGGTGGACATGCGCTCGATGAACAGCACCCCGTTCAGGTGGTCGGTCTCGTGCTGGATGGCGCGGGCGAGCAGCCCGTCGGTCTCGACCACCCGGGTGCCGCCGTCGAGCGAGCCGAGGGTCGCCCTGACCTCGAACGGGCGGGTGACGTCGCCGCGGATGTCCGGGAAGCTCAGGCACCCCTCCGACATCACGTCTTTGTCGCCGTGCAGCTCCAGCTTCGGGTTGACGAAGACCAGCGGCATGACGCTGTCCAGCGCGACGTCCTGGCCGTCCACCCGCAGATAGTCGAAGCACTCCGGGTCATGGGAGACGTCGACCACCGCCAGCTGGATCGGCACGCCGACCTGGGGGGCGGCGAGGCCGATCCCCTGGGCGTCGCGCATCGTCTCTAACATGTCATCGACCAGCGTGCGCAGCTCGTCGGTGACCTCCCCGACGCGGGCACATTTCTTGCGCAGGACGGGGTCTCCGTAGATGACGATTTCGCGGATCACGGGTTCGGTTCAGACGCCGGTTTCTGCAGCAGGATCCGCGCCGGCACGTCCTTAACCCGGAAGCCAGCGCGCGTCAACGCGTCCCATGCCGCCACCAGCGTCTTCAGCGGGGCATCCTCGTCGGCCTTGAGTTCGAGCCTTACCGCCGGGCGGTCCGCCTTCAGCTGGCGCAGGGCGGCGGCGAGTTCGCCGGGCGCCACCTCCCGCGCCCCCAGGAACACCTTGGACCCCGCGGTGATCGCCAGCTCGAGGCGCGCCTCGGACGAGGTCTCGGAGGCCAGGGCCCCGGCCTTCGGGAGGGTGATCTCGGCGAAGGACTTCTCCTCGCGGAAGGTCGAGGTCAGGATGAAGAAGATCAACA
Organism: Verrucomicrobiales bacterium; assembly: GCA_028280355.1. GTDB lineage: Bacteria > Verrucomicrobiota > Verrucomicrobiia > Verrucomicrobiales > DEV007 > JANQMB01. The sequence goes on from JANQMB010000364.1 coordinate 16,139, forward strand.
GGATCGCCAGGATGTCGATCAGGGACACGATCGGCACCGTCGTCCTGCCAGCGCGCTTGTGGACAAATTTCACCGCGCCGCCGGGGTCTCGATGGGGATCTCGGAGAAGGGGCGCGCCGGGCCGCCAGCCGCCGCCGGGCCGCCACCCCCAGCTGCGGGGCCGGCGTCGCCCCCGCGGTAGATGGCCGAGAGCAGGCCGCCGGTGAGGACCTCCATGCGCACCCCCATCCGCTCGAGCTTCTTGATGAAATAGCTGTGCGCGACCACCGTCGGGATCGCCACCGCCAGGCCGGCGATGGTGGTGTTCAGCGCCTCCGCGATACCGCGCGCCACCGCGGCGTGGTCGCCCGCGCCGCCGCCCGCGTCGAGGTTGGAGAACACCCCGACCAGCCCCGACACGGTACCGAGCAGGCCGAGCAGGGGGGCGATGGTGATGACGACCTCTAGCAACGCGATGCCTGCCTCCAGCTTGACGACCTCCTCGCGGGCGTTCGCCTCCGTGGCCTCCGCCGCCTCCGCCCGGTCCCGGTGGTCCCCGGTGAGGGCGCGCAGGCCGATCCGGGACAGTGGCGAGGGCGAGGAGCGCAGCTCCTCGGCCAGCCTCGCCATCCCGGCGCCGCCGGCGAAGCCATCGACGTCCGCGAGGGCCGCCTGCGCGCGCTCCGGCACCACCTGCTCGGCGCGCAGGGCGATCGCCTTGAACACGATCACCGAGGCCGACAGCACGGACAGGGCCAGCAGGCAGAACATGAAAACACCGCCCTGCCCCACGAAACGCCAGGTGGCGTCGAGCGAGGCGGCGAACTCGGAAGAGAAATCGGCGATCGGCATCCGGCGTCGGTCAGTAGATGATGATGTTGAAGTCGAAGTCCATCTCCCCGTCCGGGACGGCCTCGAAGATCTCGTCGGGCATGGGCGGGATCTTGGCGGCCTTGATGCCGGCGAGCGAGAAATCGACCATGATCGCGTTGGCGTCCTCCTTCAACACCCGCGCCCGCACCACCCGGCCGCGGCGGTCGATGGAGAACCTCACCTTCATGCTCCCGAAGGTCGCGAAATCGCCGTGCGCCCGGCGCGCCAGGTGCCAGCTGCGCTCAACCGCCTGGAGCACCTCTTTCTTATAGTGGCCGATCGGCGTCTCGGCGACGTCCATGGCGGAGACGCCGAGGTTGCTCAGGGTCCCCACGGTGCGTTTCTTCGGCGTATGGGGCTGAAATGTAGGCTCCACGGCCTCCGCCCGGGGCGGGCTCGGTTCGCGGGGCCGATCGGGCGGGCGGGGCTCGTCGGCCTCGGTCTCCGGCGGCGCCTCTTCGACCTCTGGCCGGCTCTCTGTCTCCGCCGTCGGCACCTCCTCAGGCGG
>JANQMB010000160.1 GCA_028280355.1 Verrucomicrobiales bacterium
AGCGCGCCAGGCGCGGATCGCCGCGTCGTGGGCATCTGGGTCGGCGGTCGCGGAGCGCAGAAGGGTTCGGAATTCGGCCTCCAGCGGGCCGATACGACCGGCGGAACGTTCGGCGACGATGTGGGCGGCGTGGCGCCGTCGCAGGGCGGCGAGATCCCCGGCGTTCATCGCTTGGGGGCGGGTCGCCTCCTTCGCGGCGCGCTCCGCGTCGAGCGCGGCGCCCTTCTCGGCGCGCCAGGCGCGGATCGCGGCGTGCTGGGCGTCTGGGTCTGCCTCGGAGAGGAGGAGGGTGCGAAACTCGGCCTCCAGCGGACCGATGCGCCCGGCGGCGCGCTCGGCCTGGACGTGCGCCAGTTGTCGGGCGTTGTGTGCTGCGGCGGAACCCTCACCCTGGGCCGGGAGATCATGTGGGGGGATCGCTGTAAATACAGCAAGGGCAGCCGCTAGCCTCAGTCGCCCGAATTTGCTTCTCCTGTGGTTTCTATCGGAATCGTCCTCTGGCCAAGCCAGCTCCATCTCGCCCATGGAACGAGTATTGCGACAGACGGTCTGTTGTGTCAATGCGGCAGTGCAGGGATGGCGCAAATACGGGGTGTCGATCCCGTTACCCGAGCTTCGCCGAAAACTCCGCTTCGACTTTCTCGATCTCGTCCGAAACCTTCGACCAGTCGGTGTAGGCCTTCTCGATGGCCGCGGCGAGCTCGCGGTATTCGGCGGCGGTGCCGGCGGCGCCGTCCTTGTTTTTGAAGAACTCGGGGTCGGCCATCAGCGACTCGATCTCCGCCTTGCGCGCCTCCTTCGAGGCGATGGTTTCCTCGATTTCCTCGAGGTTGGCGTTCAGGGGTTTGAGGGCGTTTGCACGCTGTTGGCGGAGTTGACCTTCGAGCTGGCGCTGCGCCTTGCGATTGGCGGGAGAGCTGGGTTGCGCCGCTTTCTCTTGGGTCGGAGAGGCCTCCTCTGGGTTCGATCTCCCGGCCAGCGCCTCCTCCTGGCGCTTCTTCTCGACGAAGTCGCTGAGGTTGCCGAAGAAGGTTCGCGGCGGTTGCGCGTCGGGGTAGAACTCGAGCACCTTCTCGGCGATGGGGTCGAGGAACTCCCGGTTGTGGGAGACGATGATCACGGCACCCTGGTAGGCGGCGATCGCCTCCTGTAGGACGGCCTGCGACTGCATGTCGAGGTGGTTGGTGGGTTCGTCGAGGATGAGCAGGTTCGCCGGGCGCAGCAGCATCTTGGCCAGTGATAGGCGGGAGCGCTCGCCACCGGAGAGCACGGACACCTGCTTGAAAACGTCGTCGCCGCGGAACAGGAAGCAGCCGAGCAGCGTCCGCAGGTTGCCGGCGACCTCGCGGGCGGCGACCTCCTCGACCGTCTGCAGCACGGTCTTGGCGGGGTTGAGCGAGTCGGCGTGGTCCTGGGCGAAGTGGGAGATGCTGACTTTGTGGCCGACCTTGCGCTCGCCTGCAGTCAGCGGGTCGGCGCCGGACACCAGCCGAGAGAAGGTCGATTTGCCGGCCCCGTTGGCGCCGACCACGGCGATCTTCTCGCCGCGCTCGAGGCGGAAGTCGAAGTTCTCGAAGACGAGGTGGTCTCCGTACGCCTTGCTGGTGCCGGTCAGCTCGACGGCGATCTGGCCGGAGCGTTCGGGCTGGGGGAAGCGCAGCGCCATGCCCTTCTCGACCGCCTGCGGCGGCTGCAGGCGGACCATCTTCTCGAGCTGCTTAATACGGCTCTGCACCTGGGCGGCCTTGGTCGACTTGGCGCGGAAGCGGCGGATGAAGGACTCGGTCTTCTCGATCTCGCGCTGCTGGTTGTCGTACTCCCGCTGCAGCTGCTCGCGGCGCGCCTCGCTCTCCTTGATGTAGTACGAGTAGTTGCCGTGGTACTCGTTCACCTGCCCGGCCTCGAAGGCGAGCGTGCGCCGGACGATGGCGTCGAGGAAGGCTCGGTCGTGGGAGATGATCACCACGGCACCGTTGTATCCGGTGATGTAGCCCTCCAGCCAGAGCTGCGAGTCGATGTCGAGGTGGTTGGTCGGCTCGTCGAGCAGCAGCACCGCAGGTTCGCGCAGCAGCAGTTTGGCGAGGGCGATGCGCATCTGCCAGCCGCCGGAGAACTCGCCGACGTCGCGTTCGAGGTCGCCAGGTTTGAAGCCGAGGCCGGAGAGGACCTTCTCGATGCGCGGCTTCATCTTGCCGACGTCGTGGTTGTCGAGGTGCAGCTGCATCTCCCCGTAGACCTCGAGCGCGTCGGCGTATTCGGGGCTGGAGGCGTCGAGCTGGCCGAGCCGCTCGCTGGCGGCCTCGAGCTTCTCCTGCAGGGCGACGGCGTCTTCGAAGGCGGTCTCTGCCTCCTCGAACAGGCTGCGCCCCTGCAGGTGGATCCCCTCCTGGGGCAGGTAGCCGACCTCGATGTACTTCGCCTTGTTGACCTTGCCGCTGTCGGGGGTCGTCAGGCCGGCGATGATCTTCATCAGGGTCGACTTGCCGGCGCCGTTCGGGCCGGCGAAGCAGACGCGGTCCTTGGCGCCGATAGTGAAGGAGAGGTCCTCGTAGAGGACCCGGCCGACGAACTGGACGTTGATCTTCTCGACCGCGAGCATGGGACGGCGGACAGTAGGTGGGTTGCGCCGCGGTTCAAGCGGGGAGCGGGGGAGGGGCGTTCTTGGGGGGCGACGACTTGGTGGGATCCGACGACTCGCTCGGGCTCGTCGCCACAGCCTAGGCGATGATGCCGCCGACGACTTTGCCGTGCACGTCGGTGAGCCGGAAGTCGCGGCCGGCGTAGCGGTAGGTCAGCCGTTCGTGATCGAAGCCGAGCAGGTGCAGCATGGTCGCGTGCAGATCGTGGACGTGGACGGGGTCCTCGACCGCCTTGAAGCCGAACTCATCGGTCGCCCCGTGGACGTGGCCGCCTTTGACGCCGCCGCCGGCCATCCACATGCTGAAGCCGTAGTGGTTGTGGTCGCGGCCGTTGATCTTGCCGGCGTTGGAGCCGGGCTTGGGCATCTCGACGGCGGGGGTGCGGCCGAACTCGCCGCCCCAGATCACCAGGGTCTCGTCGAGCATGCCGCGCTGCTTCAGGTCGAGCAGGAGGCCGCCGATGGCCTGGTCGCACTGGCGCGCGAGGTTGCGGTGCCCGAGCTCGAGGTCGTCGTGGTTGTCCCAGGGCTGCCCGGCGCCATGCCAGAGCTGGACGTAGCGCACGCCCCGCTCGACGAGGCGACGGGCGATGAGTGTCTGGCGGCCGTGGACGCCGTCGCCGTAAAGCCGGCGCACGTGTTCGGGTTCGCGGCCGACGTCGAAGGCGTCGGTGGCGTCCATCTGCATCCGGTAGGCGAGCTCGTAGGAGTGCAGGCGGGCCTCGAGGCCCGAGTCGTCGGCGCGGCGCTGGAGGTGGCGCCGGTTGAGCTTCTCGAGCAGGTCGAGCTGGCGCCGTTGGGCCGCGGGTTCCAACCGTTTGTTTTCGATGTTGGCGATGAGTTTGTCGACCGCGGTGTGTTTCGAGTCGATGTAGGTGCCCTGGTAGGCGCCGGGCAGGAATCCGGCCTGCCAGTTCTGCGACTCCTGGATCGGGTAGCCGCCGGGGCACATGGTGATGAAGGCGGGGAGGTTCTGGTTTTCGGAACCGAGCCCGTAGCTCACCCAGGAGCCGACGCTGGGGCGGATCAGCCGCGCCTCGCCGCAGTTCATCAGCATCAGCGAGGGCTCGTGGTTGGGGACGTCGGCGTGCATCGAGCGGATGACGCAGAGCTCGTCGGCCGACCTGGCGACGGTGGGGAAGAGCTCGCTGATCTCGAGCCCGGACTCGCCATGCTTGGAGAACTTGAACGGCGAGCGCATCGCGGCGCCGGTGGGGCGCTCGGTCTTGAGGTAGTCCATCGGCAGCTTCTTGCCGTCGTACCGGTCGAGCGCCGGTTTGGGGTCGAAGGTGTCGACCTGCGAGGGGCCGCCGTTCATGAACAGGTGGATGACGGCCTTGGCGCGCGCCGCGAAGTGTGGCGCGCGGGGCGACAGCGGCCCCCCTGCCGCCCGCGCCGGCGCGGCGAGGAGGTCGCCGGCAGCGGCGGCGCCGAAGCCCATCCCGACGCGGGACAGGAAGTCGCGCCGGGTGTAGAACAGCTGTTCCGGTGTCGCGTCGTGGTGCATCGGGTAGTCCTCTAATCGATGAAGGCGAACTCGTTGCAGGCGAGCAAGGCCTGGGCGTAATGTTCCCAGAGGGTGTTTGGCGAGGGGGCCGGCCGCGTCCGGGAGTCGCCGGCGGCCGACCAGCTGCGGCCGCTGCCGACCTCCTGGACCTCGGGGTTCCAGCCGAAGCTGTCGAAGTGGTGGTCGCCGCCCGGCGCGACGATGAAGTAGAGCGGCTCGCCAGCCCCGAGGCGGGTGGGGCCGACCCCGGTGGCGACCTGCGCACCCGGGGCGACCGACCACGACCCGAGCGCCTCGCCCCCGGCGCCGACCAGGCTGGCGCTGACCCCGTCGCCCTGCGGGGAGGGGCGGGTGATGGTTCCGCGGACTTGATAGAGGCCGTCGGCCGGCGCGCGCCAGCGCCAGATGGCGTGCCTGCCGTCGCCGTCGGGGTGGCCACCGCCGCGGTGGATCGAGGTCCAGCCGAGCTGCGGGTCGGGGAGGCGTTCGCCGCCCTGCCAGGTCCCGTCGACGCAAATCGGCAAGTCTTTGAAAGCCACGGTACCGCTATCGACGTCGAGCCCCCCATAGCCATAGGCCCAGCGCCCGCCGTCCGGTTCCGGGGTCTGGGCACCGACGAAGGCGAGCCCGTCCGCGAGCTCCTCCGCCGAGGGGTCGCGGGCGAGGACCCGGTGGTAGAGGGCTCGGATCTTGTCCTCGTCCCGCGCTGCGGCCGTCAGCTCCGAGGCCAGGGTCCGCGCCGCGTCTCTGGCGAAACGCCCGTTGAGCATGTAGAGCGCCTGCTGGGGGACGGTGGTCTGAGCCCGCTTCGGGATATGGACGTCCGGGCTGGCGAAGTCGAAGGTGCGGAACACGGCCGGCAGGTTCTGGCGGGCGACCTTGCCGTAGATCGTGCGCCTGGTCGAGTAGGGGTAGCCGGCGATGTCCACCGGCCGGTCGAACTGGTGGCGATCGAGCTGTCCGGACACCGCCAGGATCCCGTCCCTGAGGGATTCGAAGTCGAGGCGCTTGCGGTTCGCGTGGCTGAGCAAGCGGTTCTCGGGGTCGACGGCCGCCGCCGCGAAGGAACTCTGGCGGTAGGTGGCGCTGGTGACGATGCTGCGGATCAGGCGCTTGGTCGACCACCCCTCGGCGACGAGCCGGGACGCCAGGTGGTCGAGGAGCAGGGGGTGGGTCGGCGGGTCGCTGCGCAGGCCGAAATCGCTCGGCGTCGCGACGAGGTGGCTGCCGAGCAGGTGGCCCCAGACGCGGTTGGCCCAGACGCGGGCGGTGAGCGGGTTGCGCGGGGAGGCGATGTCGCGGGCCATCCCCAGTCGCCCGCTGCCCTCCCGGTAGGGCTCTCGGCCGGCTCCGGCGACGGCGGCCGGAAACTGGCGCGGGACCTTGGCGCCGCGGCGCCCCGCGTCGCCGCGTTCGAAGATGTGGGCGTCGGCGGGGTGCCGGCGGTCGAGCATCACCATCGCCCGCGGGGGGGCACCGGGGTGGCTGGCCTTGAAATCGTCCACCTTCTTGCGCAGGCGCCGGGTGCGCTGTTGGCCCTTGGTGTCGAGGATCGGGTAGATCTTCCCCGGGGGGACGTTGGCGGGGCTGTCGGGCGCGGCGAGGACCGTGGCGAGCTCGGCGTCCCCCTGCGGCTCGGCGAAGGCTTGCGCGTAGAGGGCGGCGAGTTCTTCGAGCGAGCCCACCGGGGGCGAGGCGCCGGCGACCGCCAGCAGCCGCCCGTTGAGCGGTTGCCCCGATGTCCGTAGGTTCTGCCAGACCTCGGCGGCGCGGTTCCGGAAACCATCTCCCTCCGGGAGGGCGGCGATCGCGTGCCAGGGTGCGAAGACCGGGTGGTGGGACTTCGCCGAGCCTGCGAGAAGGTCGCGCCAACCCAAGGTCACCGATTGCAGCAGGCCGCGCTGCGCCGCGAGCTGCTTCACCTTCTCCTGTGCCAGTTCCCGACCCTCCTGGGCGGCGAGCAGGTAGCGGGCGACGAACCCGCGCTCCCGGAGTTCGCGGGAGCGGGCCGCGAGGTAGCCGTCCAGCTCCGCCTGTCTCTCGGCCAGGCCCTTCTCGAACGCCTTTCGCTCTTGGCCGCCCCCGGCATCCGGCAGGGCGGGCAGCTCGTCGGGCTCCCGCGAGCTGGCGAAGATCCCGTAGAGCGAGTAGTAGTCGGCGGTCGGCACCGGGTCGTAGAAATGGTCGTGACAGCGCGCACATGCGACGGTGAGCGCCATCGTGCCGCGGAAGGTGACGTCGATACGGTCGTCGATGATGTCCTGCTGGGCGTTGAGGAAGCGCCGCCCGACGGTGAGGAAACCCATCGCAGCCAGGTGTTCGTCGCCTGCATTGGTTTGGTCGGCGGCGATTTGATAGATCAGGAACTTGTCAAAGGGCAAGTCGGCGTTGAAGGCGCGGATCGTCCAGTCGCGGTAGGTGTACGCGTAGGGGTATTCCCTGGACTCCTCGAAAGTGTAGCCCTTGGTGTCCGCGTAGCGGGCGACGTCGAGCCAGTGACGAGCCCAGCGCTCGCCGAAGTGGGGAGAGGCGAGCAGGGAATCGACGAGTTTCTCGTAGGCGTCGGGCGCGGTGTCGCCCTCGAAGGCCCGGACGGCGGCGGACTCCGGCGGCAGCCCGAGGAGGTCGAAGTAGAGCCTCCGGATCTGGCTGCGGCGGTCGGCCTCCGGGGCGGGTCGCAGCCCGGCGGCCTCCTGGCGGGCGAGGACGAAGTGGTCGATCTCGCCCTTCGGCCAGGTCTTGAGCTGCACCTCGGGAGAAGGGGGGGCGGTGACGGGCTGGAACGCCCAGTGCCCTTCGCCGTCCGGCGGCTCCCCCGTGAGCGGGGTCGACGCCCCCAGCAGAAGGGGGGCGAGCAGGGGCAGCGGCCTGGCGGGGAGCGACATCGGGCGGTTGATCGAACGGTAGACGGGGGCGCGGGTGGAGCCAAATGAGCGACTCGCAATGTTGTGGGGCTCGGACACCCCATGGCCCCCCCTCTCAGTCAATGACTCCCACCAGCGTGATATTACGCGAGGCCTAAAGGGCCGGAGGTCGAGGGGTGACCCCATCGGCCGCAAGCGGCCTTCCTACCGTTCCGCTTCGGATGTGATCTCGGAAGCCGGTAGGCGATCAACAGTTGCGGGTACCACTTCGTCCAATACGCTGCCACTAGCAGACTGCCGACGAGACGATGTCTGAATACCGACCCGACCCCGAGCGATACGACGGACGCATGCCCTACCGCCGCTGTGGGAGGTGGGGGCTCAAGCTGCCCGCGCTCACGCTGGGCTGCTGGCACAACTTCGGCGGCGGGCGGCCGACGGACCGGCAGCGGCAGATGATCCACACCGCCTTCGACGCGGGGATCACCCACTTCGACCTCGCCAACAACTACGGGCCGCCCTACGGGAGCGCCGAGGCCAACGTCGGCCGGATATTGGCCGACCTGCCGCGCCACGAGATCGTGGTGTCGACCAAGGCCGGGTACGACATGTGGCCAGGGCCCTATGGCGAGTGGGGTTCGCGGAAGTACCTGCTCAACAGCCTCGAGCAGTCGTTGGAGCGGTTGGGCATGCCCTGCGTCGACCTTTTCTACAGCCACCGCTTCGACCCGGACACGCCGCTCGAGGAGACGCTTGGCGCGCTCAACTCGGCGGTCGAGCAGGGCAAGGCGCTCTACGCCGGGATCAGCAGCTACAACACGCAACAGACCCGCGATGCGGTGGCGATCTGCCAGCGCGAGGGCTGGGCGCCGATCGTCATCCACCAGCCGAACTACTCGATGTTCAACCGCTGGATCGAGGGCGGACTGCGCGACGCCGCAGGCGAGCTGGGGCTCGGGCTGATCGCCTTCTGCCCGCTCTACCAGGGGCTCCTCACCGACAAGTACCTGGGTGGCATCCCGTCGGCGTCGCGGGCAGCGACCACGGAGGGCCTGCTACGCGAGGAGGAGCTCGGCGAGGAGGTGCTGGCGGTGTTGAGGGGGCTCGCCGCGATCGCCTCCGACCGCGGGCAAACCCTCGCCCAGATGGCGCTCTCCTGGGTGTTGCGCGACGAGCGGGTGACGACGGCGCTGATCGGGGCGAGCCGGCCAGAGCAGATCTCCGAGAACTGCGGCGCGGTGACCAAGCTACACTTCCCGGAGGACGAGCTCGCGGCCATCGACGGGCTCCTCGGCCAGGTCAAGCTGCCGCCCTCGCTGTGGGCGGGGGAGTAGTGTCCGCTTACAGCGCTGCCTCGCAGCGCCCGCAGAGCTTGCCGTCTCCCGCCTCCGGCATCAGCCGCCAGCAGCGCGGACATTTGCCGTGGGTCGACCGCTCCGCCCGCGCGCTCGGGGCATCGCCGCCGCGTTCGACGTGTAGCTCGCTGACGATGAAGAACTCGGTCACCGAGTCGCTGTCGCCGAGGAGTTCAAGCGGCGCCGGGTCGGACTCTGGGAGGGTCAGCGTGACGCTGGCCTCGTTGTTGGCGCGGATCGTCTTCTCCTGCCGCAGGGGTTCGATCGACTGCTGGATGGCGTTGCGATAGGCCAGAAGGCGGTCGACCTTGGCGCTGGCGGAGCCATCAGAGAACTCGGGATCTGGCTCGGGGAAGGTGGCGAGGTGGATGTCCCCGGCGGCGTGCCCGGCGAACTCCCAGGCCTCGTCGGCGGTGTAGCAAAGGACCGGCGCGAGCAGGTGGCAGAGGCCGTCGAACACCTGCCGCATCGCCCACTGCGCGGCGCGGCGGCGCGGCGAATCCGGGCTGTCGCAGTAGAGGCGGTCCTTGGTGATATCGATGTAGAGGCTGCTGAGATCGTTGGTGCAGAAGGAGTTGATCGCGTTGTACACCTTGCGGAACTCGAACTTGGCGTATCCGTCGAGGCACTCGGCGGTCACCGCGTGGAGGCGCTCGAGGATCCAGCGGTCGATCAGCGTCAGGTCGCCGGGCTCAGGTGTATGGCGGGCGGGGTCGAAGCCGTCGAGGTTCCCCAGCAGGATGCGGAGGGTGTTGCGGATGCGGCGGTAGGTCTCGGCGGTCTTCTTGAACAGGTCCTCGCCGAAGGGGACCTCGTTCTGCCAGTCGACGCTGCTCACCCAGAGGCGCAGGATGTCGGCGCCGTATTTGTTGTAGAAGTGGGCGGCGTCCATCGGCTTGCCCTTCTTCTTGTCGGACTTCGAGATCTTCTTGCCGTCCTTGTCGACGACGAAGCCGTGGGTGAGGACGGAGCGGTATGGCGCGCCCCCCCGCACCGCCATGCTGAGCATCAGCGAGCTCTGGAACCAGCCGCGGTGCTGGTCGGTCGCCTCAAGGTAGAGGTCGGCCGGCGCCTCCAGCCCCTCGCGGCGGTCACACACGGCGACGTGGCTCGAACCCGAGTCGATCCACACGTCGAGGGTGTCGCGGCATCGGGTCGTCCCCTCGGGCAGCCCGAGCTCCGCTGCCCACCAGGCGTCGTCGTGCTCGAACCACAGGTTCGAGCCGCCGGTCTCCAAGAGGTCGGCGACCTTGCGGGCGAGCGCCGCGTCGATCAGCGGCGCCCCGTCCGCGCCGTAGAAGACCGGCAGGGGGACACCCCAGGTGCGCTGGCGGGAGATGCACCAGTCCGGGCGGCTCTCTACGGTGCCGTAGATGCGGTTGCGCCCCCAGTGGGGCAACCACTCGACCTTGTCGATCTCCGCCAGGGCGCCCTCACGAAGGGCGTCGATCTTGATAAAGAACTGCGGCACGGCGCGGAAGATGATCGGCGTCTTCGAGCGCCAGCAGTGGGGGTAGGAGTGGGTGTAATCTTCCTGGCCGAGCAGGTGCCCGCTGGCGGCCAACATATCGACGATCGCCCCGTTGGCCTTGAACACATGAGTGCCGACGAGGTCGGGCAGGCCCGCCCCCTCGGTGAACTTGCCGTCGTCGTCGACCGGGGAGAGCGTCTCCAGCCCGTGGGCGCGCCCGGCCAGGTAGTCGTCCGCCCCGTGGCCCGGCGCGATGTGGACGGCTCCGGTGCCGCTCTCGGTGGTGACGAAGTCGGCGGTGATGACCTTCGAGCCCCGGTCGAGGAAGGGGTGCGCGGCGAGCGAACCGGCGAGGTCGGCGCCTTTCATCTCGACGCCGTCGCCGGAGAGCTCGAAGCCGGTCTTCTCGGCGAACGGTTCGACGAGGTCTTTGGCGACCACCAGGTCTTCGCTTCTTCCGTCCTCGTGGGTGAAGGTCCCGCGCAGGTAGACGAGGCGTTCCCCGAGGGCGATCGCCAGGTTGGCGGGCAGCGTCCAAGGGGTGGTCGTCCAGATGACCATCGAGCTCTCGCCGGCGAGCGGCCCCTCCTTTAGAGGGAACTTCACGAAGATCGCGGTGTCGGTGACATCCTTGTATTCCACCTCCGCCTCGGCGAGGGCCGTCTGCGCACCGTAGCTCCACTGCACCGGCTTCTCGCTGCTGTACACCAACCCCTTCTCGATGAAGGTGGCGAAGACGCGGATGATGTCCGCCTCGTAGGTGGGGTCGAGGGTGAGATAGGGGTCCCCCCATTCACCGAGCACGCCGAGGCGGCGGAACGAGTCGCGTTGGATGTCGATGTAGGACCGGGCGAACTCCTCGCAGCGGCGGCGGATCTCCGCGGGCTCGAGGCCCTGGGCCTGCTGCACCACTTTGAACTCGATGGGCAGGCCGTGGCAGTCCCAGCCGGGCACGTAGGGCGTCAGGTGGCCGGCCATGGACTTCGACTTCAACACCAGGTCCTTGAGGATCTTGTTGAGGGCGGTGCCCATGTGGACGTCGCCGTTGGCGAAGGGCGGGCCGTCGTGGAGGAGGTAGCGCGGCGCGCCCTCCCGCCTGCGAGCCTCCTGGATGCGCCCGTAGAGGTCGGATTCGTCCCAGCGCTGTAGGCGGGCGGGCTCGCTGTCGACCAGGCCGGCGCGCATCGGGAAGTCCGTCTGCGGCAGGTTCAGGGTGTCCTTGTAGTTGATTTCCTCGGTGGTGCCCATGGGGATCGGAAGCGCGGACCTTAGCACCCGCTATTTTTGGGGTCAACGGACGCCCCGGGATTCCCCGTTGAAAGGCCTGCCCCCCGGGGTTAAAATCCCTGCCCGCCCCCTCTGGCACCCCAGTCCCCCGCTGAAACATGGATAA
>JANQMB010000032.1 GCA_028280355.1 Verrucomicrobiales bacterium
CTACTCCATGGGCGGTCGCCTGGCGCTGCACGCACTGCTGGCGGAGGGGACCAGGTGGTCGAAGGCCGTCATCATCTCCGCGCACACTGGGAACGGGCACGACCCCGAACGGCTCGAGGCCGACCGGGAGTGGGCCAGGCTCGCCCGGACCGACTGGGGCCGCTTCGTCGAGCGGTGGTCTGCACAGGCCGTGTTCGGCGGGCAGCCCTCGCCCTGGGACCGCCAGCCTCCCACCGCGCGCCGGGAGGCCATCGCCCGGGGCTTCGAGCGCTGGAGCCTCGGCTCGCAACAAGACCTCCTGCCCTCTCTGCATCAGGTTTCGATCCCGGTGCTGTGGCTCGCCGGGGGGCGGGACGAAAAGTACGTCGCGATCGCCCGCCGGGCCTGCAGCGAACTCCCGGACGCCAGGTTGGAGACGGTACCCGACAGCGGCCACCGGGTGCCTTGGGAGACACCGGGACGTTGCGCCGAGGCGATCCGGAGTTTCCTTTCATGACGAACGGTGTATCGATGGGGGAAATGTGGAACAGCGCCGCCGACTTCGAGGACATCCGATACGAGAAAACCGACGACGGGATCGCCAAGATCACCATCAACCGCCCGGAGGTGCGCAACGCGTTCCGGCCGCAGACGGTCGGCGAGATGCTGGCGGCCTTCGACCTCGCCCACGAGGACCCGGGGGTCGGGGTGATCATCTTGACCGGGGAGGGGGACAAGGCGTTCTGCTCCGGGGGCGACCAGAAGGTGCGCGGGGATGCGGGCTACGTCGGGACGGACGGCGTGCCGCGGCTGAACATCCTCGACGTGCAGAAGAAGATCCGCGGGCTGCCGAAACCGGTCATCGCGATGGTGGCGGGTTACGCGATCGGCGGCGGCCACGTGCTGCACGTGGTCTGCGACCTCACGGTGGCGGCCGACAACGCCCGCTTCGGCCAGACCGGCCCGAAGGTCGGCTCTTTCGATGGCGGCCTCGGCTCCAGCTACCTGGCGCGGATCGTCGGCCAGAAGAAGGCGCGCGAGATCTGGTACCTCTGCCGCCAGTATGACGCCACCCAGGCCCTGGAGATGGGGCTGGTCAACACCGTGGTGCCGCTCGCCGAGCTGGAGGCCGAGACCCTGAAGTGGGCGCGGGAGATCCTCCAGCACTCGCCGCTGGCGCTGCGCTGCCTCAAGGCCTCGCTGAACGCGGACTGCGACGGGCAGGTGGGCCTCCTCGATCTGGCCGGCAACGCGACGCTGCTCTACTACATGTCGGAGGAGGCCAAGGAGGGCAGGGACGCCTTCGTCGAAAAGCGGCCACCGGACTTCTCCAAGTTCCCGCGCCTGCCGTGACCCCCGGCGAGCCAGAGGCGGAGGCGCCGCCGCCCGCCTTCGCCGTACCACTGCTGCTGGCGACGCGGCCGAAGACACTCGCCGCGGCAGTGGTGCCGGTCTGGTTGGGGTTCGCCCTGGCGGAGGCCGAGCGCGGGGTCTTCGACGGCGCCCTGTTCGGTTTCACCCTGGCGGCCACCCTCTGTATCCAGATCGCCACGAACTTCTTCAACGACGCGATCGACGCCAAGAAGGGGGGCGATACCGAGGCCCGGCTGGGGCCGCGGCGGATGGCGGGCTCGGGGACGCTGTCCCCCGAGAGCCTCATCCTCTCGGCGGTGACGACCGCACTCATCGCGGTGGCGCTCGCGACGCCTCTGATCGCGGCGCGCGGATGGCCGATCCTGGCGATCGGCCTGCCTTCCCTGTACTTCACCTTCGGCTATACCGGCGGCCCCTGGCCGCTGGCCTATCGGGGCTTGGGGGAGCTGTTCGTGTTCCTGTTCTTCGGCCTGGTCGCGGTGGCCGGCGCCTGTTACGTCGCCTGCGGGGAATGGCTGCCGGAGGCGCTACTGCTCGGGGCACAGGTCGGCCTGCTGGCCACGGTGTTGATCGCCGTCAACAACGCCCGCGACATCGAGGAGGACCGCGCGGCGGGCAAGCGCACGCTGGCGGCGAGGTTCGGCCTCGGTTTCGCGCGCTGGTGCGTGCTGTTCTGCTGCGCCACCCCCTACCTGTTGGGCGCCGTGTGGCTGGCGGCCTTCGCGCAGCCGCTGGCGGCTGTGGTGCCGGCGATCGGCGTCGGTTTCTCCGGCTGCGTGGCGCTGGGTGTCTGGATGCAGGCCCCAGGGGTGATCTATAACAAATTTTTGGCGCTATCTGCGCTGGCCCTGATCAATTTCGCGGTGCTGATGACCATCGGCCTCCGCCTCGGGTGATGGAGGTCTGGCGCTATCGCCACCGCTTCGAGGCGGCGCCGAACGCCAAGGTAGCGGCGGGGGAGGTGGAAGGTGCGCTAGTGAGGTCCGGCGACGGCTACGGCTGTCTGCAACCGTGGCCCAAACTCGGCGACGAGCCGCTGGAGGCGCAGCTCGAGGCCCTCCGCCGGGGCTCCCCAATGCCCCCCGGCGAAGCATGCCTGCGCTGCTGCGAGATCGATTCGGCAGCGCGGAGGGAGCGGCGGGAGCTACTCTCTGGACTCAAGGTTCCGGCCAGCCACCTGCTGGTCGAAGAGATCGGGACAGGGACGCTGACCCGGGCGGCGGAGGTCAGCCTGGTCAAGGTGAAGTCGGCAGCGCTCGTCGAGGCGCTCGCCGGGGTGGCGCGGGTCAGGGTCGACTTCAACGCCACCCTCGACGCCGACGGGTTCAGGCGCTTCGCCGCATCGCTCAGCGAACCTGCGCGCGCCAAGATCGACTTCGTCGAGGACCCGGTGCCCTACGACCCGGGGCTCTGGGAGGAACTGCAGGCCGAGAGCGGGCTGCGCTTCGCGCTCGACCGCGGCCCCGCAGACGCCACGCGCGGGTTCGTGGTCCGGGTGTGGAAGCCGGCGCTCACCCCGGATCCGCCGACCGGCGACCGCTTCTGCATCACCCACAACATGGACCACGAACTCGGCCGGCGTTACGCGGCCTACCGGGCGGCGACCTTCTCCGGCGAGCTGGTGGCCTGCGGGCTCGGGGAGACGGACTGGGCGGGCGGCTGTGGCCTGGGGATGGACGAGGAGCTCGCCCGGTTGGAATGGAGGGCGCTTTGAGCAACGAGGCGAAAGCGAACCCGGCCTTCGGCACGGACCTGGAACCCGTGTTAGAGGCGGCCCGACAGCACGGGCTCGAGGGCCATGTGATCTTCCAGACCTCGGGGACGGAGGGCGAGCCGAAGTGGGTGGCCTTGTCGCGTACCGCCCTCGAGTGTTCTGCGGCGGCGGTCAACGAACGCTTCTCGGTGTCGGCGTCGGACGTCTGGCTGCGCGTACTTGGCGACTACCACGTGGGCGGCTATGGGATCGGCGTCCGCACCGCTCTTGCGGGGGCGACGCTGCGGGAGATGCTCGGGGGGTGGTCGGCGGCCGATTGCCTGCGTTCGCTTGAGGGGGTGAGCCTTTGCTCGCTGGTCCCGACCCAGCTCTACGACCTGGTGGCGTTGCGCCAGGGACCACCCGGCTCGGTCCGCGCCGTGCTCGTCGGGGGTGCGCCTCTATCGGGGGAGCTGCGCGGCGAGGCCGAACAGCTCGGCTGGCCGGTGTTCGATGCCTACGGGATGACCGAGGCGGGCTCCACCGTCGCCATCGACGGCGAGCTCCTGCCGATCTGGGAGGCCCGCATCGGCGGCGACACGTTGCGGCTCAAGGGCCCGGCGTTGTTCAGCGGTTACCTGACCTTCGCCGGCGGCGGCTGGCGGTGGCGGCGCCCCTTCGATGAGGGGGGCTGGTTTGAGAGCTCTGATAGGGCACAGCTGGACGGCCACCGGGTGACCGTGCTCGGACGCCGGGGCGACGTGGTGCAGGTTTTGGGGGAGAACGTCGATCTCGGCGCGCTACAGTCCCTGGTCGAGGAACTGACCGACGCGGACTGCGCGGTGGCGGCCGTGCCTGACGCGCGGGCCGGCAAGCGGCTCGTTCTCGTCCACCCGATCGGGGTCGAGTTGGGGACGGCCGACCTGCTGGCCGAATTCAACAGCCGCGTGGCGGGTTACGAACGCATTCTCCAGGGGGTCGAAGTGCCGTCTATCCCGCGCACCGCCTTGGGCAAGGTGCGCCGCGGGGAGCTGGCTCAGATGCTGGAGAAGAGGAGCGAGGCGTGATTGCCCCAAAAGCCGAGGGAGGTGGACAACACGTGTTCGAGATAGGCGGCCCGGGCGCTGCCATGCACGACGTCGAGCCCGATCGCCGGGTCCGGGTTCAGGTAGTTCGCGGTCGGCGGAATCTTGTCGTGGTGGAGGGCCATGAGGCAGAGGATCGCCTCCAGCGCGGGCGTCGCCCCGAGGCAATGCCCCGTGACGGGTTTCGTCGAACTGACCGGGGGCGACTGGTCGCCGAAGGCGGTGCGGATGGCTTTCGACTCGGCGAGGTCGTTGAGCAGCGTCCCTGTCCCGTGGGCGTTGAGGTAGCCGACCTCTTCCGGCGCGACCCCCGCCTGCCCGAGCACCCTGCCGATCACGCCGGCCAACCCCTCGCCGCCGTCGTCGATTCCCGTCTTGCCGCTATGGCTCAAGCCGGTCGCCCATCCGCTGAGCCTGCCGAGGGGGCGGGCGTGGCGCCGCATCGCGAACTCGCGGGACTCCAAGATGAGGATCGCCCCCGCCTCGCCGACCACCAGACCATTGCGGGTCTGGTCGAAGGGGCGGCAAGAACGGGCCGGCTCCTCGTGTGGGCCGAGCAGGTTGGCGGCGCGCATGAGCCCGAGCATGAGCGGGTTGAGCGGCGCCTCGGCCCCGCCCACGACGGCGACATCGGCGGTGCCGGCCTCCACCAGCGAAGCGCCGAGGGCGATCGCCGCCGCCGCCGACGCACAGGTGGAGGACAGCGTCAGACAGGTCCCGGAGGCCTCGAGATGGTGCGCCAGCGCCCCGCTGAGCGAGGCGATCGTCCCGGTGGCCGCCAGCGAAGGCAACTGGCGCTTGCCCGCGTCCTGCCGCTCCCGCGCCTCCTCCCACTTGCCGACCGGCCCGCGGGAGGTGCCGACGATC
>JANQMB010000059.1 GCA_028280355.1 Verrucomicrobiales bacterium
TCGCCCGCGACCCGGAGAACCGGCTCCTGTCGCGCTCGTCGCGCCACCGCCTCCCGGCCGAGATGATCCGCGACCAGTGGTTGGCGGTGTCGGGCCTGCTCTCGGAACGGGTGGGCGGCGCCCCGGCGAAGCCATACGAGCTGACCGAGTCCTTCAAACCGATGGGCCGCGACCGGGGGGAAGGGCTCTACCGCCGCAGCCTCTACACCTACTGGAAGCGCACCGGCCCGGCGCCGGTGATGATGGCGCTCGACGCCTCGAAGCGCGACGTCTGTTCGGTGCGCCGCGAGCGGACCTCGACACCGCTGCAGGCCCTGGTGATGCTCAACGACCCGCAGCTCAACGAGGCGGCCCGCGTCCTCGCGGCGAAGATGCTCGCCAAACACGGTGGGCCGGGCGAGGCGATGTTCGGGGAGATGTTTCGCACCGCGACCGGCCGGCGGCCGGTCGCCGCCGAGCTGGAGATCATGACGAAGCTCTACGGGGAGCAGCGGGCGGCTTTCGCGGCGGACCCCGCCGCTGCCGAGGCGCTGTTGAAGACCGGCGACGCGAAGGCGGACGGCGCCCTCGCCAAGGACGCCGCCGCCGCGGGGGCCGTCCTCGCCGCCGCGTTGCTCAACCTCTGGGAGTGCGTCGCCAAGCATTGAGGGGGTTTTGCAGCCACCGCGAGATCGCAATAGTAGTTAGAAGAGCATGAGCAGAAAAAAGACCCAGCCGCTTTGCACCGGTTCCGAAGTCGATTTCGGGATGGGCCGGCGCCAGTTTCTCAACCGCTTCGGGATGGGGTTCGGCTCCGTCGCCCTGGCTGACATGATGGCCGGCGAGTCCCGCGCCGCGGGCGTGCTCGATGGGGGGCACCTGCCGGCGAGGGTCAAGCGGATCATCTACCTGTTCCAGAGCGGGGGGCCGTCGCAGATGGACATGCTCGACTACAAGCCGCTGCTCAACGAGAAGCATGGCCAGCAGCTCCCGGACGAGGTGCGCAAGGGGCAGCGGCTCACCGGCATGTCGGGCAACCAGTCGTCCCTGCCGCTGGTCGGCTCGCCCTTCAAGTTCGCCCAACACGGCGAGAGCGGGCAGTGGATGAGCGACCTGCTGCCCCACACGGCGAAGATCGCCGACGACATCTGTGTGGTGAAGTCGATGTACACCGAGGCGATCAACCACGGCCCGGGCGTCACCATGCTGCAGACCGGCTCGCAGTTCCCCGGCCGCCCGAGCATGGGTTCTTGGCTGAACTATGGTCTGGGCGCGGAGAACCGCGACCTGCCCTCCTTCGTGGTGCTGGTGACCAAGAACAAGGGCGGCCAGCCGCTGGTGTCGCGGTTCTGGGGCAGCGGCTTCCTGCCCTCCGAGCACCAGGGGGTGCGCTTCCGTTCGGGCAAGGACCCGGTGCTCTATCTCAACAACCCGTCCGGGGTGTCGCGCGAGGGGCGGGAGAAGCTTCTCGGGCGCCTGGGCGAGCTGCACCGTGCCGCGCCGTCGTCGGAGGGCGACGCGGCGGTGGAGGCGCGGATCGCCGAGTACGAGCTGGCCTTCCGCATGCAGAGTTCGATCCCCGAGGTGGCCGACTTCAGCGACGAGCCGGAACACGTGCTGGAAACCTACGGCAAGGACGTGCGCAACCCGGGGAGCTTCGCGGCCAACTGCCTGTTGGCGCGGCGGCTGGCGGAGCGGGACGTGCGCTTCATCCAGCTCTACCACCCCGGCTGGGACCAGCATGGTGGCCTGGTGGGCGGCATCCGCACCCAGTGTGCAGAGACCGACCAGCCTACCGCGGCCCTCGTTGCCGACCTCAAGCAGCGCGGCCTGCTCGAGGACACCCTGGTGATCTGGGGCGGGGAGTTCGGGCGCACCAACTACTGCCAGGGGAAACTTAGCGGGAACAACTTCGGGCGGGACCACCACCCGCGCTGCTTCTCGATGTGGATGGCGGGCGGCGGCGTGAAGGGCGGCACCAGCTACGGCGAAACCGACCCCTACTGCTACAACATCGACCGCGACCCGGTGCACGTACACGACTTCCACGCCACCGTGCTCCACCTGCTCGGCATCGACCACGAGCGACTGACCTTCAAATACCAGGGCCGGCGCTTCCGGCTTACGGACGTGCACGGCAAGGTGGTGAAAGGGATATTGGCATAGGGCGTGTTCACGCAAAGGCGGGTGTCGCCGAACGCATCCGGCAGAGGTGGGAAGGTAGCGACGAGCGTGAGCGAGTCGACAGGAGCCAGTTCCCCACTCGCTCACGCTCGTGGCTACCCCCCAGTGCATCGGCTACACCAACGATGCAGCGAACGTCGGGCGTCCGAGGTTGAACCCCGGAGGGACGCGGGCGCCGGATCGTCGGTGTCTAGCTAATATTGATTATCCGTTGATCTTAAAGGTTGTGGCGGTACGGTGGTGGGATGATGGGCTGGCAATGGCGGATCGGCTGGATGGGCGCGGCCGCCGTCGTGGTCTGCCTGCTCGTCGGTTGCGCGCGTGACCAGCAGGAGTCGGCGGTCCGCGAGCTGTTCGACGCGGACTACGCGTTTACGGTGGACGACTATCTGCGCGCCGCCCGTGACGGGAAGGTGGCGGTGTTGCGTTCTTACCTGGCCGCGGGGATGGGGGTGGACTCCGAGAACCAGTTCGGGGACCGTGCCCTGCTGCTGGCGGCGGAGCGCGGGCACGGGGCGGTGGTGAAGCTGTTGCTTGGCGGCGGGGCGAGCGTCGCCGAGCTGGGGCCGGGGTTGCGCACGGCCTTGATCGGTGCGGCGGAGGCGGGCGACCTCGTCGCTGTCCGGGCGTTGCTCGATGCGGGGGCGGATCCCCGGCACCGCGACCAGGAGGGTTGGACGGCCCTGCGTATCGCGGCATATCACGGATACCCTGATGCTGTCGGTGAGCTCATCCCCGTCAGCGACGCGGGGGAGATCGACGCCGCCATGCTGCTGGCCGCAGTCGGGGGTGACGTCGGGGTGCTGGACCGCCTGTTGGAGGCGGGGGCGGATGTCTACCGGAGGACGCCGGAGCGGCAGACGGCGCTGATGTTGGCGGCCGGGCGTGGCCACCGGGAGTCGGTCGAGCTGCTCCTCCAGCACGGCGCCAACCGTTTCGCCACCGACGCCGACGGGATGACGGCCGCCCAGCTCGCCCACCGGGGGGGGCAGCCCGAGATCGAGGCGCTCTTGCGGCGGCCGCCCGAGGTCGACCTGGCCGGTCAGCCGGTCGCCGTCCTGGCGGAGTCCGAGGTCGAGCGGCCGGGTGAGGTCTGGCAGCTGCGCGGGGCGCGCCTGGAGGGCGATCCCGATACCGAGCGGCCGCTGGCGGTCGCCCGATACCGCGAGGAGCAGGTCCCCGCGGCGTTGGAGTCGGTCGATTCGGACGCCGGACAGACCGAGTTCCGGCTGCTGTATGGCGGGCACCGGCTGGTGCGTGTCGGGGTCGGCGAGCAGGTGCCCGGCACGCCGTTCGAGATCGTGGCTGTCGATCGCAGGCTCACATCGACGAAAGAGCGCGGCGGCGCGCCGGTGGCCGTCGAGCGCGCCACCGTCCGCGACATGCGCAGCGGGCAGCAGTTCGTGATGAGCGCCGACGACCCAGGTCTGTCCGCCTTCACCTACGTCGAGTTCCGCGACGCGCGGGGGAGGTCGTTCCGCGGCCGCCGCGGCGACACCTTCGAGATCGGCGCAGGCGGGACCGCGGTGCCCTTCCGCATCCTCGAACTGCGGCCGCGCGAGGTGCTGGTCGAGCGGCTCGACGACGGCCGCGTGCTGAGCTTGGCGCGGGCTGCGGGCAGCTAGGGGCGGCGGGAGATCCCCGGGCTAGCGCCGGGGCGGTTTTGGCCTCCTGCCGAAGATCGACGAGCCGACGCGGACGACCGTCGCCCCCTCGGCGATGGCGACCTCGAAGTCGTGGCTCATCCCCATCGACAGCCCCGGCAGCGGGGTCCCGGAGCGGTCGGCCAGTTCGTCGCGCAGCTCGCGCAGGGCGACGAAATCCGGGCGGGCGTCCTCTGGCCGCCTGGCGACCGGGGGGATGGCCATCAGCCCGACGATCTCCAGCCGCTCCAGGGCGAGCAGGGACTCCAGCCCGGCGCGCAGCCCGTCCGGGGTGAAGCCGAACTTGCTGGACTCCGCGGCGGTGTTGACCTGCAGGTAGACCTTCGGGTAAAGGCCCAGCTCGCGGGCGATCCCGTCGGTGCGCTGCGCCAGCTCCGCCGAGTCGATGCTGTGGATCGCCTCCACGAGGGGCAGGACCTTGCGCACCTTGTTCTTCTGCAGATGCCCGATGAAGTGCCAGCGGAGCTTCGACGGCAGCGAGGGCGCCTTGGCCTCGATCTCCTGGACGCGGTTCTCGCCGAACAGGTCATGGCCACAACCGGCGAGCTCGGCGACCGTCTCGGCTGGCCAGGTCTTGCTCACCGCGACTAGTTCGACGTCGTCTGCCGGGCGCCCGGCGAGCTGCGCCGCCCCGGCGATGCGGGCCTTGACGTCGGCATAAGATTCGGGAATCGAAGACATCGGGGTGATTACTTGTTGACTGACGGGCCGTGCGAAGGTAGGGAGGCGCTCCCCATCCCCCCCAACCCAACAGGATATCCATGCAAGTCGAAACGTTCAAAGTCTACAGCGACCTGATCGAAACCGCGAGTTTCTCCAACGCAGCAAAGCTCAACGGGATCACCCAGAGCGCCGTCAGCCAGCAGGTCAGGTCCCTGGAGAAGCGTTTCGACGTGGTCCTGGTCGAGCGCGGCAAGAAGAACTTCTCGGTGACCCCGGAGGGCAAGATCTTCCTCGAGGCGGCCCGTGACATCCTCGATATCTACAACAGCATCGGCGACCGCATACACGATATGCAGAACAGGGTGGTCGGGCAGCTGCGCGTCGCCACCGTCTTCTCGCTCGGGCTGCACGAGCTCCCGCCGTTCATCAAACACTACCGCGAGCGGTTCCCGGACGTCGAGGTGACGGTCGACTACCTTCGCTCCAGCCAGGTCTACAACGAGGTGATCGAGGGCACGGCCGACCTCGGCATCGTGGCCTACCCCGCCAAGCGCAAGGGGATAGCGATCGACGAGTTCGCCACCGACAAGCTGGTCTGCATCTGTCCGCCGGAGCACCGCTTCGGCGGCCGCAAGACCCTGAAGCTGGCGGACCTCAACGGCGAGAAATTCATCTCCTTCGAGCCCGACCTGCCCACCCGCAAGGCGTTGGACAAGGAGATGAAGAACGCCGGGGTCAAGGTCACCCGCGAGATGGAGTTCGACAACATCGAGACTGTCAAGCGGGCGGTGGAGATCGAGAACGGCATCTCGATCGTGCCGAAGAACTCGGTCGAGGGCGAGGTGAAGGCCGGTAGCCTGCGCGCGATCCCGCTGCGCGCCCCGTCCCTCGTGCGGCCGCTCGGCCTGGTGCAGAAGCGCACCCGTGCCACATCGCCGGCGATGCGCGAATTCATCGCCATTCTCAAGGGCGGGCGCTAGAGGGGAGCCTGCGGCTCCGAACGTCCAACATCGAACATCGAACTCCCAATTCGAAGTTGGGAGTTCTACGGGGTCCCGAAGTAGCGGTCCCCGGCGTCTCCGAGGCCGGGGACGATGTAGGCGTTTTCGTCCAGCCTATCGTCGATGGCCGCGGTGACCACGGGGATATCGGGATGTTCGCCGGTGAAGTGTGCGATCCCCTCGGGGCAGGCGACTAGGCAGACGAAGCGGAGGTTCTTTGCGCCCTGCTCTTTCAGGCGGGCGGCCGCCCCGGCGCTGCTGTGGCCGGTGGCGAGCATCGGGTCGATGAGCAGCACGTCCGCGGCGCCGATGTCGGCCGGCACGTTGCAGTAGTAGGTGGCCGGCCGGTGGGTGGATTCGTCGCGGGCCATGCCGATGTGGCCGACCTGGGCGTCCGGCAGGATATCGAGGATGCCGTTGAGCATGCCGAGCCCCGCGCGCAGGATCGGGACCAGCACGACCGGCCGGACGAGCTCGGCGCCGGTGGCCTCCGAGAGCGGGGTCTGTACCTGCACCTCGCGCGAGCCCAGCCCCCGGGTGGCCTCGAAGGTCATCAGCCTCGAGATCTCGTGGAGGTGGCGCCGGAAGGAGCCGGGGGAGGTGTCGGCTGCCCGCAGCCGCGACAGGAGGCTCTTGACGAGCGGGTGGTCGATAACGGTGACGCCGGCCTGCATGGGGCGCATGCTAATCCGCCCCGGCCCGGGCGGAGAAGCATAAAAGCGACCGGTGTGGAAGTCCTCCGGGGAGGCGCGGGTCAGGAGCCGGTCCCCTGTTTGCCGGGCGAGGCGTGCGCGGTGCGCAGCCCCTTCGAGGCGGCGATCAGGTCGGAGGCGATGTTCAGCGCCTCGCGTTTGGTCGGGGTCAGGAAGTGCGGGTAGTCGGGTGCCTTCTCGACGAGTTCCTGCTCCTTGCTCTCCGCCCGGATCATTGTGACGGAGTCATCCTCCTTGAAGTTGTCGACCGCGACGAGCTCCTCGTCGTCGACGTTGTCGAGCGTCAGCCGGAAGACGCCGTATCGCCCCTTCTCCGCCTTCTCGACTTCGGCGAACCTCTCCACCCTGGCCGCGTTGCGGTCCCGCCGGCGCTGCTTTTCCCTCTCGTTCTCCGCCAGGCGGTTCTCGAGGTTGAGCGAGACGCTGTTGCGCTCGTTGAGCTCTTTGATGCGGGTGTTGTCCTCGACGAGATACTGGAACTCCTTCGCGGACGCAACGCGGGCCTCGGAGGCGGCCCTGAGCGGCCCGACGAGGGCGCCGTTGTCGTTCTCCTCGTAGCGCAGCTTGCGGATCGTGTCGTACTCGAGGGCGTTGGGCAGGGAGGCCTCGCCGGTCTCCGCCTCGTCGGAGTAGGACGGCAGGATGATGTCCGGGACGACCCCTTTGAGCTGTGTGGAGCCGCCGGCGATCCGGTAGAACTTCTGGATGGTGACCTTGAGGGCGCCGGCGCGCCCCTTGGTGTCACGGGGGAAGATCATGGGCATGAACTGGGCGACCGGCATCACGGTCTGCACGGTGCCCTTCCCGAAGGTCGATTTGTCGCCGACCACCACGGCTCTCCCGTAGTCCTGCAGGGCGGCGGCGAAGATCTCGCTGGCCGAGGCGCTGGCGCGGTCGGTGAGGACGACCATCGGGCCCTCGTAGACCGCCCAGCGGTTCTTGGAGCGGCGGTCGGTGATCTTGCCCTTGGCGTTCTTCGCCTGCACGACCGGCCCCTCCTTGATGAACATCCCGGTCATCTCGATCGCCTCCTCGAGGGAGCCGCCGCCGTTGCCGCGCAGGTCGACCACCAGGCCCTCGATGCCCTCCTCGATCAGGCGGTCGAGCAGGCGGCGCACGTCGGTGCTGCAGCTCACCGTGCCGCGCTCCATGTCGGCGTAGAAGGCATAGAGGTTGATCCAGCCGATGCGGCGCTTCTCGCCCCCCTCGGGGTCGGCGATCTCGATCAGCTCGGCGTTGGCGAGCTTGTCCTTGAGGTTCACCTCGTCGCGGGTGATGACGATGCGCTTGGTGATCGAGTCGTCGGCGGCGTCGGCCGGGATCACCTTCAGCACGACCTCGGTGCCCTTCTTGCCGCGGATCATGTCGACCACCTTGTTGAGCTTCATGTACATGATGTCGACCATCTCGCCGTCCCT
>JANQMB010000088.1 GCA_028280355.1 Verrucomicrobiales bacterium
ACCTCTCGCACTGCGAGGACAGGCTGGGCGAGGTCGGGGCGCGCATCGCCACCGTCGTCGGGCGGTATTTCGCCATGGACCGCGACCGCCGCTGGGACCGCACCAAGATCGGCTGGGACGCGATCGTGCACGGCGTGGGGGAGCCCCGTGACGTGCTGCCCTCGGAGGCGGTCAAAGGGCAATACGCGGCGGACAAGACCGACGAGTTTCTGCCCGCCATGACCTTCCTCGACCACGGCTCCCAGCGCGTCCGCGACGGCGACGTGGTGCTCTGGTTCAACTTCCGCGCCGACCGCGCGCGGCAGCTCTCCGAGGCCTTCCTCCTCGATGGTTTCGACGGCTTCGAGCGCGGCGCCCGCCCGGCCGTGGCCTACTACACCCTGACCGAATACGACGAGTCGTATGGTTGTCCGGTGGTGTTCCCGCCGGAGAAGCTCGATGGGGTGCTCGGCGCCGTCGTCAGCGCCGCCGGCCTCAACCAGCTGCGCATCGCGGAGACCGAGAAGTACCCCCACGTCACCTACTTCTTCAACGGTGGCGAAGAGACGCCCTTCGAGGGCGAGGACCGGGTGATCGTGCCCTCGCCCAAGGTGGCCACCTATGACCTGCAGCCGGAGATGAGCGCCCCCAAGGTGACCGAGGAGGTGGTCGCGCGGCTCAAGGACTACGACCTCGTCGTCCTCAATTTCGCCAACCCCGACATGGTCGGCCACACCGGGGTTGTCGAGGCCGGGGTCGAGGCGGTGGAGACGATCGACCGCTGCCTGGAGCAGGTGCTCGAGGAGGTGACCAAACTCGGCGGCAAGGCGCTGATCACCGCCGACCACGGCAACTGCGAGCTGATGGTCAAACCGGACGGCTCGCCACACACCGCCCACACCACCAACCTCGTCCACCTCGCCTACGTCGCGGCGGACTCCGGGGACGTGGCCCTCGACGACGGGATCCTCGCCGACATCGCCCCCACCCTGTTGGACATGCTCGGGCTGGAGGCGCCGGCGGCGATGACCGGGCGCTCGCTGATCCGCAGGCAGGATTGAGCGGGCCGGCCGCGATATGGGGGAGGGGTGCCAGGGGCGGTCCGCCCAGCGCCCTTTTCCCGCTCGACGACCGCCCGCGGACCGGCGAACTTCCCGGGTCTGGGATCAACCAGGCCGAGGGAGGCGGGGGGCCAGGGAAGGGTCGCCAGCCGCCCGAAACGCTGCCCTTGATCTCCGACGGGAAGTGGCTAGCTTCCCGCCCACGCCAAGTAACCCCGTAGTGTAACGGTAGCACATCGGATTTTGGTTCCGCTAGTCAAGGTTCGAATCCTTGCGGGGTTGCCAGCGTTTTTGGGCGGCGTCGGATCCCCTGTTTTCTGAGCCCCCCCTATTTCTTGGGGATCCCCGCCTTCTCCGGGCGTTGGAAAATCGGGTCGGACAGGATCGATGGCGGGGCGGCGCGGAGCTCGCTGGTGGGTAACCCGGGGTGGGGACAGCGAGGGATCGGTAGTACCGCCGCAGTGCGGGAAGCTGCTCATCGCTGCGAACGTTCGCGATTTCGAGTCGCAGAAGCTCGAAACGAGAGACCTCGTTTACCCGATCTTAAATTATTCTATAGAAATTATTGAAACTATATTCATTTTGACTATAGTAGAGTTCTGGTGGTGCTGTTTTGCCCGGTTTCCTTGATTGGGGATTGGGTGGGGCGGGTCACTGGGACTTTTGAGAAATCGGCCGATGCCCCGTTTGACCCGAACAGGCAGTTTTGAGCTTCATCGCACCCAACCGGTGCGTCTGACGCGTCGCCAGAAGGTGGCGCGCCGGATGTGCCGCCCTTGGGGTGGGTTGGTGCTGGTGTTGGCATCCTCTCTCTTTCTGACCTATTTCCAGATGCGTCGGGTTCAGGTCGATCCCGACAAGACCTTCGATGCGGTTGTCGGGCGGGTTCAGGAGCTGACGCTGGACGTCGCCGATCCCGACCGGGGGAAGGTATCTGACTACGCCCTGTTCAACGAGTCCCGGACGCGCGTCGCCCGGGAAGGGGCTGTCCCGAGGAGGGTCCGCCCCCCCCGCGAGGCGGATCGGTTCG
This sequence comes from Verrucomicrobiales bacterium, assembly GCA_028280355.1. Lineage (GTDB taxonomy): Bacteria > Verrucomicrobiota > Verrucomicrobiia > Verrucomicrobiales > DEV007 > JANQMB01. Next base: position 2,071 of record JANQMB010000088.1, read on the forward strand.
CGCCCGATTTCCGCGTCGCGCATTTCGATCTCACCACCATGGAGCCAAACCACTAACCCGACCAACTAAAGCCGTATCGCACTCCATGGAATTCGCACCTCGCAAGTTACATATACCCCGCCTCCACCCCTCGCTCCTGGCGCTCGCCGTCACCGGCGTGCTCTGCGCGCAGCCCGCCGACGGGGCGGTGACGATCAGGTTCTCGGGCGGCGGCCTGCCCGGCCTGCCGTTCTACCTCAGCGACGGGACGACGCTGGCGCCCACCGACTCCGGCATCTTTTTCGAGCTGGGCACATTCACCGACGGTTTCGTCCCGACGGCCGACAACACCGACCAGTGGCTCGACCACTGGGTGCTGGTGAACGATGCGGCGGGCCAGCCCCTCCCGCAGGCGAAGACGCCGTTCACGATGATCTCGTCGATCTTCGGGGACCAGGCGGGTTTCCGTTCGGAGCTCGAACTCGAACACAACAACGGCCCCTTCGCGATGGGCGCGCGGGGATATGTCTGGGGCTACGACAACCGCACCGAGGAGGGTGCGGGGGAGTGGATCCTGATGACCAACTCCACCGGTTGGCTCTACCCCGACTCGGGCAACGCGCAGGGGCTGCCACAGACCTGGTCGGTCGCCACCGCGGCGGCCGGGGAGACGGTGGTGGGTTCGGTGTCCCCGGACGGCCTGACGGTCACTTTCGGCAGCGTCAGCGTGGCGGGTGCGGTCGCCGTGCCGGAGCTGTCCAGCACCAACCTCCTGGCCTTCGGGCTGCTGACCTTCCTGGTGACGATCCGCCGCCGCCCGGCCGCGGGCCGGGCGAGGGCGCCGCATGCCGGCGCGGCCTGACGTGCGCGCCCACCTGATCCGATAAGATGGCCGGCGCTTCCCTAACCACCCAGAACCGCGTGTCGCGCGGCGGTTGCGGGTTCCGCAACCTGGCCGACAGGTCGGAGGGTTTCGTGCGTTGGGCCCTGGCCGACATGAGGCGCAGCCTGTTCGCGGGCCTGTGCTTCCTCCTGGTCGCGCCGCTGGTGCTGGGCGTCTTCCTGTGGCGGGCGTCGCAGGCGGAGACGGTGTACACCTCGACCATCCCGATGGAGGTGCGCGATTACGGCAGCGGGCGGAGGCCGCTCGGCGAGATGATGGGGGGGCTGGTCGACAACGTCGCGGGGCTGGCGATCGCCGAGCCGGCGGAGTTCGTGCGGGCCCATCGCTGGGAGGAGGACGGGGGCGCCCCGGGGGCGCTCAGGCGGCAGTTCTCCAGCGTCCTCGTGACCACCGACCGGAACCTCGCCACCCGCACCCACGCCGACTTCCTCGCCCATTTCGCCGGCGCCGCAGAGGCCTTGAACCCCGGCACCCGATTCGAGATGGGGGACTCCTCCGCCCCCGGCTGGTCGCTGGATGTCGACGACTCCGAGATCGTGCGCCTCACCCGCATCTCGCTGTGGTCTGGCCTGCTGCTCTACCTCTTCGGGCTGTCGATGGTCGTCTGGTCGATGGCCAAGGCGCGGATCCGGGTCGCCTGAGCCGCCGGCCTGCCCCCCCGGGCGCCCCGGGGCGTCCCTGGGGGATAGGGCTTGCGCATCTCGCCAGATGCCTTAGAATCTCGCCCCTCCCGTCCGGCCTTGAAAGGTGCCCCGGTGGCCGGGCGGGTCGAAATTCCGGGGTGACGACGTTGTCGGTCAACCAACAACCCAACCTTACAAACCCAATCTTATGAGTGCTGAATTGCTCAGTCTAATTGACAAATCCTTCCGCGAGTATCGCGAAGGTTCGATCGTGATGGGTCGAATCCTCGAGGTCCAACCACAGGTCGTGCTGGTGGACATCGGTTACAAATCTGAGGGCGCCATCCCGGTGTCCGAGTTCGAGGACGAGGAGTTTTCCGTCGGCGACGAGATCGAGGTCCTGCTCGAGCGCCTCGAGAACGACGAGGGCATGGTGGTGCTCTCCAAGGAGAAGGCCGCCCACAAGCAGAACTGGGACAAGATCGCCAAGGTCTTCCACGACGGCGGCCTGGTGAAAGGCAAGGTCAAGGCCGTGGTCAAAGGCGGCCTGATGGTCAACGTCGGCGTCGAGGCCTTCCTGCCCGGTTCGCAGATCGACATCATCCCGCCGAAGGACCTCACCGAGTACGTCGGCAACGTCTACGATTTCAAGATCGTCAAGATCAACGACGAGCGGAAGAACGTGGTGCTCAGCCGCCGCGAGGTCATCGAGGCCGAGCGCGCCGAGCTGCGCCAACAGTTCCTGGAGGAGGTCAACGTCGGCGACACCGTCGACGGGATGGTGAAGAACCTCACCGACTTCGGCGCCTTCGTCGACCTGAAGGGCATGGACGGCCTGCTGCACATCACCGACATGAGCTGGGGCCGCATCAACCACCCCAGCGAGATGCTCACCATCGCGCAGCCGGTCACCGTGCAGATCCTCGAGGTGGACAAGGAGAAGGAGCGCGTCTCGCTCGGCCTCAAGCAGCTCACCGACAACCCCTGGGAGGACATCGAGACCAAGTTCCCGGTCGGCGGCCGCGTCGACGGCAAGGTCACCAAGCTCGTCCCCTACGGCGCCTTCGTCGAGGTCGCCGAGGGCGTGGAGGGGCTGGTGCACGTCTCCGAGCTGTCCTGGACCAAGCGCATCACCCGGCCCTCCGACGTGTTGGAGATGGGCCAGGAGATCGGCGCCGTGGTGCTGGCGATCAACAAGGAGGAGCAGAAGATCTCGCTCGGCGTCCGCCAGCTCGAGCCGAACCCCTGGGACGAGGTCGACATCCGTTACCCGGTCGGCAGCTCCATCAAGGGCGAGGTCCGCAACCTGACGCCGTACGGCGCCTTCGTGGAGCTCGAGGACGGCATCGACGGCATGGTCCACGTCTCCGACCTGAGCTGGACCCGGAAGATCAACCACCCGAGCGAGATGCTCAAGAAGGGCGACGAGATCGAGGCCGTGGTGCTCGAGATCGACAAGGGCAGCCAGCGCATCAGCCTCGGCGTGAAGCAGATGGAGCCCGATCCGTGGGACGAGATCGGCGGCCGCTTCAACGTCGGCGACCTGGTCAAGGGCACGGTCGCGAAGATCGCCACCTTCGGCGCCTTCGTGCAGCTGGAGGACGACGTCGATGGCCTGGTGCACATCTCGCAGCTCTCCGAGGAGCACGTCAACAAGGTCAAGGACGTGCTCAATATCGGCGACGAGGTCGAGGCGCGGGTGATCAAGGTCGACAAGGCGGAGCGCCGCATCGGCCTGTCGATCAAGGCCGCGGCCTACAGCGAGGAGGAGCTGAAGAAAGAGACCGCCGCCTTCGAGGCGCTGCGCCCGAGCGCCGACTTGGTCGGGCTCGAGCAGGCCTTCCAGGTCGCCGAGGAGTGGCGCCCCGGCGAGGAGGGCGAGGAGGGCTAGCTCCTGCCGCTATCGGCAGACACTCTTTACAGGCCGGCGCCGCGAGGGATCGCGGCGCCGGTTTTCTGTAGCCACGAGCGCGAGCGGGTGGGGGGCGAAGGGCGGCCGGCAGGGCGGCCGGGCGAATCTGCCGAGATCTGCGAGAAGCTGAGACAAAAACGCCCCCCGGCAGCGTCCTCCCCTGCACAGGGATCCGCCGCCGGTGGCGGACCCTTAAACCCCACCTAGAAATCGATATGAAAGCCCCCACCGCTCTGATCTTCGCCACCCTCCTCGCCGCCTCGGGTTCGCCCGCCGGCGCCCGCGAGGCGGACACCGCCGGTGCGGCGATCGACCGGGTGAAGGCGAAGATCCTCCCGGCGCTGGTGCGGATCGAGGTCCTGATGGAGGACGGCAAGGGTGGCCGCATGGTCAAGAGCCGCGGTTTCGGCAGCGGCGCCATCATCACCCCGCAGGGGCACGTGCTGACCAACCATCACGTCGCCGGCCGCGGCACCCGGTTCCGCTGCACCCTCGCCACCCGCGAGGAGATCCCCGCCAAGCTGGTCGGTACCGACGTGCTCTCCGACCTGTGCGTGATCCAGCTCGACCTCGCGGCGCGCCGCGACCCCGAGGCGCCCGTGCCGGTGGCGGAGTTCGGCGACTCGTCGACCCTGAAGGTCGGCGACCAGGTGTTCGCGCTCGGCAGCCCGGCGGCGCTCTCGCAGTCGGTCACCCTGGGCATCGTGGCCAACACGGCGATGATCGCCCCCAAGCTCATGGGCGGCGGGTTCATGTTGGACGGTGAGAGGGTCGGCGAGCTGGTGCGCTGGATCGGCCACGACGCGGTGATCTTTGGCGGCAACAGCGGCGGGCCGCTGGTGGACTCGGAGGGCCTCATCATCGGCATCAACGAGGTCGGCATCGGCAGCCTCGGCGGCGCCATCCCCGGCGACCTCGCCCAGGCGGTGGCGCGCGAGCTGATCGAGAGCGGCAGCGTCACCCGCGGCTGGATCGGGCTCGAGATCCAGCCCCTGCTGCGGGCCATGAAAGACCGTTCCGGCGCCCTGGTCGCCAGCGTGTTCCCCGGTAGCCCCGCCGACCGGGCCGGCGTCCGCCCCGGCGATTTCATCCACAGCTTCGGCGGGGAGGCCATCCCCGACAGCCGTTCGCCGGAGGACCTCCCGGTGTTCAACGCTCTGGTGCTCAACAGCAAGCCGGGGACCTCGGTCGAGCTGGCCGGGGAGCGCGACGGGGAGCCGATGCGCTGGGCGGTCGACGTGATCGCCCGCTCGCCGACCCGCGGCTTCGAGAGGGAGTACGTCCGCTGGGGTATCACGGCGCGCGAGCTGACGCCGATGAGCGCCATCGAGATGAAGCGCCCGGACGACCGCGGCGTCCAGGTCCACACCCTGCGCGCCGGCGGGCCGGCGGCGCAGGCCAAGCCGCCGCTGCGGCCCAACGACATCATCACCGCCATCGGCGGGGAGGAGATCGGCTCCCTCGCCGACCTCGAGGCCTTCAACGCCTCGCTCCCCGAGGAGATGGACGAGCCGCGCGCGACGCTGGTCGAGTTCGAGCGCGGGCTGGCGAGGGAGAAGCTGGTCACCCTGGTCAAGGTCGGCTCGGAGCCCAGGCCGCAGGACCCGCTGACCGCCGACCGCGGTTGGCTGGGGGCATCGTTCCAGGTGGTCGGCAGCGACCTGGCCGCCGCCCTCGGGCTCGAGACGAAGAACGGCGTCCGCATCACCCGGCTGGCCACCGGCGGACCGGCCGCCGAGGCCGGGCTGCGGGAGGGTGACGTCATCACCAAGCTCGACGGCCGCGTGCTGCCGGTGAAGCGGCCCGAGGACCTGCGCATTTTCACCGAGTCGCTGGCGGCGCGCCAGCCGGGCACCGAGGTGACCCTCGAGGTCGCCCGCGGTTCCGGGACGCTCACCGTCGTCGCCGGGTTGCTCGCACGGCCGCAGGACGAGGACGACGCCGCCGAGTGGGAGGACCCGCATTTCGAGTTCACAGCCCGCGACCTCACCCAGGCGACGCGCGACGCGGCGCGGCTGCCGGCTGACCTTCAGGCGGTGCGCGTGGTCAAGGTGGTGCCGAACGGCTGGGCCTCGCTCGCCGGCCTGCGTGGCGGGGACCTGATCCTGTCGATCGACGGCCATGGCATCGCCGATGCCACAGAGCTCGAGCGGGTTCTCAAGACCCTGAAGAAAGAGCGCAGCGAGCGCACCGTGTTCTTCGTCCAGCGCGGGGCGCGCCACGCGTTCTACGAGGTCGAGCCGTCTTGGCCACAGCGTTAGGGCGACTGGCCGCCCCGTCTCCCACCCCCAGCCCACCCGACAACCTACCGATCATGAAGACCCTACCGCTACCGTCGTTGCTGGCGATCTCGTTCGCCCTGTCCCCCGCCGCCGGCGCCGCCGACCAGGCCACCAAAGACCTCGCCGCGGGCCTGGCCGCAAAGCATGGCGATGCCCTGGTGACCGTCGAGGCGACCCTGGAGATCCAGCCGAAGATCCTCGAGGCGCCGGAGGCGCTGAAGGGGCAGATCCAGGGCATCCCGAAGACCGAGCAGAAGACCTCCTCGCAGGGGGTGGTGATCGACCCCTCGGGGATCGTCGCGGTGCCGCTGGCGGCCATCAACCCCGCGGTGGTGATGGCGGCGGGCATCGAGCAGGCGACGCCGCTCGGGCCGATCAAGATCGGCGCCGATTCCAAATTCCTCTCCGTCACCGTGATCGATGCCGAAGGCGGGGAACACGAGGCCGAGGTCGCTCTGCAGGACCAGGGCACCGGGTTGGCCCTGGTCAAGCTTTCCGAGCCGCCCGCCGGGGTTTGGGGGGCGGTCGCCCTGCCGGCCGAGGCCGGCGCCCCGGCGCCGTTTGGTCAGCTGGTGCAGATCGGTCGGCTCGGCGCCATCTTCGAGCGCAGCATCACCGTCCGGACGTCGCGCTTCGTCCAGGAGCTGCGCGTCCCCGGGCTGTTCTACGAGCTGGCCGGCACCGCCAGCGCGCCGGGCTTCGCGGCGTTCGACAGCTCCTCGAACTTCCTCGGCCTCGGCGTCCTGCCGCTCGGCCTGCCGCCACAAGAGATCGCCTCGGCGGGCGTCGTCCTGTTGCCCGCCTCCCGCATCGCCCCGCTCGCCGAGAAGGTCGGCGCGGCGAAGTGACCCCATGTTCAACTTCCACCCATCCCGAACCGCTATGAAATCCATCTTTCGCACCATCGCCATCCCGGCCGCCGCCCTCGCCCTGACCGCCCCCGCCGCCACGGCGGACGAAATCCAGAAGGCCGCCGCCAAGGTCTTCGAGGAACAGAAGGACCACACCTTTAGCGTCTCGGTGACCCGCAAGCGCGGCGACGCCGACCTCACCTTCGACGCGCAGGCGATCTCGCTGGACGGCGAGGGTCTGCTGGTCACCGCCCTGAGCGCCATCGAGCCGCCCACCAACCCCGTGGTCGCCGCGGCCCAGCAGGCTGTCGGTGGGGGCGCCGGCGACAAGGGGGAGCTGTCCAGGCTCTCCATCTACGCCGCCGACGGCTCTGAGGTCGACGCCGACCTCTTGCTCACCGACCCCGACCTCGACCTGGCGTTCATCCGGGTCAAGGGGGGCGATTCCTCGGGTGCGCTGAAGTTCGGCAAACCGACTCCGGCCTCGGCCAAGGCGGCGCTGCTCGACGACGTGATGGGGATCCAGCGCCTGACCGCCTCGTTCCAGCGTGAGGCCTCCGCCGCCCTGTTCGAGATCGCCGCGGTGGTCGAGTCGCCCCAGCTCCTGTATGTCCCTTCGGCCGGCATCGGTTCGGGCAACGCGGTGTTCAACCTCAAGGGGGAGCTGCTCGGCGTCGGTGCCCGCAAGGGCGCCGACGGCGGCGTGATGCCGGTGATCGTGCCCACCGAGACCCTGCTGAAGCTGGCCGCCGGCGTGCCGAAGAAGGCCGCGGAGTAGCGGCGGCCCTATCGCTAGAAGAGGGGCTGGTAGAGCCGGTGGGGGAAGTTCGTGCCTGCGGGCGCGGGGGCATCGGGGCGCCCTCGGCCGCCGGCTGGAAGGTGGGCGCTGGAACGTAGCGGGGAGCGTGAGCGAGCCGATGGGGTTTCGGGGCTCCACTCGCTTACGCCCCACTCGCTCACGCTCGTGGCTACCGTCTATCGGGTCGCCCGCGCCATCGCGTCCCCACGACCGGGTGTTGGGGCGAGTTGTCTAGAGGGGCAAGCCCGGTCGGCGGTGCCCCGATCACGGTATTCCTGGGGTCGCGTGGAAAGTTGGGTGAGATTAGATAATTTTTTGGTAACACCTGTATAGATAGCACTTCTTACCCAATCCCCTTGGAGTCGAACCTGACAGACAGGCAGAAACAGGAGCGGTTCATCGCCTCGCTGAGCGCGATGCAGAGCTCGATCTGGCGGTACATCTACTCGCTCCTGCCCGACCCGAACCTGGCCAACGACGTCCTGCAGGAGACCAATATCGTGTTGTGGCGGAAGATCGACGAGTTCGACCACTCGCGCGAGTTCATGCCCTGGGCTCGCCAGATCGCGCGCTTCCAGGTCATGGCTGCGTTGCGGGATCGCTCCCGTGACCGGCTGGTGCTCGACGAGGGGCTGGTCGACCTGATGGCGGGCGAGATCGAGGCCGAGGAGGTCGTCCACGGCGCACGGATGAAGGCCTTGGAGAAATGCCTCTCCAAGTTGAACTCGAACAAGCGCGAGCTGGTTCTCCAACGCTACCGCGACGGTGCCTCCGTCCAGGATATCGCCGCCTCGCTCAAACGCCCGGTGGGCTCGCTTTCCCAGGCGCTGTACCGGATCCGCCAGGCGCTGATGCGCTGTGTGGAGCGGCAGCTTTCCAGTACGACATGAGCAGAACGGCAGCAGACGGGGATCCGGAACTCGAGGGTCTGGTCAAGGACCTGATCGACGAGCGCCTGGACGAGGCCGGCGCCCAGCGGCTCCGCGAACGGCTCGCGGGTTCTCCGGAGGCGCGGGCGTACTACCGCGCGCAGGTCGGGTTCCACGCCCAGATGAGGTGGCTGCTCGGGTCTCCAGGGTCGACCTCTGCCGAGGATCGGAGGGAGACGGAAGCCCTGTTCCGCCGCCGCGGGGAACGGGCGAGGACGTGGAGGGGGGTCGCTGCGGTGCTGTTCGCCGGTGCCCTCACGGCAGCCCTGTTGGTGATCTCGTTCGACCCGGGGGCGGGTGTGGCTCGAGGTGACACGGGGGCGATCCTCGCCCAGGCCTCCGGTGCCCGCTGGGTCTCCGGTTCACCGGTCCCGGAGCTCGGCGACGAACTGCTCGGCCAGATCTATTCGCTGCGTGAGGGCTTCGCCCGGCTCGACATCGGCCCCGGTGTGCAGATGTTCATCGAGGGGCCCTGCCGTTTCGAACCGGTGTCGCCGATGCTCGTCCGGGTCCACGAGGGGAGGGTGAACGTCGAGGTCAACGAGGAGGGGCACGGCTTCACCATCTGGACGGAGGCGGGCGACTTCATCGATCTCGGGACCCGCTTCGGTGTCGGGGTGGGTAGAGACCGCCTCGGCAACCCGGTGGTGATGTCCGAGGTGTTCGATGGCGAGGTGAAGGTGACCACCCGGCAGGGGTCGGGGTCGACCTCCGAGATCCTCGTCGAGGGCGAGGCCAGGGGGCTGATCGGCGAGGGCGACTATGTGAGCGTCTCGCGGACGATCGATGAGAAGTCCATCCAGCTCCAGCAGTTCAGTCGCTACGAGCAGACGACGGCCATCGAGAGATACCGGTCCCAGGACGCCTATAACGTCGCCCTGGGCAAACCGGTGTTCGGATACGGGTCCTTTGTCTGGGGCGTCGGCGAGGTCTTCCCGGTGGCGAAGGTCACCGACGGGCGGGTGAACGATACCGGCGTGCCGGGGAACTGGTCGTTCTGGCTGGCCCCCGATGGCCAGCCGTTGAGCGCCGTGGTGATCGACCTCGGCGAGCCGTTGGCGTTCGATTGCGTGCAGTTGCTGAACACCCGCAACCGCCACCACGGCGACCGCGGTACGCGTGATTTCCAGCTCTTTGTCTCGGTGCACGGCAAGATTTTCCACCGGGTCGGGGGCGGGCGCCTGCCCCGGATCGAATCCGAGCTGAGGGCCGAATCTTCGCCGCCTACGGAAACCTATGTGTTCCAGCCGGTCCGGGCACGTTTTGTGAAGGTCCTCGTCACCAGCCACTACACCTCTGGCGGACCCCGGCCCCGCTACAGGGGGGCCGGGCTCAACGAGGTCAGGGTGTTCCCGCCGTCGATGCCCTCCGAGCTGCGGGCCGAGATCGTGGACGGCGCCCACCCCCTGCCGCAGCCTTCCCCCGACGATGGCAATATCGCCCTGGGCAAGCCGGCGACCGGTAGCCCCTGCTATGGGGACGGCAGCGTGTTCCACTGGGGGAAGGTCGTCGATGGGCTGGTCGACGACGTCTTCATCGGGGATCGGTATTCCTGCTGGCTGACCCCCGAAGAGGACACTGGCCACTTCGTGATCGACCTCGGCGAACCGCGGGAGCTCGACCGCGTGGAACTTCAGAACACCGCGAACGGCGGGCATATCGACCGCGGGACGAGGGACTACCAGCTGCTGCTCTCCGAGGACGGCTCCGAGTTCCAGGAGGTCGCTAGCGGCACCCTCGAACGGGTGGGGGAGGTGGGGGCGCCCTTCGTCCCGGTATCCCTCGGGGGGGAGCGGGCGCGCTTCATCAAATTCGTCGCCAAGTCCCACTACGGCCGTGGGGCGGGCCTGAGCGAACTGCGCGCCTACGCCTCGCCGCCCGCCGCCGACCAACAAGACCGCCAAGCCCCGTGATTGCCCTCGACACCCAGAGGATCGCCGTCCTCGCCGACGCCGAAGACGACCGCCTGCACGGCTACCTGAAGGGGATCCGCGATTACGCGCGTGACCGCGTCGGCTGGGAGCTGTTCGGCGTCGGCCTGCCCTGCTATCGCGAGATCGAAGATCTCCGATCTTGGGAGGGCGACGGGTGCCTGCTCGCAACGGATCTCCACGATGCGACAGCGGAGGCCCTGATGGAGTCCAGCCGCCACGCCGTGGTGGTTGGTCGTGCCGAGGAGGGCGTGCCATCGGTGACCTTCGATGCCGAGTCGAGGGTCAAGGTGGCGGCTTTGCACTTTGTCGAGCAGGGGGTGCGGCAGTTCGCTTTCCACGGTCGCGGGGGTCACGGTTACGAGAGGTCGATCGCCGAGCTGGCGCGCGGCATGGGGGTTCCTTTTGAGGTCGTCCGCCGCGCGGCGCTGCGGAGTTGTCTCGCGGGGCTCCAGGGGTCGCTCGGGGTGTTCGTGGCGGACTGTGCCGCCGCCGTCGAGGTCATCCGCGAGGCGACCGTCGCCGGCGCCGCCGTACCCGCTGACGTCGCGGTGGTCTCCCTCGGGGACGACAAGAACTGCGCCCTGGCTACCCCCTCGCTGTCCTCGGTGCCTTTCCCGGCCCGCAGACTGGGGTACCGCGCGGCCCGGTTGCTCGACCAACAGCTCAACGGCGAGCAGGTCCCGGGGGTGGTGGCGGTGGGTGCGGACAAAGTTGCGGTGAGGAAGTCGAGCTCGCGGCGCCAGTATTCGGATCCCCTCGTGCACGGCGCCCTGCGCCACATCCACAAGACGGTCGACCGCTCGCCGCTGCGGGTGGTCGATCTGGCCAACGCCTTCCGCGTCTCCCGTGCCCACCTCACCCATCGGTTCCAGGAGGTGGTCGGCAAGCCCCCCGCCGACATCATCCGGCAGACCAGGTTGAATGCGGCGATGCGCTTCCTCCGCCAGCCGGGGCAGATGGTGAAGTCGGTCGCCTACACGATGGGCTTCTCTTCGAGCCAGGAGTTCGCCCGCTTTTTCAAAAATGCCAGCGGCCGCACCCCCAGCGAGTACGCGAGATCGGCTGCGCCGGCTACCGATTGATACACCTTTGGTCGAAATGCACCCCGGTTGGACTTCGCCTAAAACCAGATTTCATGAAAAGTAGCGACATCTCATGGAGACCTCCAACACACAAAAATAAAACAATGATCCTATCAAAATCTCTCCGTAATGTCCTGCTCCCTGTCGTCCTTTCGGGGGTCGGTCTCGCCACGAGCGCCAACGCGGCGCTCGTCCTCGGTCTCGACGCCCGCGACATCACCCAAGGGGACGGGACGGCGGTCAGCAACTGGACGAGCACTGGTAGCGGCGGCGTCGGCAGCGCCACGCAGGCGGTGGCGAACCGCCAGCCGATCTACCGGGCGTCGTCCACCTTCCTCGGTGGAC
>JANQMB010000107.1 GCA_028280355.1 Verrucomicrobiales bacterium
TGAACGCCGGCCGGTGCGCGGCGGAGTTGCGCGGCGAGCTCGAACGTGGCCATGCCGCCGTGGCGAGCATCGGCGTCGCCGCCGGGGCGGTGCGCGAGGCATTGGCCTGGACGGGGGAGTATGGGGTGACTGTCGCGGGGGCGCCGGGGTCGACGCCGCTCCACCGGGCCAGGGACCTCCTGCTGCGTGGCAAATATTTGGAGACCCAGCGCCTGGCGGACGACGCACGCCGACAAGCCCGGCAGGCGGTGGCCGAGGCTCGCGCCGAGGTGGCCCGCAGGCGCCGCGCTGCGCAGCGGGCAGCCGAGGCAGAGCGCAGGCGCCGAGAAGCGAGGCGACGCCGCCGTTCGTCGTCCGTGTTTGGGGGCTCATCTTCTATTTTTGGGGGATCGTCCTCGGGGGGCTTCGGGGGAGGGAGCAGCTCGTCTGGAGGGTTTGGGGGTTCGGGAGGTTTCAGCCGTTCGAGCTTCGGCGGTGGCTCCGGCATGTCGCGCTCGGGTTGGTAGTCAGGCAAACCCTCGAGGGGCGCTGAAGCCCCATCGCGCGCAGTAAGGCACACGCATCGCCCTCCAGGACATCCCCCCCCCCCTGGCGGGAGAAGTTCGGAAACCTCCCAGATCGCTCGCAAGCGAGCTTCCTACAGGGGGGCATCTCTTCTCCCGTCGGAAGTTCGCTTGCGAGCGATGGGGGGACGCCCCGTCCCCAGGGCAAAAGACTTCTCCCAGGGAGCCTTGTTCCAGTCTTCCCGACGCCCCCCCAGACCGGTTCATCGACCGCCCAAAGGTGTCATGACGAGGGGGAAAGCACAGATTTATTTCACCTATCTGTAATTTTTAGGTTCATAAATTATAAAATTACTGTAATGTAATCACTGCCCCGGTGCCACCAATTCGGCGATGTCTGCCCTGAATTCAAAAATAGAGCCCCTGAGTCTCCAGGACTTTTGTGTGGCCGACTATTTTTATTCGATTCCCCATAAAAACGACGTTGACCAAATCCCGGGCGCGGGAGAGATTGGGGGAAATTGGAGCAAATTGGTTCTAAATTCCATATTTTGGATCACTCAACAGACAGTTTATCGACACGGGTATTTGCCGGCACCGTCCAGCACGCGCTCGACGACAACCACCGGGTTACGGTGCCCGCCCGCTGGCGCCACGAGGGGCTTTCCGAGCTCTACGCTGTCCCGGATCCCCGCCAGCCGTTCCTCATCTTGCTCGCGGCGGAGGAACTGCAGAAAATCGCCGCCGACCTTGAGATGGCGCAGGAGATCCCGGCGGCGGAGCGGCGGCGGTTTGTCCGGCAGCTATTCGCCCGTGCCAGTGTCTGCCCGCTCGACCGCCAGGGGAGGCTGGTGCTGCCATCTGACGCCTGTTCGCTCCTCGACCTGCGCGGCGAGGTCGTCTTGGCCGGTGGCGGATCGCGCATCGAGGTATGGCAGCCGGAGCGCTGGCGCCAGAACACCGGTCGTGAAGAGGACGCTTTCGCCGCCGTCGCCGACCGCGTCGGCCTCTAAAAGCCCCGACACCCGATTTCAGGAACCTCAGCCGACACCCGACCGAATTGCTCATCAACCAACAACGACGCTGCACAGACAATGAGGGAGTTCCTATCGAGGTTTCCGTCCTTCGGATCCATCTGCCCGACCGCGCCCGCCGGCGCCGGTGCCCGATTCCACCTGAGCGACTGGCCTGTCGGCCACGCGCCCGAACCTAACCTGGTTGGAGACCAGCGCGTGGATGTGTCTTCGGGTGGGTCATCGTCGGACGACAAATCGCGCTTCACCCGCGCCCGGGGTGGGGGCTACCACAAGTCGGTCCTCCTTGAGGAGGTCACCCACTACCTGCAACCCGGTCCCGGTATGCTGTTCCTTGACGGCACCCTCGGGGGGGGCGGGCACTCGGAGCAGATGCTCCGGCTTGGCGCCAAGGTGATCGGCCTCGACCAGGACCCCGCCGCCCTGTCGTTCGCGCGCGCCCGCCTCGAGAAGTACCGCGACAACTTCGGAGCGATCCAGGGCAACTTCAGGGAGTTCGGCGAACTCCTCGAGACGGTCGGCATCAGCGGCCTGGACGGGATACTGCTCGACCTCGGCATCTCCTCGAGGCAGGTGGACGACGCCGACCGCGGGTTCTCTTTCTCCAAACCGGGCCCCCTGGACATGCGCATGGACCCCGACTCGGAGGTCACCGCCGCCGAGCTGGTGAACAGCTGCGAGGAGGCCGAGCTGGCGCGCATCTTCTACCAGTATGGCGAGGAGCGCGCCTCGCGCCGTATCGCCCGCGCCATCGTGGAGCGGCGGGAGGTCGAGCCCTTCGAGTGTACCACCGACCTCGCCGGCCTGGTGGCGTCCCTGCGCCCGCGGCGCGGCAAGGCCCACCCTGCGACGCGCGTGTTTCAGGCGTTGCGGATCGCGGTGAACAATGAGCTGCGCGCCCTCGAGGAGGCGCCCGCCGAGGTGCCGCGCTGGCTACGCCCGGGCGGCCGCCTGGTGATCATCTCGTTCCACTCCCTGGAGGACAGGATCGTGAAGTCCTTCCTCCGGCGCTGCAGCCAGCCGCGGCTCGACCGCCCGGAGTGGCCGGAGCCGCGCCCGAACCCGGAGCACTACTTCAAGCTCGTCATGCAGAAGGGGCTAGCGCCCTCGAACGAGGAGATCAAGACCAACCCGCGTGCCCGCAGCGCCCGCCTCAGGGTGGCGGAGCGGCTGCCGACCGCCGTCGCCAAACCCGACTAGCCCCCCCGGAAACCGTGAACAACAACCGCAACCGCAGACGCTACCAGCGCCGGCTCGACGTCGGCTCGCTGATCGCCCTCCTCACCCTCGGCGCCGTCGGCGCGGCAGTCGCCTGCGGTTTCGTGGGGGTCAAGAACGCGCATGTCGAGCGCGGCGACCTCCGGCGTTCGCTGGAGGACGAGATCCGTGTGTTGGAGAAGGAGGTCGAGGCGATCGAGCTGCGCATCGCGCGCGGCCGCGACCGCCGGTCCCTGGAGGGGGCGTTGCGACACATTGGTAGCGAACTGGTGCCGATCGAGAACAGCGAGAGCCTCGCCGGCCGGCCGGCACCGATCCCGGACGGGCTGGCGTTCGGTGGCCGGCCGGGATCCGAAATCAACGTCACCGATCTCAGCCCGCCAGGTGGATAGCCGATCGCTCCAGAGGCGCGCCTTCGCCGTCACCACCTTCCTCGTCCTCGCCTTCAGCGCCCTGTCGGCGAGGATCGTTTACGTACAGGTGGTGAGGCACGACCACTACTCGGAGATCGCCAGGGCGGAGCGGATGGAGCGCGAACACATGCCGGCGAAACGCGGTGGCATCTTCGACCGGGGGGGCGAGCCGCTGGTGCAGAACCAGCACGTCTGCGACATCGTCGCCGATCGCAACCACCTGGTCGACATCCACGTCTGCCGGAGGGCGGTGGCGCGGGCGGAGGGCAGCAACGTCCGGCAGGTGGCGGAGCGCTACCGCGACGAGGAGGTCCGCCGCCGGTTCGTCGCCCTCGCCGACGCCGCGCTGGCGAGGTCGCTGGGGCGGGGTGCGGTCTCGGTCGCGGACGTCGTCGCCGACGAGACCAAGGTTCGCACGGTGGTCGCCCGCGGGCTCGAGTTCGATCGCGCCGAGCGCATCCGGGTCTCGTTGCGGGAACTGAGCATCGGGGGCTTCCGCTTCGAGGAGTCGATGCGGCGACACTACCCGAACCCGGGGCGCCTGGCGCAGGTGCTCGGCTACACCGACGCCGACAACATCGGGCGCGAGGGGATCGAGGGCAAACTCGACGAATACCTCGCCGGCACCGCGGGGCACCGCTGGGTCGAGCGGACCCGGAGGTCGAGCGAGCTGATGTCCGAGCGCTCGGGGGAGGTGGACCCGGTCGACGGGTGCGACGTGGAGCTGACCATCGACATGGGCCTCCAGGACATCGTCGAGGACGTGCTGGAGGCCGCCGCCGCCGAGCTGTCGCCGGAGAAGATCATGGCGGTGTTCATGGACCCGGTGACGGGTGAGGTCCTGGCGATGGCGAGCCGGCCCGACTTCGACCAGTCGACACGCCAGGGGGTGCGCAAGATCCACCCGGTCAGCGACCGCTACGAGCCGGGCTCGACGTTCAAGATCATCGCCCTCGCGGCGGCCTTCGACCAGGGTCACGTGACCTCGGACTCGATGTTCTTCTGCCACAACGGCAGCTACCGGGAGGGCCGGCACCTGAGGCTGGACGACCACCACCCCTACTCGTACCTGACCACCGAGGGCATCCTCGCCAAGTCGAGCAACATCGGCGCCTACCTGGTCGCGAAGCAGGTGGGACGGCACACCTTCTATAGCTATATCAAGGACTTCGGCTTCGGCGGGTCCACCAAGATCGCGCTGACCGGCGAGGCGGCGGGTCGGGTGGTGAAGCCGGACTCCCGCTCCTGGAGCGCGACCTCCCTGTCCCGCATCGCGATGGGATACGAGGTCGATGTGACGGCGCTGCAGATGGTCTCCGCCCTCTCGGCGATCGCCAACGGCGGGGACCTCATGAAGCCACAGATCGTCCGCCGGGTCACCTCGGCCGCGGGCGACACCCTATACCAGTTCAACCCGCGGAAGGTCCGCCGGGTGGTGAGCGAGGAGGCGGCGGACCAGGTCCGTCGGGCGCTGATGGCGGTGGTCGCCGACGGGGGGACCGGCGGACGATC
>JANQMB010000148.1 GCA_028280355.1 Verrucomicrobiales bacterium
GTCGCGGGTGATATCGAGGTTGAACTGCGTGGTGTCGTTGTCGGCGAGGTAGTTGCCGGAGTGTGTGATCTGCACGACGGCGGCGTCGGCGGAGCCCCCCGCGGCGAGGCCGGCCCCCCCGGCGCCGGCGAGGGCGAGCCAGCGCGCGCGGGGGGAGGATGCCGTGGGGCGTTGCTTTCGCCGCCCGGGGATCGCGGGCGGGGGGGATGGAGGGGATGTCGGTCGAGTCATTGGGAATGCCGGGAGCCTCAAGCCCCCCCAAAAGAAGCGACTTCTGGTTCAGAAAGAGGTCAGCAAACGCGAAATTTCTTGTGGGGAGACATTTCTGCCCCCACCGCGAGATCGCCCGCTGTCCTTTTGCCGGCTAGCTCAGGGAGAACCGTGTCGGTCGATCGGGGTGCGCCTGCGCCTGCGGGCGAGGAGGCTTGCGGCGCCTCGCCTCCAGTGTGTGTGGAGCGGTCATTGGAGCCATGTCGGACGGGAACTCTGGCATCGGGGGTGTCGATTCCCCCAACTAGGCGACGCCCGGTTGGTAAAGGGACCGGCGGAGATCGACGCCCTACGCTGTTCTTGGGAACGCTCTCTCTGCCCCCACCCGCTCCACGGCGTCGGTTCGGGGTTGCCGCTGGGTGCGCAATGGCCTATAGCGAGCCCCGATCGATGTCCCCCCCACGGAAATCTGAGAAACTGCTGTTGATCGGCTGGGATGCCGCCGACTGGAAGGCGATCAACCCCCTGCTCGACGCCGGCAAGATGCCCAACCTGGCGCGCCTGGTCGAGGGTGGCACGATCGGCAACCTGGCCACCCTGCAGCCGGTGCTCTCGCCGATGCTGTGGACCTCCATCGCCACCGGCAAGCGGCCGTACAAGCACGGCGTGCACGGCTTCTCAGAGCCGGACCCGACCACCGGCGGGATCCGGCCGGTGAGCAACCTCTCGCGCACCACGAAGGCGATGTGGAACGTGCTCAACCAGGAGGGGCTACATTCGGTCGTCGTCGGCTGGTGGCCCTCGCACCCGGCCGAGCCGCTGACCCGCGGCGCCATGGTGTCCAACCACTACCACCGCGCCACCGCGCCGCTGGGCGAGCCGTGGCCGATGCAGGAGGGGGCGGTGCACCCCGAGCGCTGGGCCGGGCCGCTGGAGAAGCTGCGCGTCCACCCGGGCGAGCTGACCGGGGACGACCTGGCCCCCTTCCTGCCCGGCCTGGAGGGGATGGGCCAGGCGGAGCTCGACGAGGTCGCGGCGGACCCGCGGGTCCGCTCGCTGGGCAAGATCGTCGCCGACGCCAGCTCGGTGCACGCCGCGGCGACCGCCCTCATGCAGAGCGAGCCGTGGGACTTCATGGCGGTGTACTACGACGCCATCGACCACTTCGGGCACAGCTTCATGAAGTACCACCCGCCGCGGCGGGAACATATCAGCGAGCGCGATTTCCGGATCTTCAACTACTGCATGGAGGCGGGCTACATCTTCCACGACATGATGCTCGGGGCGCTGTTGGCGCTGGCCGGCGAAGACACCACGGTCCTGCTCATGTCCGACCACGGCTTCCACCCGGATCACCTGCGGCCCAGCGCCATCCCGCGCGAGCCGGCCGGGCCGGCGGCCGAGCACCGGCAGCTGGGCATCCTCGCCGCCAGGGGGCCGGGGGTGCGGGAGGACCACCGAGTCTATGGCGCCGGGCTCCTCGACATCTGCCCGACCGTCCTGCACCATTTCGGGCTGCCGGTCGGCGAGGACATGGATGGCAAGGTGTTGTTAGATATCTACCGGGAGCCAGCCGAGGTCAGGCGGGTCCCGAGCTGGGACGAGGTGGACGGGGACGACGGGGGCCACCCGCCGGACCGGGTGGTGTCGCCGGCGGACTCGAAGGCGGCGCCCGACCAGCTGGTGGCGCTCGGCTACATCGAGGAGCCGGACGCCGACCGCGGCAAGGCGGTGGAGCAGACGGTGCGCGAGCTCGACTACAACCTCGCGCAGGCCTACATGGACGGCGGCATCTACGGGGAGGCGGCCGTGTTGTTGGAGCGGCTGTATGAGAGGTGGCCCCTGGAGCATCGCTTCGGGCTCAAGCTGGCGGGCTGCTACCGGGCCACCGGGCGGATCGGCGAGCTGCGGGTGCTGGTGAGGACGGTCTCGGAGCGTAGGCTGGAGGAGGCCGCCGAGGCGCGGCGGGAGCTGGAGGCCCTGGGGCTCGACGACGAGGCCAGGCGCGAGGCGGAGAGGGAGCGGGTGGAGAAGATGGCGCCGGCGGAGCGGAGGCAGTTCCACGAGGGGCGGCGCGAGCTGCATTCGAAGGCGCAGCCCAACCTGTTCGCCCTCCAGGCCCTGGAGGCGCAGGCGGACCTCGCCGAGAAGAGGTACGGGGACGCCCTGGAGAAGCTCGCGAAGCTGGAGGAGGACCACGGCGCCCGCCGGCGGGCCATCACGTTGCGCGGCGAGGCCCGCCTCGGCCTGCGCGACTGGGGCGGCGCGCGTGAGGCGTTTCGGGAGGCGTTGGAGATCGACCCGGAGGCCCCCGGGCCGCACCTGGGCCTGGCGCGCGCCGCGCTGGCCGAACGCGATTTCGAGACCGCGGCGGGCCACGCCCTGGATTCGGTGGGGCTGCTGTTCCACCAGCCCCGTGCGCACTACCTGCTCGGGCTGGCCTACTACCGCGCCGGCGACGCCGAGAACGCCGAGCGCGCCTTCCTGATCGCCTCCCAGCAGGCGCCGCTGATGGCCGCCAACTACCGGATGTTGGCGGAGGTCGCGCGTTTATTCAAACGCGACGCCGGGGAGGCGGCGATGTTCCGCGGCCTGGCGCGCGAGGCCTTCGGGAAGCGGCGCGAGCTGTCGCAACAGAAGCTCGACGACGCGCGCGCCGCCAGTGGGGCGCCCCGGCGGGATGGGGTCGAGGCGCCGATGCCGGCCCTGCTGCCACGGCCGGAGGTGCTCGAGGGGGTCCCGGAGGAGGAGATCATCACGGTGGTCTCCGGGCTGCCCCGTTCGGGGACCTCCCTGATGATGCAGATGCTCGCCGCGGCGGGGATCGATCCCTACACGGACGGCGCGCGCGCCGCCGACGAGTCCAACCCCGAGGGCTATTACGAGCACGACAGGGTCGCGTCGCTGTTGCACGACGACGACCTGACCTGGCTGCGCGAGGCGCGTGGCAAGGCGATCAAGGTGGTGGCGCCGCTGTTGGCCCGCCTGCCGCAAAAGCTGCCCGCCGGGGAGGGGCGCCTCCACTACCGGGTGCTCTACATGGAGCGGCCGATGGGGGAGATCTTGCTGAGCCAGGGGCGGATGTTGGACAAGCTCGGCAAGGCGCCGGCCGGGGGGGCGGGCGCCGATGTCGGCCAGGCCTACCTCCAGCAGGCGCGCAACGCGCGCGCCACGATGGTGGAGCGGGGGATCCCGGCCATGGAGGTCCGCTACGGGGAGCTCGTCGCGGCCCCCGGCGGCCAGGCGGCGCGGGTCGCGGAGTTCCTGGGGCGGGGCGGCCGCGCGGCCGAGCTGGGCCGCTGTGTGCGGCCGGAACTGTATCGCTCGAAGGGGGGGTAGGGCGTGTTCACGCAAAGGCGAGGGTCGCCGGATGCGTCGATGTTTGGTAGTGGCGCCACGTCTCTCACGTTCGTGGCTAACTCTCGATACGATGCCTACCCCATGGGCGGCAAGATGCCCCCAGGAGGGGCGGCATCTTGCCGCCCACACCTGACGCCTCGTCAAGCTCTACGGGAGGCGAACCCGCCGTCAGCTCGCGCTTCCCTTCTGCCCGCGGGGGGGTAGCTTCCCGCGATGTCCACCGCCCGCCGCCAGACGCCGCCGAACGTGATCCTGATCGGGTTCATGGGCACCGGCAAATCGACCGTCGCCCGCCAGCTGTCGCGCATGCTGGGCTTCGCGCTGGTCGACACCGACGCGCAGATCGTCGAGCGCGCCGGCAAGCCGATCACCCGCATCTTCGCGGAGGACGGCGAGGCGGCGTTCCGCGAGATCGAGGCCGCGGTGCTCGGCGAGCTCGCGCGGGCGGAGCGCGCCGTGGTCTCCACCGGCGGCGGGGCGGTGACGCGGGCGGGGAACGTGGAGGCGCTGCGCGCCGCGGGGATGGTGGTCTGGTTGGACGCGGGCGTCGAGGTGATCATGGAGCGGGTCTCGGGCAACAGCGAGCGGCCGTTGCTGCAGACCGCCGACCCGCGCGCGACGGTGGAGGGGCTGCTGGCGGAGCGCGCGCCACTCTACCGGGAGGCGGCCGACGAGCGGGTGGAGGTCGACGAGCTGTCGGGCGACGAGGTCGCGTATGGGCTGGCGGAGAGCGTGCGGCTGTGGTTTGGGGAGGTCTGTTAGTTGAGAGTTTGCTAGTGTTATGATGCTTCGCATCCTCTGCAGTTTGACTTCGCGGGCAAGGGGCGCTCCGCGCCTGGCGGTCAGTGTTCAGCAAGGGGCGGTGGCCGAAGGACGGCTGGCGGGAAGCGATGCCTGAGTCCCTAGAGGAGCGGGTGCGGGGGATCGCGGCGCGGCTGGGGTTCGACGGGTGCCGTTTCGCGGCGGCGCGCGAGGCGCGCCACGGTGAGGCCTTGCAACGTTGGCTCGACGCGGGGGAGCATGGGGACATGGCGTGGATGGAGAAGGCGCCGGAGCGGCGCAAGGACCCCCGCCTGCTGGTGGAGGGGGCGAGGACGGTGATCGTATTGGCGTTGAACTACTGCCCGCCGGGGGCGGGCGGAGATCGAAGTTCGGAGATCGAAGTTCGGGGGAGGTTCGCGCGCTACGCGTGGGGGGAGGACTACCATCTGGTGATCGACAAGAAGCTGAAGGCCTTCGCGCGGGAGCTGGCGGCCTTGGGGGGGGAGCAGCGGTTCTACGTGGACTATGGCCCGGTGTTGGAGCGCGACTTCGCCAGCGACGCGGGGATGGGGTGGAACGGGAAGAGTACGGTACAGATCCACCCGGAGCTGGGGACGTGGTTTTTCCTGGCCGAGCTGGTGACCACCCTGGGGCTGCGGCCGGACCGGCCGATGCCGGACCGCTGTGGGAAGTGTACCGCCTGCATCGACTGTTGCCCGACGGGGGCGATCACCGCGCCGCACCACGTCGACGCGCGGCGTTGTATCTCCTACCTGACCATCGAGCACCTTGGCGCGATCCCCGAGGAGTTCCGCGAGGCGATAGGCGACCGGGTGTTCGGCTGCGACGACTGCCTGGAGGTGTGCCCTTGGAACCGCTTCGCGCGAGCCTCGGGGGAGGCCCGGTTCGCGGCGCGGGAGTTTGTGGCGATGCCGCTGCGCGAGTTCCTCGACCTCGACGAGACTGGGTTCCGAGAGCTGTTCCGCCGCTCGCCGGTGAAGCGGACCGGCCGCGAGCGCTTCCTGCGCAACGTCTGCGTGGCGCTGGGCAACGTCGGCGGCGCCGGCGACCTGCCCGCTTTGCAGCGGGTGGCGGAGGCCGAGGGCGAGCTGGTGGCCGAACACGCGCGCTGGGCGATCGCGCGGATCCGGGGGAGGGGGGGCGCTAGCTGAACTGGGCGCGGAAGGCGTCGAACTCCTCGCGCAGGGCGTCGAGCTCTTCCCGCAGGCGCCCGACCTCGGTGTCGGGGCCGGCGCCCGCCGGGGTATCCGCAGGGGCGGGGGGCGGGTCCCCGGTGGGGGCGATGTCGGGCGCGGTGGCCCCGCGCCCGTCCCCGAGCAGATGGACGAAGGTCGGCACGCGCCGCCCGCCGCCGGCGGGGATATGTTTGACGAGCGGGCGCCCCGGGTGGTCTGCGAGTCCCTCGAGGGCGGCCTGCGCGTCCCCCGGGGTGGCGAAGTGGAACATCCGCTCGGTGCGGGTGCGTAGCTCGCCGAGCGTCTGCTGGCCGCGCAGCAACAGGACGGTCAGCAGCGCGGCGCCGCGGTCGTCGACCGCCGGCAGGGCGACCTCTAACGTGTGTTTGTACTTCGGCACCCGCGAGCCGGCCATCGCGATGCGCGATGCGTATCGCTTCACGCCCAGGCTGGTCAGCGCGCCCTCGATCTGCCCGTCGTCGAAGTCGACCACCGGCTCCCGGTTGGTCTTCTGGTTGCAGGCGGCGGCGAGCGAATTGAGCGTGAGGGGGTAGTGGTCGGGGGTGGTCTGCGCCTTCTCCATCAGGCAGCCGAGGACGCGCGCCTCGACCGCGTCTAACGGCGCCGCGAGATCGGGGTCGGACGGCCCCCCGCCCGCCGCCGGCTCCGCGGCCGGGGGCGCCGGCATCGGCCGGGCGTCATCGGACATCGTCATCGTCCCTGGCGCTAGTTTTCGTACTCCTTGAGGAAACCGATGAACTCGCGGCGGTGCTCCTCCTCCCCGGCGAGCAGGCCGATGGCCATGTCCTGGGTCACGTAGTCGCGACCGTCGCTGACTTGGATGATCTTGTTGTACTGCGCGATCGCCCCCTCCTCGGCTTCGATGACCCCCTTGATCACGCCGACGACATCGGTGGTGTCCGGCAGCGGCTGCAGCGACTTCTGGCCACGGTGCAGGGCGAGCGACCCTGGCACGGTCCCGCCGATGGTCTTGATGCGCGCGGCGAGGGTCTGGGCGTGGGTCAGCTCCTCTGCGATGTCGGCGGCGAGCGCCTTCTTGATGACGTCGGAGCGCACGCCGTCGAGGTTGGTGGAGGCGGCGATGTAGTTCTGCACCGTCTCCAGCTCCATCCCGTAGGCGATCGTCAGCTCGTCGATGATATCCTGGTTGTCTTCGCTCATGCGGGGGAATCAACACCACGCCCGGCTCCGCGCCAGCGGGATTTCGCATGCTGGGGCGCCCCCCCCGGGCGATCTCTCCAAGGGTCTTGCAATTTTCAGCCCGCTGGGCGATTTTCGAGCCAGATCGTTCCCCCCCCTCTACGGTCTCCCCCCCAGAGATGTTCGCCTCCCCCCGATTTTACAGTTTAGAACTGTACCTCGGCCTCGGCCTTGGTCTGTCCATCGGTATCCCCCATGCGGCCGCCATCCCGTCCGTCGTCGACGATCGGTACGACGTGGTCGAGGACGAGCCGTTCATCGCCAGCTCCGGCCCGGTGGCCGCGGCGAACTTCGATGGCGTCCTCGACGGCGACTGGAGCTACCTCGACCGGATCGAGAACGCCAACGGCGCGGCGCATGGCTACCCGACGGACTCCTCGTCGCGGGCGTGGAACGCCCCGGATTTCGATACCGCGACCTCGACCATCGGGCCCTGGTCCAGCGGGCCGGCGCCGATGCAGTCGGGCGGCATCAACGCGTTCGCCTCGGCGCCCACCACCCTGCTCGGGATCGACGCCGCGGACAACGGCCAGAACCTGATCACCACCTACCTCTTCCGCAACACCTTCACCTTGACGGAGGCGGAGGCGGCGGTCGCCAGCTGGGACTTCAGCCACGTTCTCGACGACGCCGCCATCGTCTACGTCAACGGCGTCGAGGTGTTCCGCACCAGCAACATGCCGGCCGGCGCCCCGACCACCGCGACCCTCGCCAACGGCTCGATCCCGGACGAGAACAACTACACCGTCACCGCGGGGGTCGACCTGAGCGGCCGTCTCGTCACCGGCGTCAACAGCATCGCCGTCGAGCTCCACCAGGCGACCCTCACCAGCTCCGACGTCGGCTTCGACCTGACGCTCGCCCCGACCTCCGGCGGGCCGACCCCCGGCGGGCCGACCTATGTCGACGACCCGTTCGGGGGCAGCTATGCCTCGTCCGCCCCCGGGTTCGCCTCCGGGGAGGTCACCGCCGCCGGCGGCTTCGGCGGCAGCGGCGGCGCCAGCGTCCGGGTGGGGGTCAACGCGCGCGCCCCGAGCGCCGGCGCCTGGCGCCTGCAGTTCACCATCGCGGAGGCCGCGACGCTGCCGGTCAGTTTCCGCTACCGCATGGTGGCCGACGGCGGATACGAGTCGGCGGAGTTCAGCGACGCGCTGTTCGCCGCCGACGGGGTGTTCTACGGGGAGGGGGGCAACGACTATATCGTCCGGCTGCGGGGCGACGGGAACAGCGGGCCCGACATGGACACCGGCTGGCAGACCTTCTCGGTGGAGATCCCGTTCGCGGCAGGCCAGCACACCCTGGACTTCGGGGTATACAACAACCGGTCGACGATCGCCTCCGAGCTCACCGACATCTTCATCGACGATATCGTGGTCGGCTTCGGCAGCGGTCCCGGCGGCGTGCTCGCCAACGATAGCGGCCTGCCTTCGGGGCTGAGCGCCACCCTCGCCACCCCGCCCACGGACGGCAGCGTCACCCTCGCCTCAGACGGCACTTTCGTCTACACGCCCGATCCGAACTTCAACGGCACCGACAGCTTCACCTACACGGCGACCGACTCCAGCGGCACCTCGGCTCCGGCGACCGTCACCTTGGACGTCGCCGCGGTGAACGACCCGCCGACCGCCGGGGCGCGGGCGGTCTCCGTGTCCGAGGACACGACGCTGTCCGTGGCCGCCGCCTCCGGCCTCGCGTTGCAGGCCGCTGACATCGAGGGCGACCCGCTGACCTTCGTGCTCGGCGACGACGTGTCGAACGGCTCGCTCAGCCTGGCCGCGGACGGCGGTTTCACCTACACCCCGGGAGCAAACTTCTCGGGCGTCGACGGCTTCACCTACATGGCGGAGGACGGCGCCGGCGCGCGCTCCGACCCGGCGCAGGTCACCATCACCGTCGACCCGGTGAACGATCCGCCGGTGGCCGTGGACGACCAGTACCGCACCGACGAGAACGAGGCGTTGGAGATCGACCTGGCCTTGCGGACGGCCCCCCTGGTGGTGTTCTCCACGGATTTCGATTCGGTCGCCCCCCCCGAGTTGAGCGGCGTCACCACGCTCGAATCCTCCGGGGCGTTCGCCGGGCTCGGCAACGGGGGCGACACCTTCGGCGGCTCCTTCCTCCGCAACCGGACTTCGGGTGACCCGGCGGACCGCACGGTCATTACGCTCGACGGTCTCCCGAGGCACAACAGGATCTCGATCGGCTTTCTCCTGGCGGTGATCGACTCCTGGGATGGGGGTGGCAGCGGGTTCAGGGACGACTTCAACATCCTGGTCGACGGCAACCCGGTGTTCATCCACACCTTCGAGAACAGCGGTGGGGGGACACAGACCTACACCCCCCCGGCGGGCGGGGAGCTGGCGCGCAAGATCGACCTGGGCTTCGGGTCGGGCGCGCCTTACGTGGATTCGGCGTACGACATGAACCTCGAGCCCTCCCTGCGGTCGATCGTCCATACGTCCCCCCAGGTGACGATCGAGATCTTCTCGTCGGGGTTCAGGTGGACTGGCGGCGACGACGAGTCCTGGGCGATCGACAACCTTGTCGTGGGGGTGTCCGATTCGGATGAGGACGAACTGGTGGCGCGGGGGTCGGAGTGGCGGTATCTGGACGACGGCAGCGACCAGGGCACCGCCTGGCGCGCCCCCGCGTTCGACGACAGCGCCTGGGCCTCAGCCCCTGCCGAGCTGGGGTACGGGGACGGCGACGAGGCGACCGTGGTCAGCTTCGGCCCGGACGCGGGCGACAAGTTCCCCACCACCTATTTCCGCCGGTCGTTCTCCGTCGTCGACCCGGCTCAGTACCTCACCGCCACCCTCGGGGTGCGGTTCGACGATGGGGTCGCCGTCTATCTCAACGGGACCGAGGTCGCCCGGGGCAACCTCGCGGGGGCCGCCGCATTCGATACCCTGGCGGACGTGAGCACGGCGTTCGAAACCACCTTCGTCCAGTTCCCCGTCGATCCGTCGTTGTTCGTCGCCGGTGACAACGTGCTGGCGGTCGAGGTCCATCAGGGCAGCGCGAACAGCTCGGACCTCAGCTTCGACCTTTGGCTGAGCGGGCAGCGGAATGGCGATTCCGGCGTGCTCGGCAACGATTTCGATATCGACAGCCAGGACCTGACCGCGTCCCTTCTCGCCCCCCCGGGGAACGGGGTCGCGACGGTCAACCCCGACGGGACCTTCACCTATACCCCGGGTTTGAACTTTCAAGGCGAAGACACGTTCACCTACACGGTGTCGGACGGGGAGTCCGCCGACACCGCCGAGGTCCGGATCACCGTCATCCCGGGTCCGAACGACCTGCCGGTCACCGTCGCCGACAGCTACGCCACGGGCGAGGACGTCCCGTTGGTGGTCCCGGCGGCGGCTGGCGTCCTCGACAACGACTCCGACCCGGACGGTGACTCGCTCACCGCCGTCGTCGACGTGCCCCCGGCGGGGGGCGTGCTTGCGCTCTCCGCCGACGGCTCATTCGTCTACTTTCCCAACGGCGATTTCAACGGCACGGACAGCTTCCACTATCGCGCGGACGACGGGCAGGGCCGTTCGGCCCCGACGCGGGTCGATATCCAGGTCGCGCCGTCCAACGACCCCCCGGTGTCGCAGCCGGACTCTTACCTGATGGCACCCGGCGGCAGCCTGGCAGTCGCGTCGCCGGGGGTGTTGGGCAACGACTCGGATGTCGATGGCGACGCCCTCGCCGCCGAGGTCGTCACGCCGCCGGCGGTCGGTCTGCTCTCGCTGTCCCCCGGCGGCGGGCTGACCTACACGCCGCCGGCCGGGTTCAACGGCCAGGCGAGCTTCACCTATCGGGCCAGGGACGCCAGCCTGGCGTCATCCCCCGCCACCGTCACCGTCGACGTCAACGGCGCACCCACCGCGGGGGCTGTGGGTTTCACCGTACTCGAGGACCAGACCCTCTCCAGGTCGGGCGCCAGCGGTGTCCTGCAAAACAGCTCCGATCCTGAAGGCGACGGGCTCACCGCGACCCTCGTCGGCCCGCCTGCACACGGTCAGCTCTCGCTCTCCCCCGACGGCGGGTTCACCTACACCCCGGTGCAGGACTACCACGGACCCGACAGTTTCACCTTCAGGGTGAGCGACGGCCTGCAGGACTCCGCGTTGGCGACGGCGACCATTTCCGTCACCCCGGTGGACGACCCGCCGGTCGCCTCGGGCGACAAGTACTTCGTGGTGGTCGGACAGGGCGTCGCCATCCCGGCCGGCGAGGGCGTGCTGGCAAACGACGCCGACGTCGACGGGGACGCGATGGTCGCCCAGCTCCAGAGCGACGTCGGGGCCGGAACCCTCGCCTTGGACGGGGACGGCTCGTTCACCTATACTCCGAACCCCGGTTTCAGCGGCACCGACTCGTTCACCTACACAGCGAACGCTGGAGGGATCGCGTCGGCGCCCGCCACGGTGACCCTCCTCGTCGGGGCGGCGGCAGACTCCGTGCTGATCAGCGAGATCATGTTCCACCCGGCGTCGGACGACGACGCGGAGGAGTTCGTCGAGCTGACCAACATCAGTTCGGGCGAGATCCCCCTCGGGGGATGGAGGTTCACCAGCGGCGTGACCTTCGACTTCCCGGCGGTGACGATCCCGCCGGGTGGCAGGGTGGTGGTCGCCGCCGACCCGGCCGCCTTCACGGCCGCCTACGGCACCGGGCCGGTGGTGGTCGGGCCCTGGGCGGGGCGCCTCAGCAACAGTGGCGAGAAGGTGCGGATCGAGGACAACCTCGGCCGGGAGGTGGACGACATCACCTACGCCGACCAGGGCGACTGGGCGCGCCGGCGCGCCGAGACCAACGCGACAGTGCTCCAGGGCGAGGAGGGGTGGCGTTGGGACAACCCCGCCGACGGCGGCGGGAGCTCCCTCGAGGTGGTCAACCTCGAGATCTCGAACAGGCACGGGCAGAACTGGGCACCTAGCAGCGGCCCGCCGACACCAGGGGCCGCCAACTCCGTGGCCTCGACCGACACCGCCCCGCTGGTCCTGGACGTGAAGCACTCGCCGGGGATCCCGCGCCCTGGGGAGGCGGTGGCCGTGACGGCCGAGCTGAGGGACGGCGACGGCGAGACCCTGTCCGCCGCGTTGCACTGGAGGGTCTCGGAGATTTCCCCCGGGCCGTTCAGCGTCCAGCCGATGTTCGACGACGGGGCGCATGGCGACGGGGCGGCCGGCGACGGCGAGTTCGGCGCGTTCGTCCCCGGGCAGCCAGACGGGACCGTGGTCGAGTTCTACGTCGCGGCGAGCGACGGGGGCAACTCCCGCACCTGGCCCGCGCCCAGCGACGGCGCCGGGGCGCAGGGTGCCAACGCGCTGTTCCAGTTCGATTCTGAGGAGTACTCTGGCGACCAGCCGATCTACCGGCTGATCATGACCGCCGGGGAGGACGACGCGTTCCGCTTCGCCAACTTCAACGGCAACAGCGACGCCCAGAAGAACGCCACCCTGGTGGCCCGCCAGGGGTCGGACATCGACGTCCGCTACCTGTGCGGGGTGCGCGTGCGCGGCGCTGGGAGCCGCGGGCGCAACCCCCGCAACAACCGGCTCAACATCCCGCGCGACACCCCGTGGAACGGCGTCAGCAGGATCAACCTCAACACCCAGTATATCTACCTGCAGCTGCTCGGCAGCAAGCTCGCCGCCGCCTCCGGCATCGAGGCGGCGGACGCGAAACCGGTGCAGCTGCGGCACAACGGCGTCAACCGCGCCCTCGATAACCAGAACACCCGCCGCTACGGGTCGTACCTCCACATCGAGCCGATCGACGGCGACTGGGCCGGGCGCCACTACCCCGGCGACCCGGACGGCAACGTCTACTCCAAGGGCCGGCCGGACGTGAAATGGGACGTGCGGACGGCGGGCGGCGGCCCGGACGCCGGCGCCTACCGCGCCGACGGCTGGTCGAAGTCGAGCAACGAGTCGCGGGACGACTGGTCGGACCTGCACGAGTTGTTCATCAGCATGAACGGCGCGGCCGGCCCAGGCTACCTCGGGCAGGTGTCGGATGTCATCGATCACGACCAGTGGGCGCGCTGGTTCGCGTTCATGACCATCGTCCTCAGCCGCGAGACGAACCTGTCCAACGGCACCGACGACGACTACAAGATGTACCGGGGCATCACCGACCCGCGCTTCAAACTGGTGCCGCACGACTTCGACACCATCTTCGGGCTCGGCGACACCTCGGCCGACCCGACCGACACCCTGTTCCCGGCGATCACCTCGTTCGCCGGGCAGACCTTCCCGCAGCTCGTCCCGTTCTTCGACGACCCGGAGATCGCCCGGCTCCACTACGCGCACATGAGGGAGCTGCTGGAGACCGTGTTCGCCAAGCCGGCCTTCGACGCGACCGTCGCCAACTGCCTGGACTGGGTGCCGGAGGGGGTGCGCGAGGACATCATCTCGTTCATGGACACCCGCCGGGCGCACATCCTCTCGGGGATCCCCTCGGGCTTCACCGTCTCCAGCAGCCTGCCGGTGAGCAACGGGTTGCCACAGGCGGACGAGGCGGACATCACCGGCATCAACGGTACTCTCGACGCGGCGCGCACCGCCGCCGTGCGCGTCAACGGCATCGAGGTGTCCATCGACCCGCGCGCCGGCACCTGGGACGGGGGGAGCCTCCCGCCCGATACCCTATTGGCTCCGGGTTCGTCCTGGCGCTACCTCGACGACGGCTCGGATCAGGGGACCGCCTGGCAGGCGCCCTCTTTCGACGACAGCGCCTGGAAGACGGGGGTCGCCGAGCTCGGGTACGGCGGGCGCGGCGAGGTGACGGTGGTCGACTTCGGGCCGGACCCGGACAACAAACACATCACCACCTACTTCCGCACCACCTTCGAGGTCGCCGACCCCGCCGCCTACGCCAACGCGACGCTGCGCCTGGTATACGACGACGGCGCCGCGGTCTACCTCAACGGCACCGAGGTCCTGCGCCGGAACCTCGGGGCGGGCGCGCCGTATGACGAGCTGGCGAGCGAAACCGTGGTCGACGCGGTGTTCGAGGACTTCGCGATCCCGGTTGGCCTGCTCCAGGCGGGGACCAACACCATCGCGGTCGAAGTCCACAACGTGGCCGCCAACAACATCGACATCAGCATGGACGCGGCGGTGGTCGCGTCCGCCCCGCCGCTGTCGCTGCTCCCCGGCCTCAACAACCTCCACGTCGAGGCGCTCGACGAGAACGGCACGGTCATCGACCGCGGCGACCTGACGGTCTGGTACAACACCGGGTCGACGGCGCCGGTGTCGGGGACGATCGCCTCGGACACCACCTGGACGGCCGCGGCGGGCCCGTACCTCGTCACCGGGGACATCGTCGTCCCGGCCGGCGTCACCCTGACGATCGAGCCTGGGACCAGCGTCTACTTCGCGGACGGCACCCGCATGACCGTGCGCGGCCGGCTGCTCGCCGAGGGGACGGCGGGGCGCCACATCACCTTCGCCCAGCAGCCCGGGACGGCGGGCGGCTG
>JANQMB010000172.1 GCA_028280355.1 Verrucomicrobiales bacterium
GAGCGCCAGATCGTCGAGGGCTCCGGCGCCGTCGGCATCGCGGCCTTGAAGGCCGGACTGATCGAAAACCCCGGCGTCACCGTGGTCCTGGTGAGCGGCGGCAACATCGATATGGCCCTGCACAACCGCCTGATCAACGGCGAGACCGTCGACCTGCCGGGGTGACCGGAGGCAATGGCCGTCACTCGGGGTCGCGCGCCCCCCAGTCCGGCGGCGGCGCGGTGAGGCTGGCGGCACGCCGCCAGGAGCGGTTTCCGGCGTGGCGCACCAGGTCGCGGCTGAGCGGGTCGTCCGCGACGAAGCGCATCCACAGCTCGCACATCTCTTCATCGGAGGACCAGCCCCAGCGCACCCGGCCCGGCGGGACATGCGGATTGGCGGGATTGTCCGAGGAGTTGTCGAACTTGAACCAGGCATCGATGCGGCTGCCTTCCGGCAGCGCCAGCGGCTGGCGGTACATATAGACGTTCTGCCAGCGGAAGTTCCAATCCGGGATGTGGAGCAGGGGGATCTCGGACCCGTCGGGCAGGGTCGCGACCGCCTTCACCTCCTTGCCGATGTAGTGCATGTGGGGCGACACGCCGATCAGGCGGATGTCGGCGGGCACCTCCATGTAGACCTGGCGCCAGTAGTCGGCGTCCTCCGGGGCGATGTCCACGTCCAAGGTGCCGGCGACCGTCCCCGCGACCACCTGGGTGACCGGCTCCTTCGCGAAGTAGAGCCCGATGCGCGAACGGTCCTTCGTCGGCTTGCCCGTCGGGCGGTAGTGGATCTCGAAGACGGCGTCGCCCTTCCGCCCCCTCAAGGGCACGCCGTAGCCCGGCGGCAGGTCGATGGGGTCGAGCCCCGGCGCCCAACCGCCGATGTAGACCGCCTGGTGCCGATCGAAGGAGTCCATGAACCCGCCGGTCCCGAACACCGAGAAGCCGTAGCCCTCGTCGTCTTCGTCCGCCTGCCGGGCGCGGCCCGTGTAGTCGATGTAGACCAGGGAATGATGGACCGCCTGGGGATCGCCGGGCCGAAACTCGAGCCCGACGATGTGCTGGTTCGCAGTGATGTCCACCGGGATGACGAAGTAGCGATAGATATCGTCGCCGCCGGCCGGAACGTGGAAGTCCTGCTCCATCTCGATCACCAGGTCCGGCTCGCCCAGCAGCCAGTCGGGCGCGGGCCAGACGGGCGGCGGTAGGGCGTGTTCCGCTTCGCCATGGGGCGCGCCCTGTTGCGCCCAGGCCGACAGCAGCGCGATCTGCCGCGGGCTGAGATGGCGCTCGTCGCGAAACCGGCCGTAGCCCTGCTCGGCCGGCCAAGGCGGCATGATGCCCTCGGCCGTGACATAGGCGATCATGCGCGCCCGGCGTTTCACCTGCTCAAAGGTCTCCAGGGGGAAGGGCGCGACGCTGCCCTGGCGGTGACATTCGGCGCAGTTCGCCGCAACGACGGGGGCGA
This sequence comes from Verrucomicrobiales bacterium, assembly GCA_028280355.1. Classification (GTDB taxonomy): domain Bacteria; phylum Verrucomicrobiota; class Verrucomicrobiia; order Verrucomicrobiales; family DEV007; genus JANQMB01. The sequence goes on from JANQMB010000172.1 coordinate 1,450, forward strand.
TGTGGCGGGTGTAGGTGACCGCCTCGGGAAGGCCCCGGTCGTCCCAGGCCTCGAAGAAGCAGCCGACCGCCGCGGTTCGCCGTGGCGCGACCGCCTCGCCCGCCCCGATGGTCTCCATGACGTCGATCAGGTCGCGGGAGGTGACGGTACCGCGCAAGACGGTGAGGCTGGCGAAGCGGTCGTCGATCCGGCCGCGGTAGAGCACCTCGTTCTCCGGCGAGACGACGAAGGCCTCCGGCGTCACGGTGGGCGCGGCCCGCATCGCGAGGTCGGCGGTGGGGTCCCACAAGACCGGGAACGCGAAGCCGTGGTCGTGCACGAAGGCGCGGGCCTCCTCGGCGGTCATGAGGGAGTCGGAGACGACGCCGTAGAAGGCCAACCCGGCCGCCTTGGCTCGGTCGTGCAGTTCGTTCAGCTCCGGCGCATAGCGACGGGAGACGGGGCAGTCCCGGTCGATGAACACCAGGACGAAGGGCCGGACGCCGTCCTCGACGCCGAGCCGGTGGATTTGCCCCCCGACGTCGACGATCCGGAGCCCGAACAGCTCCGCGGTCTGGCCGGGCCAGTCAGCGTAGTCGGGTTGAGTGAGCTCGTTGGCGTGGGTGTGATCGTCGTGCCCGGAGTCCGCAGAGGCGTTGGATGCCCAGGCTGCCCAGGACGCCCAGGACGCAATGAGGAGAAGCCCGAGCAGCTTTGGGACCCAACCCGCGTACGAGGTGCGCGTCACCATGATCTCCGAGCGGTCAGCACGAAATGAGAGTTTAGCAGAGTTCCGCGGAGGGGTCGCCGAGTAAGGGTTGCTTCGGAGGCTTCCGGCTGTTCGGCGCACCGCTCTGGCCATAACCTCTCCCATCCCCTATCACCTATTTGACCGAAGTGAGCCACTGGGGGGCGGAATGGGACGCGCGATCACGATCTTGACCGAGGCGGAGCTGCGCGATTGCGTGGCCCTGGACCAGGACAGCCTGGCCTGCGTCGAGGACTGTTTCCGGGCGCTGGCCACCAAGCCGGTAGCCATGCCGCCGATCCTTCATCTCGGGATCGCCGAGCACAACGGCGAGGTCGACGTGAAGACCGCCTACGTGCCGGGCCTCGACTCCTTCGCCATCAAGATGAGCCCGGGCTTCTTCGACAACCCCAAGATCGGCCTGCCCAGCGTGAACGGCCTCATGGTGGTGTTCAGCGCCAAGACCGGCCTGGTGGAG
>JANQMB010000204.1 GCA_028280355.1 Verrucomicrobiales bacterium
AGGCGACGATCTCCGGCCTCTTCGGGGAGGACGACAAGATGATCGCCTATGCCCCCATCCCCTCGACCGGCTGGGTGTTCCTCACCGGGGTGTCGGTGAAGGAGGCGATGGCGGACTACTACGAGCGGGCCGCCTATGTGTGCGCGATCTTCCTGGGGGCCCTCGGCCTCATCCTGTTGGGGATCCTGGTGGTCTCGGGGAAGCTGACCAGGCCGATCGACCGGCTGCGCGACAAGGTCATGCAGATCGCCGGCGGTGCCGACGGCGTCGCCCTCGACGACATACGGACCGGCGACGAGATCGAGGAGCTGGCCGGCGCCTTCGCCGTCATGGGGGAGAAGGTCTCCGACCGCGAGCGGAAGCTGGAGATGGCGCGCGAGACCACGCTGACCGAGCTGTTGGAGTCCGCCCCGGACGCGATGGTGGTGGCCGACGCGCGCGGCAAGATCTGCCGGGTCAACGGGCGGGCCGCGGAGGTCTTCGGCTACACCCACGAGCAGCTCCTGGGGATGACCGCGGTGGACCTGATGCCCGAACGGTTCCGGGGGGGGCACGGCGCCTACCTGGCGCGCTACTTCGCTGACCCGGAGCCGCGCGAGACCGGGCTGGAGCTGGAGATGTTCGGGCTGCGCGCCGACGGCTCGGAGTTCCCCATCGAGATCGGGCTGAGCCCGTTCCACGAGCCCGGCGGCGTGATGGCGGTGGGGGCGATCCGCGATGTCACGCTGCGGAAGGAGCAGGAGGAGGCCATACGGCTGCGCGAGGAGCGCTTCCGGACGCTGGTCGACAACATCCCCGGTATGGTCTACCGATGCCTCTTCGACGACGACTGGACGATGAAGTTCGTCAGCGATGACGTGGAGGCGTTGACCGGCTACCCGGCGGCCGACCTGATCGACAACAGGGTGAGGAGCTACGACAGCGTGATCCACCCCGCCGACCGGGCGAAGGTCGCCGAGGAGGTCGGGCGGGCCATCGCCAGCCGCCTGCCCTGGTCGATCGAATACCGGATCGACCGGCGCGACGGGGAGACGCGGTGGGTGGGCGAGACGGGGCGCGCCGTCTACGACGAGGCGGGCGAGGTCGATTACCTGGACGGTGTCATCGTCGACATCACGGCGCGCAAGGAGATGGAGGCGCAGCTGCTGGTCGCCCGCGAGCAGGCGGAGGCGGCGAACCGGGCGAAGAGCGAGTTCCTCTCGCATATGAGCCACGAGCTGCGCACCCCCCTCAACGGCGTCCTGGGGTACGCGCAGATCCTGCAGCGTTCGCCCGAGGCCACCACCAGGCAGCGGTCCAGCCTCGACGCGATCGTCAGCTGTGGCGACCACCTGCTGTCGCTGATCAACGACGTGCTCGACCTGTCGAAGATCGAGGCGGGCAGGATCGAGATCGACCCCGCGCCCTGCGACCTACACCGCCTGGTCGACGGGGTCGCCAACATCCTCCGGCCGCGCGCGTCGGAGAAGAGGATCGGGTTCGAGGTCGAGGTGGGCCCGGAGGTGCCGGTCGGGGTGGTGACCGACGCCGCCAAGCTCCGGCAGATCCTGGTCAACTTGCTCGGCAACGCGGTCAAGTTCACCGCCGAGGGCGGCGTGACCTTGCGCATCGGGGAGCTCCCCGACCGCCGCATACGGTTCGAGGTGGTCGACAGCGGGGTCGGCATCGCCGACGACGAGGTGGAGTCGATCTTCGACCCCTTCAAGCAGGTGGAGGCGGGCAAGGCGGCCGGCGGGACCGGCCTCGGCCTGGCGATCACCAAGCGGTTGGTCGGGATGCTGGGCGGCGAACTCGAGGTGGAGAGCGAGGTCGGCCGCGGCAGCACCTTCCGGTTCTCGGTCCCCCTCGAGGAAGTCGACGCCGCCGACCTCGGGGATCTCGGGGCCGCCGCCTTCGACGCCGCGTCGACCCGCCTCGCCCCGGGCCAGGAGGTCACGGTGCTGGTCGCGGACGACCGCGAGACCAACCGGGACATCCTCGAACAGATGCTGGCCGACATGGGCTTCGAGGTCGCCCTGGCCCAGGATGGCGACGAGGCGGTCGAGAGGCTCCGCGCCGGCGGCATCGACATCGTGTTGATGGACGTGCGCATGCCGCGCATGAACGGGATCGAGGCGGTGGGGGTCATCCGCGGCGACGAGGGGCTGAAGGCGGCGAAAGTGATCGCCGTCACCGCCAGCGTGTTCCCCGAGTTCCGGGACAAGGCGATCGAGTCCGGGTTCGACGACTTTCTGGGCAAGCCGTTCCGCGCCTCCGAGCTCATCGCGAAACTGGAGCGCCACCTCGACGTCGAGTTTACCTCCGACGGACCCGTCGCCGGGGGCGAGGCCGGGGGTGCCGGACCGGTTCCGGACACGGCGATCGAGTTTCCCGACTGGGCGATCGGCGAGCTCCGCGAGGCGTTGAAGATCAGGAACCTCAGCGCGATCAACGCCCTCGCCGGGCGGCTCGGTGGCGACCCGGCGACCGCCGCCGCCGGGGAGGAGATCGGCCGCCTGGCGCGCGCCTTTGATTTCCCCCGCGCTGGTCGAACTCGCCGACGGGGCGGGGCGCGGCGACCGATAGGATCCCGAAGACCGTGAACGAGCCGCCGACCGCCGACCGCATCCTCCTGGTGGATGACAACCCGACCAACCTCAAGGTGCTCTATGAGGCGCTCGAGGCCGAGGGCTACGAGCTCCTCATCGCCAGCTCCGGCGCCGAGGCCCTGGAGATCGCCGGGGCGGCGAGGCCGTCGCTGGTGCTGCTCGATATCAACATGCCCGGGATGGACGGGTACGAAACCTGCCGGAAGCTCAAGGCGGCGCCCGGGACGCGGGACAGCGCGGTGATCTACCTGTCAGCCCGCGGCGAGGTCGAGGACAAGCTGAAGGGGTTCGACACCGGGGCCGTCGACTACATCGGCAAACCGTTCTCCTTCGAGGAGGTGGTCGCCAGGGTGCGCACCCACCTCGCCTCCTACCACCGGCAGCGAGACCTCGAGAGGAGGCTAAGCCTCGGTTTCGCGGACCTCGACGACGGTGCGCTCGCGGCGAAGATCGCCGCGGGCGAGGGGGAGGAGGTCGAGTTCAAGTCGACCCTGCGCGTCAACCTGCGCACGGGGAAGTCCGACAAGAGGATGGAGAACGCCTGCCTGAAGACGATCGCCGGATACCTGAACTCGGCGGGCGGGCTGCTGATGATCGGGGTCGACGACGACGGGGGGGCGCTGGGCCTGGCGAACGACGGCTTCGCCAACGAGGACAAATTCCTGTTGCACCTCAACACGCTGATCGGCAACCACCTGGGCGGCGAGGTGGCGCAGTTCACGCGCACCACGATCCGGGCTTTCGGCGGCGAGCGGATCGCGCTGGTCGAGTGCCTGCGCTCGCCGAACCCGGTGTTCTTCCGGCGGGAGAACGATGAGTTCTTCTACGTCCGCTCGGGCCCCTCGACCAAACACCTCACCCCTAGCGAGGTGCTGGCCTACCTCGACGGGCGGGGCTGACGGGGGCCGGGGCGGGCGGCGCCTTCCCCCTCAGAGGCCGGTGTGTTCGCGGACGTGGCGCCGCAGCTGGGCGGCCTTCCCCACCCGCTGGATCGCCAGGATGAAGGCGGCGGTGCGCAGGTCGATCTTCCGCGCGGCGGCGATCTCCCGCACCGCGGCATAGGCGCGCCGCATCGTCTTCTCGAGCTCGGCGTTGACCCGGTCGATCTCCCAACGGTACTGCTGGATGTTCTGCGCCCACTCGAAGTAGCTGACCGTCAC
>JANQMB010000207.1 GCA_028280355.1 Verrucomicrobiales bacterium
CGACGGGCCGCAGATCGAGAAGGGCCTGGCTTATCTCAAGAAGCGCAAGGACTCCGCGGAGCGGCACTACTACTATTACGGGCACTACTATGCGGTGCAGGCGATGTGGCACGCCGGCGGCGACTGGTGGAACGACTGGTACCCGAGCATCCGCGACAAGCTGCTGGGCTCCCAGTCTGGCAACGGGGCGTGGAACGATTCCTCCTACGGCCCCGAGTTCGCCACCGCGATGGCCTGCATCATCCTGCAGATGCCCAACGACATGCTGCCCATCTTCGCGCGCTGACGCCAACCCCCCACCGCACGACCCTTGAACAACCTGCTACAGTGGATCGGCTTCGACGGGGACAGCATCCCCGAGGGGGCCGAGGTCTCGTTCCGTTTCGCCAACCTCCCCGAGTCGTGGGGCGTGTTCGTCTTCGCCGCCGCGGTCGCCCTGGTGGTCTGGTTCGTGCTGCGCATCTACAGGCGCGAGAACGACTCCTGCCCACCCGCCGCCAAACACTTTCTCGCCGCCCTGCGGCTCGGGGTCTGCGCGGCGCTGTTGTTCGTCTTCCTCGAGCCCTCGCTCCGGTACACGAAGTCGCGTCTGCAGCGCCCGGTGGTCGCGGTGCTGCGCGACACCTCGGAGTCGATGAACACCGCCGACCGCTACGTCGACGAGCGGGCTGCCGGGTCTGCGGCGAGGGCGCTCGGGGAAACGGTCGAGGGGGTCCGGGGGAAGCGGCCGACGCGCGTCGAGCTCGCCAACCACCTCTTCGGGGAGTCCGGCGCGGCGCTGGTGGAGCAACTTTCCGACAAGGGTCGCCTCCGGGTGCTCGATTTCGCCGACCGGGTCGTCGAGGCCGATTCGCCGACCGGGGAGTCCGGCGAACCGGCGCCCGACGGTGCGGCCGGGGACGCGGCGGAAGGGGGCGATGAGCTTCCTCCCCGTGGGCTGGTGCCACTCCAGGCCGGTGGCTCCGGGACCGATATCGCCCGCGCGCTCCGGGAGGCGCTCACCGAGAAGCTGACTTCGGCGATCGTGGTGCTGACCGACGGGCAGCACAACTCGACCGCCGATCTCGAGGCCGCCGTGGAGGAGGCCAGGGCGCGCAACGTGCCAGTGTTTTTCGTCGGCTTCGGCGACCCCGACCGGCCGCGGAACCTGAGCGTCTCCAACCTCTACGCCGACCCGCAGGTGTGGAACCAGGACCCGTTCCAGATCCAGGCGGTGCTGCGCGCCGAGGGTGTCGGCGGCGGCCCGGTCAAGGTCGAGCTGGTCGAGATCAAGGAGCCCGAGGGCGGAGAGCCCGCGGAGGAGGTCCTCGATACCAAGCTGGTCCCCCTGCCGGAGGAGGGCGGGCAGGTCCGGCTCGACTTTTCCCATACCCCGAAGGTCGCGGGGGCGAAGCGGTACACCGTGCGCGCCTCCGAGATCGAGGGCGAGGCGAACACCGACGACAACCAGCCCTCCGCCCCGGCGCGGGTACAGGTGCTGGATGACAACGCGCGCGTGCTGATGGTCTCCGGCGGCCCCAGCTGGGAGTACCGCGCCCTCACCCGCCTCCTCACCCGGGAGAAGATGATCAACCTCTCCTGCTGGCTTCAGAGCCTCGACAGCGGGCGGCTGCAGCAGGGGAACACGCCGATCGACGTGCTCCCGGCGACCCGCGAAGACCTGTTCCAGTACGACGTCGTGGTCCTGCTCGACCCGGACCCCCTCGAGTTCGACGAGGAGTCGATCGAGCTCCTGAAGGCCTTCGTCCGCGAACATTCCGGCGGGCTCCTCTACATGCCGGGCCCGGTTTTCTCCGGCCGGTTCCTCACCAGCAGCCAGACCTCGGGGATCAAGGAGCTGCTGCCCGTGCAGCTCGGCGACGTGGGGAGCATGGAGGTCAACAGCCTGCTGTCGACGAACAACCGCGAGTGGCCGCTGGCCATCGTCCCGTCGAACACCGACCAGCCCATCATGCGTTTCTTCAGCGACGCGCAGCAGACGCTGCTGCAATGGAAGAAGCTGCCCGGCACCTACTGGAGCTTCCCGGCGCTGGCGCCGAAGCCCGCGGCGCGCGTCCTGATCGAGCACTCCGACCCCACCCTGCGCAGGCGTGAGGTGGCCCGGCCGCTGTTGGTCACCGGGCACTTTGGCTCGGGGCGCACCACCTACCTGGGTTTCGATGGCACCTGGCGCTGGCGCACCAAGGGGCTGGACGCGGAGTTCTTTAAGAGGTTCTGGATCCAGACCACCCGCTATCTCGTCGAGGGGCGCTCGCTGGCAGGGAAGCGGCGCGGGGTGATCGAGACCGAGCAGTTCCGATACCAGGTCGGGGACCGCGTGCGCATGACCGCGCGCCTGAAACAGCAGAATTTCGAACCGCTGGCCGCCGAGGAGGTGAAGGGGGCGCTGTCGCTCCCCGACGGGGGGACGTCGGACGTGGCCTTCCGCCCGGTGGCGGGTCAGCCCGGCGTCTATGAGGCGGTGTTCGCGACCTCGCTCCAGGGGGCGCACCGGGTGGCGGTCTCGCTGCAGGGAGAGGGGGCGGAGGGGATCGAGATCGCGGCGGACTTCGCCGTGACCCTGCCGGTCAAGGAAATCCAGCAGGCCTGGCTCGACCGCGACCGGCTCTCCGAGCTGGCGCTCGTCTCGGGCGGGGCGTACTTTGACCCCGACGGGGTGGATGCCCTGCCGGACGCCCTGCCCGACCGCATCCGCAGCCTCACTTCCGAGAGCCCGCCTCTGCCGGTGTGGGACAACCGCCTCCTGCTCTGGCTGCTGGCCGGCCTGCTCACCCTGGAGTGGGCGTTCCGCAAGAAGTTCAAACTGCTCTAGCGCCCCAAGATCCCGAACCATGCCCCGCAGAGAAAGCACCGCCGTCCCGCGTCCGATCGCCGACAAGATCGGGGCGATGCGCCGCGCGGTCATCCGCTTCTTCGTCGTCGATGGCCTCAACCGCCTGCTGCTGGGCCTGTTCGCGATCTGCGCCCTGGACTTCGTCATCGACCGCAACTTCCGCATGGACAAGGCGCAGCGCACGATCATGCTCGTGCTGGGCGTGTGCCTGTTGGGGTACCTGCTGTGGAAGTGCCTGTTCAGGCCGCTCCTGGCGAGGCTGAGCGACGACGCGCTGCTGCTCAAGGTCGAGGAGGGGCAAGCGGGGGGCGACGAGAGTTTGATCAGCGCCCTCGAGCTGGCGCGCATGGAGATCGGCGACGACGAGAACGTCTCGCGCGGCATGGTCGAGCAGACCATCGCGCGCGGCAGCGAGGCCAGCGAGGGCATCGATATCGCCGAGGTCTTCAGGTTGGGGCGGATGCGTGCGAACACCGTCCTGCTCGGCGTGCTGGCGGCCGGCCTGCTCGCCGGGGCCGGCGCGGTCGCGTTTTTCAAGCCGATGGCGACCTGGTTCGACCGCAACGTGTTGCTGGGTGACGCGCAGTGGCCACAGGACTACTACCTCGACATCGTCGGCGTCGAAGACGGCGTGATGAAGGTGCCGCGTGGCGACGATTGGCCGGTGTCGGCGCGCGTCCGCGAGGGACACCGCTCGCTGCCCGAGGAGGTGGTGATCGAGTTCAAGGGCGCCGCCGGCAGGCGCACCGAGACGATGGTGTCGACCCCCGACGAGGCAGAGTTCCGCGGGGAGTTCCGCAACGTCCTGGAGCCGTTCCGCTTCCGGCTGACTAGCAAGGAGGCCGAGACGCCCTGGGTGGATGTCGAGCTGGTCGACCGGCCGGTGGTGAAATCGCTCGAGCTCGCCGCCGAGGACCCCGGATACACCGGCGTCGGCCGCCGCGAGCTGCTGGCTGGCGCGGGGCCGTACTATCTGCTGCAGGGCTCCAGCATCGAGGTCGCCGGGGAGACCAGCAAGGAGCTGTCCGGCGCGGCGCTCGTGCTCGGCGACCGGCGGTTGCCCCTCGGGGTGGACGGCCCCCGGTTCGCGGGGACCGTTTCCCCAGAGGATCTTGAGGCGGGCACCTACTACCTGGAGATCGAGGATCGGGAGCGGATCGCCCTCCCCGGCCGCGACGGCCTGGGTGGCCTCGGGGCCCGCGAGCCCGCCCGGTTCAAGGTTCGTATCCGGAGCGACCGCAAGCCGCGGGTCACCGTCGCCCTGCAAGGGGTGAGCGGCATGGTTGTCCCCGGTGCCAGGCTGCCGTTCGCGGGATCCGTCGAGGACGATTTCCAGGTGGCGGAGGTGGATCTCGGCTTCCAGTGGAAGCAGGACAACTCCGAGGCCGGGCCGCAGGAGGGGTCGATCGCCATCGACGGTTTGGATGACGCCCTCGGGCAGCCGGTGGTGCCGCTGGACGGTGGGGTGGAGCTGGCGCCGCTCGAGATCCCGGTCAACTCCCGGCTCAGCCTCCAGTTTACCGCCAGGGACAACGATACGGTGAACGGGCCAAAGCGGGGCGAGTCGACGAAGATCCTATTGCGCGTGGTCGGCGAGGCCGAGCTGCGCACCGACCTGCTGCGGCGTGAGAAGGAGCAGCGACAGCTGATCGCGGAGATGGTCAAGAAGCAGGACCTGTTGCTCACCGACACGGCCGCCATGGCGGCGGAGTGCCGGGAGGTCGATCGCCTGACGCCGTCCCAGCGCGAGCGGGTGGTGGGTTTGCAGAAGCGGCAGAAGCTGATGGGCTCGAACCTCGCCCCGGTCGTCTCGCGCCTCGAGGGGATGGTCCAGGAGATCGTCAACAACCGCCTGGAGGAGGAGGATGGCGTGCTCAAGGCGCGGCTCACCGAGAAGGTGATCGTCCCGATGCGCGCCCTGCGCGAAAACCTGATCCCCTCGGCGGCGATCGAGCTGGATGCCGCCCGCCGCGCCGCTGCCCCCGAGGAGCGCGCCGAGGCGTTCGAGGCGGCTGGCGTCGCGCAGCGTGCGACGATCGAGTCGATGCGCGAGATCCTCATGCACATGGTGCGCAACGAGGGCTACCAGCAGGCGGTCAACCTGCTCTATGAGATCCAGCGCGCCCAGGAGCGGATGCGGCTGATGACCAAAAAGGCCAAGGATGAGGCGCTCGAGGGGGTGGTCAGGGAGAAGGGGGAGGCAGGGGATTTGGACAAACCCAAAGAAAACGGCGGATCCCCTAATGGGGGCACCCCGCCGGCCGTTGAGAAAGAACCGGGGGGTGAACCCCGTTCGTAACATGGAGGCGTTACTATGAGAACCCGAATGACCACGGCGCTGGCCGGCGCTGTGTTGATGGCCATCGCGACGACCGCAAACTCCCTGCCCGGGGATGGGGCCGCCGCCGACAAGGAGACCCCGCTAGGGGTTCGCCAACAGCGGATCAAGCGCATGGTGGTGGATCTCGAACGGCAGTTCACCGAGCTCGCCCGCGCCTTGCAGAAGGACTACCCCGAACAGGCGGAGAAGCTGGTCGAGGCGTTCAAAGTCTCCAAGGAGATGCTGCTTGAGAAGCGGATGGACGAGATCACCCAGATGCTCAACCTCTCCAAGTTGGACTCCGCCGGCGAGGAGCAGGCGAAGACGATCGAAGACGTCAAAGCGTTGATCGAGCTCCTGCTCAAAGACGACGAGGACGACCGGGTGAAGAGGGAGATCGAGAAGCTCGAGCGCTGGAAGGAGGCGCTCGACGAGCTGATCGACGAGGAGACCGGGCTCAAGGAGGAGAGCGATATCCTGTCGGACAAGGACAAGGCGCTGGCCAACCTGGATCGCCAGATCGAGCAGCTCGAAGGCTTGATCGAACGACAGGAGGATCTCAAGAAGAAGACGGACGAAGAGACTGAGAAGGGGATCGATGGGCTCGACAAGGTCGCCGAGGAACAGGAGGAGTTGCGCAAGGCCACCGAGGAGCTGCGCAAGGACGTCGAGAAAGGGCCATCGGCCGATAGGGAAGAGGGTGGCGACAAACCCGAGGGCAGCGATAAGCCGGAGGGCGGTGACAAACCCGAGGGCGGGGACAAACCCGAGGGCGGGGACAAACCCGAGGGCAGCGATAAGCCAGAGGGCGGCGATAAGCCAGAGGGCGGTGACAAGCCCGAGGGCGGCGATAAGCCAGAAGGTGGCGACAAACCCGGGGGCGGCGATAAGCCAGAGGGCGGGGACAAACCCGGGGGCGGCGATAAGCCAGAGGGCGGCGACAAGCCGGAGGGCGGTGACAAGCCAGAGGGCGGCGACAGGCCACCCGCCTCAGAAGACGAGAAACCTTCCAAGCGGCCGGGTGCGCAGGCCTTGCGCGATGCGGAGGAAGACCAGAGTGGTGCCGAGAAACGGTTGGCTGAGGGCAAAGGGAAGCAGGCGAGCGAGGCCGAGTCGCAGGCGCTCGACGATCTGGGCAAGGCTCTCGAGGAGTTGAAGAACGAGCGGGCGCGCATCGCTGGCACGACCCCCGAGGACATGCAGGGTTTGGCCCAACAGCAGAATGGCACGGCGGGTAAGGCCGGCGAGCTGGCCCAGGAGATGGGCGAGTCTGCCTCGGGCTCACCCGGTGAATCGGGGCAGCAACAGGACCCGCTGAAGGAGGGGCAAGAGCGTGCCCGCGACGCGGTCGAGAGCGCCAAGGGGAAGATGGATCAGGCCTCGGGGAGCCTGGCGGGCGGGAACCCGGGGTCCGCATCCGGGCAACAGGGCGGTGCCCTGGAGGATCTCGAGCGCGCACGCCAGGAGGTGCAAGATCAGCTCGATGAGCTCCGCAGGGACCAGCAGATGGAGGCGCTGGTGCAGCTCGAACAGATCTTCAGGGAGATGCTGGACAAGCAGAAGAAGGCCAGCGCCGAGACCTTGGTATTGGATGATAAACGTGCGGGGCAGGAGGGGCGTCTGAGGCGGGCGGACCGCATCGTCCTGCGCGGTATCGAACTCGTCGAGCGCGAGCTTTCCGAGCAGGCGGAGGAGGCCGAGGGGCTGCTGGTCGGCGAGGGGACGAGCGTCGTCGTCCGCAACGTGGTCGAGGGGATGAAACACGACCTGGTCGCGATCGCCGACCTGTTGGACGGGCGGAATACCGGAGAGTTCGTCCAGCGTTCGCAGGTCGAGATCGAGACCACCCTGGAGGAGCTGATCGAAGCCGTCCAGCTCGCCCAACAGATGCAGAACCAACAGCCGCCACCGCCCCAGCAACCGCCGCAGGACGGCGAGCAGCAACCCCCGCCGCTGCTGCCGCCGAGCGCGGAGCTGAAGCTGCTCAAGCTGACCCAGATGCGGATCAACCGCCGGACGGTCGACTTCGACAACGAGTTCCAGAAGACGGGCGAGTTGGGGGACATCCTCCAGCGGCAGATCCGCGATATCACCGTCCTGCAGAAGAAGGTCACCGAATCTGCCCGGGAGCTGGGCGCGCGAACGCAGCCTCCGGCCGAATCTGAAATCGATTGAACCCGAACTAGAAAACCCATATGTTCCTTGCCATGAAGCGGTTTCTATCATCCGCCGCCCTCCTCTCGGGCATCGTCCTCAGCACGGCGTCGGCCGCCCAGAGGGACGATTTCGCGAAGGTTCTCAGCGGCTTTGGCGAATCCATCGAGGCTGCGCCGGACGTGACCCCAGCCCTGCGGGCCGAGGTCGCCAGATTGCGCGAACTCGAGAACCTGGAAGCCGGTGCCCTGACGGGCTTGTTGCGACAGAGGTATCCGGAGTTCGCCGAGGCCCTGCGCGCGGCGGCAGGTGACCCGGACGCCGGGGTCGATGCGTTGGGGAAACTCGCCGCCTCCGACGATCCCTATCTCGCTGCGGAGAGCTCCTACTACCTATCGCGCGTCCTGATCGGCGAGGAGCGCTTCGAGGAGGCGCTCCCCCACCTGCGGAGGATCCGTGACCAGTGGGCCGGGGAGTCGCTGCGCGCCGGGGAGTCGCTCTACTACCAGGGTGTGTGCAATGCCAACATGCTCCAGCGCACGGCCGCCGCCGACAACCTCAACGATTTCGTGGAGAGCTACCCCGACGCCTCGCCCCGCCTCTTGGGTTCCGCCTGGGACCTGATCGCTTCGATCGAGCGTGTCCACCGCGGCAGCATCGACGATGTCGCCACCCACATGGAGTTCTCGCGGCGCAAGCTTGGCCTGGAGGACGTCGGTGAGCCGACCCAGGAGGTCCAGGGGCACATCATCAGCATGCTCGACGAGCTGATCGCGATGGCGGAGCAGCAGGAGCAGCAGCAGAACCCGCCATGACCAAGCGGGGGCACATGAAAAGGCTCCGGATCGCGCCCTGGTCAGGGTGCAGCAGGACAAGGCAACGGTCAGGGATTGACGCAGGGTGGAAACGCCAGCGCCCAGGATGCACCACGCGTCGTGCGCCGCATCAGGGGCGCCGCCGAGAGCGCGTGGGACGATCTCCGCAAGCGAGACCGCGCCGCCGAGGCTCTCGGTGGGCTCAAGTCGAAGTACCCCGCCCGTTACCGGATGTTGGTCGATCAGTACTACCGGTCCGTCCAGGAGTCGGTCGCGGGGGAGGAGTAAGCAGAGAGCGTTTCCCCCCCATCTGCCGCCAGCCGTTACCCGGGCGGGTGGCGGAGGTGCAAGGTTCTGATGATAAAGCTATTGCGCGTCGCGGTCTCGGCCGCGCTCCCCGCCGCAAGCCTATCGGCGGCCCCCCAGGTGATCACGCTGGAGGGGGAGGTGGTCGAGGCGCAGGTCGACACCATATCCGCAGGCGGCACCGCCCGGGCCGGCGACGGACAGTGGCCGCTCGACGGCCCCCGCAGCATCGCCCCGGCGCCGCCGGCCGAGACCGAGGATGCCTCGGACGGGCGCGTCGTATTGATCTGCGGCAGCGAGATCGCGGCTTCGGGCATCGCCCTCGTCGAGGAGGAGATCGTTTTCCAGTCGCCTGGTTTCGGCGAGTGGACGGTACCCATCGACGCGGTGCGCGCCTTGCGCTTCGGGGAGCTGCAGCGCGGGTCGAGGTTTCAGAAGGGGCTCCTCGAGTGGGAGGCGTCGCGGGACTACGACACGATCTTTATCAGCGGCGGTGCCGAGCTGCAGGAGACCGAGGGTCTGATCGAGGAGATCGACGAGGTCTCCCTGATCTTCGACCGCGACGGTAAACTGCAGACGGTGCCGCGGGCGAGGGCGTATGGTGTCGTCCTGGCGTCCCCCCTCTTGCAGGAGGGCGAGCGCCCCGCCTGTTCGGTGTCGTTGGCCGGCGGGACGCGGCTGAGGGCAGACATCGTCGGCATGGCTGACGGCCGGTTGAAGCTGGCGCTCGTCGAGGGCATCGAACTCGACCTCCCGTGGAGTTCCGTGCGCCGCGTCGGCATCCGCTCGGCCAGGTTGGCCTATCTCTCCGACATCGACGAAGTCCGGTCGGGGTTGCGCCCCATCATCGCCCCCCGGCGGCCCTGGCAGCGTGACCGTTCGGTTTCCGGCCTGCCGATCCGCATCGGCGAGCAGACCTACGACAAGGGGCTGGGGCTCGCCGCCGGGACCTTCGTGACTTTCCCGAACGATGGCCCCTACGACCTGTTGCTCGCCGAGATCGGGATCGACAGCGGTGCCCGCGGCCGGGGCGACTGCGAGTTCGTCGTCGAGTCCGGGGAGCGGGAGCTGTTCCGCCAGCGGGCGCGCGGGGGCGAGCCCCCCCAACTCATCAGGGTCGATATCACGGGATGCTCCGAGGTGACGTTGCGGGTCGACGCGGGGGAGGATCTGGACCTCTCCGACCACGCGAACTGGGGGGACGCCTGCTTCCTGCAGCGGGTGAGGTGATCGGCCCCCACCCCGGGTGGCGGTTGATGGGTTGATTCGTTTTTCTGGTAGTGCATGGTCAGGGGGACTGGCGTCCCCGACCGGCTCCAGCCCCAGACCGTCAAACCTCCGACCCCCCCGTGCGCGACCGGCTCGACTCCCTCTACAAACGTCTCACCGATACGGTCCTGGGTGCGGAGGAGGCCTCCTACCTCCTGCTCGTCGGGCTGCTCGCCGACGGACACGTGTTGATCCAGGGCGCCCCGGGTATCGGCAAGACGACGCTCGCCGAGACCTTGGCGGGGTCGATCGAGGGGGCGTTCAACCGCGTCCAGTTCACCCCCGACCTGCTGCCGGCCGACCTCATCGGCTATTCGATGTTCCACCAGGGCCGGGGCGAGTTCGAGTTCGTCGCCGGCCCGGTGTTCGGGAACATCTTGTTGGCGGACGAGATCAACCGGACGAGCCCGCGGGTGCAGAGCGCGCTGCTCGAGTGCATGAACGAGCGGCAGGTGTCCGTCGACGGGGTGACCCACAAGTTGCCCCCGCCGTTCATGGTGGTCGCCACGCAGAACAACCTCTATGCCTCGGGCACCTTCCCGCTCCCCGAGCCCCAGCTCGACCGCTTCCTGCTGTCGGTCACCATGCTCCTGCCCGACCGGGCCACCCAGGCCCAGGTCCTCGAGCTCCACGCCCGTGGCGGGGGCGATGGCAACGGCCACGGGGGGGCGATGTTCCGCGCCGACGAACTCCCGGCGATCCAGGACGCGGTCCGCGCCGTGCCGGTGAACGGGGCGCTGTGTGGTTACATCGCCGATCTCTGTGAGGCCGCGCGGCGGCAGCGGGGCATGTTCCAGAGCGTCAGCGCCCGCGCGTCCATCGCCCTGATGCGCGCGGCGCAGGCCGTCGCCTACCTCGAAGGACACGCGGCGGTCCACCCGGACGACGTCAAGCGCGTGGTGGGACCGGTGTTGACCCACCGGCTCTCCGGCCAGGAGGTCGGCGGCGTGGCGGCGAGCCCCGAGTCGGTCGTCGAGGAGATCTTGCAGAACACGCCCGTGCCGTAGGCGCGCCCCCTACCTGCCACCCGCCTTTTCGGGCCGCTGGTGATAGCGGTACCACTCGTCGAGCTTCTCCGGCCAGGCGAAGGTCGGCGCCTCCCCCGGGTCGTATCCCTCGAGGTGCCCGCGGTCGTCGCCGGTGCGCTCGCCCGGGTGCTGGTATCGCCAGTCGCCGTCGCCGAACAGCGCCCCGACGAACGCGGCGATCGCCGGGTCGTACTCCTCGAGCTCCGCCCTGGTATCGACATGGTTGTGGTCGTGGTCGGGTTTGCGGTTGGTGTCGAACCAGGATTGCACCGCCTCGGCGAAGTACTCGTGATGGTTCGATGCGGCGTATTTCCCCTCCCATAGCCCTTGCTCCATCGCCTTGTCGTAGATCGCCTTGAGTTCGGTGTCGAACTGGGGGTCGACCGAATTGAACCCCATGGCGTGCATCGCGTGGGCGAACTCGTGGATCAGGATGTTCTCCGTCGCGTAGGGGTCCCCGGGGTAGCCGAGCAAGTTCTCCTCGCCGCATGATACGGCGGGCCGCTCCGGCGTCGCCCCGAGGCCGCGGGCGCGGCGGTCCCAGTATTTCTTAGGTTTGAGATCGCTGTGCTCGGGGATGGCCGTGGTCAGTTCGCCGGTGGCCATGATGGAGAACCGCACCTTGTTCTCGACCATCGCCTCGAGCACCTCACCGTGCCCCTGCAGCATCGTCGCGATCAGGAACGCGGCCTCCCGCAGGGCGTAGTCGGAGACCTTGTCCGACGTCAGGATCGGCAGGCCGCCGACGCAGAGGTGTTTCTTGTAGAAGGGCGACAGGCCGAGGCGCTCGACGAGCGCGGGCGGAGGCGGGGTGATGGGGGACGCTGCCGCCAGCCGCGGGGAGAGGTCGGCGGCGGCGCCACCAGCCGGGCCGCCGATGCAGGCGAGCGTGGCCAGGAGGCTGATGCGGATCACTTCTTGATCTCCTCCTCGAGGCGCTCGCTCAACCACTGCTTCATCATGCTCTGGTAGTTGAGGAAGCGGGAGCGGGCGATGCGTTTGATCCGCGCCAGCATCCGCGGGTCGAAGCGCAGCGTGATGGTGGTCGACTCCCTCGAGTCCGGCTGGTGGATCGAGGCGTTCATCAGCCGCGCGTCGAGCTGGGCGCCGTTCCAGAATTCGGCCTCCTCGGCCTCGTCGTCGAACTCGGGGATATCTCCCCAGCTGCTAACCGATTTCATGGTCGATGGTGGCTCAGATGGCCTGCGCGTAGAGGCGCTCGTAGAAACCCTCCTCCTCCTTGGTCATCTCGCGCGACACGATGACGCGGTAGCGCTTGCCGTCGGTCCAGAAGACGCTGAAGAGCGGCCGCCGGCCCACCGAGCGCCCCAGGCAGACATAGCGCGCCTCGGCCTCACCGTAGCCACCGTCGGGGAGGAGCCGGATGGCGAACGGGTCTTCGAACGACTCCTCGATCTCCTTGGGGGTGACCGTGCTGAGGTCGAAACTGACGTCTAACCAATCAAACTCCATCGATGCTCGTCTGGATTCGTTGCGGCGGACGGGTCTCCGGCCATTGGCTAGAATCCGCTTTGCAGGGAGGATAGCTTGCACCATGCTTGCGCGCGCGCAATGCCTTAACTTCACAAAGCCATGATTTTCATAGGAATCGACAGCGGTACCCAGAGCACCAAAGCGGTGGCGCTCGATGCGGACAGCGGACAGATACTGGCCGGCGCCCAGCGCGGGTACGAACTGGTCGCCGGACTGCCCCCGGGGCACCTCGAACAGGATCCGGCGGACTGGATCCGCGCCGTGGAGGAGACGGTGGCGGAATGTCTGGAGGGGCTCGGCGGCCGGCGTTCGGAGCTCGCTGGGATCGGCGTGAGCGGCCAGCAGCACGGGTTGGTCGTCCTCGATGCCGACGGGGCGGTGGTGCGCCCGGCCAAGCTGTGGTGCGACACTTCGACCGCCGACCAGTGCGCCCAGTTCGCCGCCGAATTTGGGGGGGACGAGGGGCTGATCGAGCTCTCCGGCAACACGGTCCTGCCCGGCTACACGATACCGAAACTGCTCTGGCTCAAACAGAACGAGCCGGAGAACTTCGCCAGGACGGCGTCGTTCATGTTGCCGCACGACTATATCAACTACCACCTGACCGGCGTGAGCCGGATGGAGTTCGGCGACGCCTCGGGGACGGGTGTGCTCGACGTGCGCCGCCGGGAGTGGTGCCGGCCGCTGGTGGACTTCGTCGACCCGAGGGTCAACGAGATGTTGCCTCCGCTCGGCTCGTCGCTGGAACCCCACGGCACGCTGAGGGGGGAGCTCGCCGCCGCCTGGGGCGTGGACGACGACGTGGTCGTGAGCGCGGGGGGCGGCGACAACATGATGGGGGCGATCGGGACCGGCAACGTGACGCCGGGGGTGATCACCGCCAGCTTCGGCACCTCGGGGACGCTGTACGGCGTCTCGGCGGAGCCCGCCGTCGACCCCGGCGGGGAGGTCGCCGCCTACTGCGACAGCACCGACCAGTGGCT
>JANQMB010000250.1 GCA_028280355.1 Verrucomicrobiales bacterium
AATCGGTTGGGGTACATTAAAAACTCGCCTATCTTCGGGCGCAAAATTTTTCTAAGCCCCCCCTCCTACCGTGACGGATCGCGAGCGCGAGTACGAACCGAAGATCTACCTGCTGCCGAACCTGATGACGGCCGGCAACCTGGTGTGTGGCTTCGTGGCGATCGTCAGTATCATCAAGGCGATCGACGTCGGCGGCATCGCCGAACTCGAACTCTCGAAGGAGTATTTCATCAGGGCGATCTGGTTCATCCTGGCCGGGTGCCTGTTCGACGTGCTGGACGGCCGCCTTGCCCGGCTGGGTGGCCAGGAGAGCCCGTTCGGGCGGGAGTTCGACTCGATCGCGGACATCGTTTCCTTCGGGGTCGCGCCGGCGCTCCTGGTGATGAGCGTGATCTTGAACGAGTTCTCCGACCGCTTCTCGATCCTCGTCGCGTCGGTGTATCTCGTATGCGGGGGGATGCGCCTGGCGCGCTTCAACTGCATCTCGGCGAAGGGCGCATTGAGCAGCAAGAACTTCAAGGGTTTCCCCATCCCCGCGGCGGCCGGGCTGATCTCCTCGCTGACCCTGTTCGTCCTGTGGGCGGAGGGCGAGCGGGACCTGATCCGCTGGCGCCACGCCTTTTTGGCGCTGATGCTGTTCCTCTCCTTCCTGATGATCAGCTCGATCCCTTACCCGAGTTTCAAGAAAGTGACTTGGAACACCCACCGGCCGCTGCCCTGGATGGTCGGCCTGATCATCATCGTCCTGGTGACTGCGACCAACACCGAGTGGATGCCGGCATTGCTCTTCGTCGCCTACCTGCTGTACGGCCTATTGGTGCGCCCGTTCATCTCGAAGCGCCTGCGGCGCGAGATCGAGACCGAGATGATGAGCTATGAAGGGGGGCCGGAGGAGGAGGAAGGTTCGGGTTCTGGAGGCGTCACGGCGCTCGGAACCGATCGGTAGATCCGCGTTGCGGGGGGCGAGGGCGCCCTCATCTGTGGCTGCCTTCGAAATTAGCCCGGTATCCGTTACGCGGGTGCCGATAGGCGACAGCGACCCCTGTCCGGGTCTTGGGAAAGCGGACGCGTCCGCGCCGACGCCATCCCATCGCTTGGCGTGACCCTAACTCCCGGTCGGGGTCAGGCCGATCGGGACACTGAGGCTGGGGAAGTCCTTCAGCGTCAGCGTCAGCACGATGCCGTACTCGTCCTCGCCAGAGCGGTGGTCGGCGATGATCGCCCCGAGACCCGCGGTCCAGCTGTTGAGGTCGTAGTGGACGCTGTATTGCTGGAACTCGAGGGTGCCGTCGTCAAACTCGTAGCGCTGGCGGGCGCTCAGACCCCAGCGGTCGCCGAGGCGGACGTAGGCGCGCAGGTCGAGCAGGTTCGAGTTCTCGAACAGCGGGTGGTCCTGCAGGTAGCGGTGGGTGACGGTGAACTCGAAGGTGTCGTTCGGCATGAACGCGACCCGGGTGTTGTACTCGCTGTAGTCCCACGGGGAGGTGCCCATCGGGAACTGGGCGCCGACGCCGACCGCCATCCAGGGCACCGGCCGGAAGTCGAGGTCGGCGTAGAGGTTCGACAGGTCGCGGTCGTATTCGGGGTCGTCGATATAGGTCTCGAAATAGGTGTCGAGCTCGAGCCAGTTGTAGGCGGCGCCGTCCCGCTGGGTCTGGAAGCGCTGGTTGACCCCGGTGCGGATGATGTTCCAGTCGGTGATACTGTCGATGGCGGTATACTGCGAGAGGTCGAGCGGCCGCAGCTGGGTGCTCGGCACCAGGCGGTCGATCTTGCCGATGGCCGGGTCGGTGCTGTTGGCGGCGACGAAGGAGTAGTTGATGTAGGGCTGGACGATGTGTCTGACCCCGTCGACGCCGAGGCGGGGCAGGCGGGCGTTGGCGTAGTTCTTGGAGACTTTGAAAGAGGCGTCCAGCCCGGCGTGCAGCGCGGTGCGGGTGTCGGAGCTGGCGTCGCCGGAGACGTCGCCATATGCGGTGGCGCGGCCGCCGAGGCGGGGGGTCAGGTTGAGCCAGCCGAACAGCGTCTTCGGCATCGAGATCTGGTGGTAGGTGTCGAAGCGGTTGAACCCGGTGTCGCCGTCGACCAGCGCCCTGAGCTCGCCGAGCAGGCTCTCGGCCTCGACGACCGTCAGGTCGCGGATGCGGTCGGGCTCGCTGCCCGGCGGCAGCGACTCCAGGGTGCCGGCCAGCTTGGCCTCGAGTTTCTCGATGTCGGCCAACATGCGGTCGCGCTCGACGGTGCCGAGCTTCTCCTCGTAGATGCCCGCGGAGGTCTCGCCGGTGTAGTAGAGGCCGGTGCGCCCGATGGGCGAGGTGGTGAAGTCGAGGGCGAACTCGGGCAACCGGGAGTCGGTGCGGTAGAAGTTGTTCGGGCGGAAGCGCGCCCAGAGGCTGGCGGTGCCGCGCGGGAAGACCTTCTGCAGGTTGACCAGGTTGTCCGGCTCCGGGTCGATGCGGTATTCGTTGGGGAAGAAGTCCTGGTAGAAGAAGGCGTCGCTGATCTTGTTGATGTCGAAGTCGAGGTAGAGCGTGCTCTCCTCCGGGCCGGGGAGGTAGATGCGGTGCTGGAAGTTGACCCGGTAGCGGTTCTCGTCGATGGCCTCCTCGCGTGTGCGGTTGGTGTGGGTCTGTGAGGTGTCGGTGTCGTATGCGTAGTAGCTGGTGAACTTGCCGAAGTTGGGGTTGTCCCTGTGGCGCATCGACTGGAGGTCGAGGCCGCCGGCGACCCCGCGCGCCGAGCGGAAGTCGAGGCGGGCGGTGGCGAGCGTATGGTCGCCGATCATCAGGCCGTAGCTGTTGAGCAGGAATGCGCCCCAGTTGCTGCGGTAGCCCGGGAGGAAGTGGTAGCCCTGCTCGGCGTCGAGCGGCTGCGAGAGGTAGGGCAGCCAGAACACCGGCATGCTGCCGGCGTAGACGGTCATGTTCTTGAAGATGATGCGCTGCTTGTGCTCGGGACCGTCGAGCCCGACGATCTCGATCTCCTTGGCCTTGATCTTGTAGTTCGGGTTGGCGCTGTCGTGGGTCGTGAAGACCGACGACTTCATGGAGATCTTGTCCATCTTGTCCAACTCGGTATCGATGCTCCCCGAGTCGTAGAACAGCGGCGACATCCCGCTGCGCAGGTGGTTGGCGGTGATCTTGCCGGTGTTGATGTTGTAGATCGCGGCGTCGCCCTTGTATGCGAGACCGCCCTGGTAGATCGAGACGTTGTCCTCGGCGTGGATGTCGCCGGTCGAGATATGGTACTCCGCCTTGCCTGCGAAAATCTCCGTGCCGCCGTATTGGATGTAGACGTTACCCCGGGCGGTGGCGACCCCGTTGTCGTGGTCGTAGTCGGTCTCGTCGCTCTCGATGTCGATATTGCCGCCCGAAGCCTCCCCCAACAGGCCGGCCTGCGCATGCAGGTCGACCGTCAGGAATGACACCAGGGCGCAAAACGCAACAATGAGAATAGTTAGGCGATGCGTGGAATCAGTCACTAATCGTAGAATTACCGCAATTTTTCGGCGGAAACTATACGAATTCAACCTCGGATTGAAACTAATTGCGCCTTTAATTTCCCATCCCATTAATCGCTGAAAATCTAGCAGTTCTGGGAATCGGAGCAAGGTCAGATTTCTTAGAAAACTTAACTAAAAATCGGCCTCCGATTTCGGCAGGTTATCCGGCGTTTTCTCAACTGCGCGATTTTGGAAAGCAAACCCCTTTGCGGCTGGGGGAGGAGAGGGCGGCGAGCAGCTTGCCGGTCTCCGGTCGCCAGTTTTCGCCGAGCAGGTCGGCGAGGGCGGAGCTCAGGCCACGGCCCGAGAGGAAGGCCTGCCGGAAGACCCGCCGGAGCTCGGTCCGCAGCCCGGTGTCGAAGCCCGCGCGGCGCAGGCCCACCGAGTTGAGCCCGACCAGCCGGTTGAGGCGCTGTGCGATGCAGTAGGGCGGGACGTCCTGGCTGAGCGCGCTGTTCCCCTGGGTCATGCAGAGGTCGCCGACTCTAACAAACTGGTGAAACACCGAGCCCCCGCCGAGGAAGGCGCGGTCGCCGATCTCCACGTGGCCGGCGATCAGGCAGTTGTTGGCGATGACGTTGCCGTCGCCGACCTGCGAGTCGTGGCCGATGTGGGTCCCGACCATCAGGAAGTTCCCGTCGCCGATCGACGTCCAGCCCCCCTGCGTCGCGCTGCGGTGGACGGTGACGTGTTCGCGCAACGTGTTGTTAGCGCCGAGCCGCACCCCGCTGTCGGTCGCCGGTTCGAAAGAGAGGTCCTGCGGGTCGGCGCCGACGATCGCGGCGTGGCCGAAGGAGCAGCCCGGCCCGGCCTCGACCTTGCCGAGCAGCTGGGCGTGCGGCGCGACCTCGCACCCCTCCGCCAGGGAGACGCCGCCCCCGACGATCGCGTACGCGCCGACCTCCACGCCGTCTGCGATGCGCGCTGCGGGGTCGACGATGGCGGTCGGGTGGATCACCGGGGGGGAGGCCTAGAGCAGGTCCATCTCGCGGAAGCTGAAGTAGGGGGCGTCGACGTCGGCCTCGGCGGCCGAGCCGACGATGATGTGGTCGACGAGGCGCACCTCGAGGCTCTCAGCCGCCTCCTGGACCCTGCGGGTGATCTTGCGGTCGGCGGCGCTTGGCGACGGGTCGCCCGAGGGGTGGTTGTGCACGAGGAAGAAGCCGAAGGCGGAGTGGGCGACGGCCGGCTTCAGGATCAGGGCGGGGTGGGCGATGCATTCGTTGACCGAGCCGACGGCGACCTCCTCGGTGCGCAGGTGGCGGTGGCGGGTGTTGACCAGCACGGTCTGGATGACCTCGCGGTCGAGGCCGGCCATCGATGGGCCGACCAGGTCGTAGACGGCCTCCGGGCAGTCGAGGGTGACCCGGTGGATGCGCTCTGAGGCGATGCGCGCAGCGATCTCGAACACGGCGGCGAGCTCGGCGGCCTTGGCCGGGCCGATGCCTGGCAGGGTCTGGTAGGACTCGACCGGCGCGCGCGCCAGGTCGTTGAGGCTGCCGTGGCCGGCCAGCAGCTGCCGGCCGATGTCGATGGCGTTCGAGCCAGGGATGCCGGTGCGGAGGAAGAGCGCCAGCAGCTCCGCGTTGCTGAGGGCCCCCGCGCCCCTGGCCAGGACTTTCTCGCGCGGTTTCTCGTCGTCGCCCAGGTCGCGGATGCGCTGTGCGCCCGCCGGTGGGGGCGCGACTTTATACCTCGGGGGTCCCCCCCTCTCCACGGGCGCCTCTTCCAGGGTTGGTGATCGCTGGCTCTCCATGGTGTTGGAGCATGCAGTGGGGGCCGCCCCGTTGGCAAGCCCCTAGCTCGAACAGCCGTCTAGCAGAGCGTCCAAGAAAAGCGTGACGTCTTCGAGCCCCTTCCGGTAGGGGCTCCCGGGCAGGCCCACCAGGTGCCCGCGCGCCTCCTCCAGGAACTCCTTGGCGGTATCGATCGCCCTCTCGATCGCGCCGTCGTAGTCGGCGATGCCGGCCAGCGCGGTGACGTCGATGGGCTCCTTGAGGAGCAGGCGCTTGTTCAACTTGTCGCGCTGGGCGTCGGTGGCCCCGGCGATCAGGTTGAGGACGGGCAGCGTGAGCTTGCCCTTGACCAGGTCGGTGCCGAGGGTCTTGCCGGCGATCTCCTCGCTGCCGACGAGGTCGAGGCAGTCGTCGTAGATCTGGTAGGCGGTGCCCACCCTCATCCCGAACTCGCGCAGGCCCTGCTGGGTGGCGGCGTCGGCGCCGGCGGCGCGGCTGCCGAGCTCGGTGGCCACCGCGAACAGCGCGCCCGTCTTCATGCTGATGATCTTGAAGTAGTCCTCGCGGCTGAGGCTGAGGTCGAAGCGTCTCTGGGTCTGCAGGATCTCCCCCTGGCAGACCGCCGAGGCGGCGGCCGACACGCGGCGGCTGACGGCGGTGTCCTCGAAGCTCGCGGCGAGCTCGAGGGCGCGTGCGAACAGGCAGTCCCCGAGCAGGACGCTGAGCGAGGACCCCCACTTCGCGCTGGCGGTGGGCATCTCGCGGCGGACCTCGGCACCGTCCATGATGTCGTCGTGGATCAGCGTGGCCAGGTGGACCAGCTCGACCACGGCGCCGATCTTGACCTGCCGCTCGTCGATCTCCCCGGCGGCGCCCCCGGCGAGGATGGCCAGCGCCGGGCGGATCCGCTTGCCGCCGATCTCGCAGACGTAGGCGATGTAGCCTTCGACGCCGGGGTCGAAGCTGCGGGCCTGCCCGGCGATGAAGGCGTCGACCTCCGACAGCCGCTCCCGGACGAGCTCGAAGGGGAAGCCGAGCCCCGGGGGTGGCGTGGCCCGGGCATCGTCGGCGGCGTCGGTCTCTGAGGTGGCTTCTCTCTCGGTCACGGGTATGCGGGTGCGGGTTGCGAGGATCGGCGTTGTGGCGGATTTCACAAGGGATTTCCAGCGCCGCCGTGCCCTTGCCCCACAGCCTTCAATACGTCTGCGGATACGCCGGCGGATCCAGGTGGCCTCCGTGAGGCAGGAGAAAACGGTTGTCAAAGGCGGCGCCCTCCGGGACGCTGGCCGCGATGAGCTTCGACAGCGTCTCCGATGTACTGGGCTCCGTCCGCACCGACGCCGAGCCGCCGGCCGGGACCTCCCCCGAACTGAGGGCGCTGTGGTTCGCGAAGAAGGGGGAGTGGCATCGCGCCCACGACATCGCCAGCGACATCCACACCCCGCTCGGGTCCTGGATACACGCGCACCTGCACGTCCTGGAGGGCGACCTCGGCAACGCGGGATATTGGTACAACCGCGCCGGGCGCCCCCCGCGCCCGCCCGAGGAGGCAGGGGCGGAGTGGGGGGAGATCGTCGGCTCCGCCATCGCCACCGGCGGGTAGCCCGCCGACCTCCCCCTGGCCCGCCGTGCCCAAGCTCCCCGTCATCCTCAACCCCTCGGCTCACAGCGAGAAGGGCAGGCGCTCGGCGGACGTGATCCGCGGGCTGTCGGACCGGATCGAGGTGGTCGAGAGCCACAGCTTCGACGAGGCGCGCCAGATCGCCGTGGAGGCGGCGTCGCGCGGGTGCCCGGCGGTGGCGGCTGCGGGTGGCGACGGGACGGTCAACGCGGTGATCGCCGGCCTGGCGGGTTCGGACACCGCCCTCGGGGTCTTCCCGACCGGCACCATGAACCTGTTCGCGCGCGAGCTCGGCCTCCCGATGGGCGACCTCGCGGGATGCTGGCGGGTGATCGAGGGCGGGGCGACCAAGGAGGTCGACCTGTTCCGCGCCGGCGGGGGGATCTTCGTGCAGATCGCCGGTGTCGGTTTCGACGCGCAGATCATCGAGGAGACCACCTGGGAGAGCAAGAAGAGGTTCGGCCCGCTCAGCTACCTGATGTCGGCCCTCTCCGTCGCGGGCCAGCGGGCGCCGCGCCTGACGGTGATCCCGGAGGGTGGGGGGGCCGTCGAGGGGGCCTTCGTGCTGATCGGCAACGGGTCGCTGTACGGGCCGGCCTTCCGGGTGTTCCGCAACGCCTCCAACGACGACGGGATGCTGGAGGTGCTGGTCTTCGAGAGGCAGAGCCACGTCGACATCATCCGCTACCTCTCCGGCATCACCCTGGGGAAGGTCGAGAAGATGAAGGACGTCACCTACCTGAGGGCGCCCGCCCTGCGGGTGGAGAGCGAGCTGCCGGTGCCGGTGGAGGTCGACGGCGAGCTGTCCGGGACCACCCCGGTGGAGTTCAGGCCGACGGCGCGCCGCCTCGGGGTGTTCGTGCCAGGGGGGGAGGGGGAGGCCTAACTGGCTCGTGGAGACCGATGGGGAGCAACAG
>JANQMB010000252.1 GCA_028280355.1 Verrucomicrobiales bacterium
CCACAAGGGCCCCCTGCTCGGCGAACTTCCCGATCAGGTAGCTCGGCG
Source organism: Verrucomicrobiales bacterium (assembly GCA_028280355.1). GTDB lineage: Bacteria > Verrucomicrobiota > Verrucomicrobiia > Verrucomicrobiales > DEV007 > JANQMB01. The sequence continues at coordinate 49 of JANQMB010000252.1, forward strand.
GCACCTCGATCTGCCCCCAGGTCAACGGGCTGTCCCTCGACAGCGCCGCGCGCATCTCCGGCACCGCCCCGCCCTCAGCCTCCAGCAGGGCGAGCGGGACCCGGCCTGCCGCCTCTGCCTCGTCGCGGCGCTCGATCAGGCCATAGAACTCCGCCCCGCCGATGGAGTGGGGCACCGGGTCCCCGGCGACCAGGTCGCGCTTCGCGTAGGCATAGACGTCGGTGAGCCTCCCCGGCGCCGGCCTCATGACCGCCCGGCCGTTCAGCGCCGCCTCGGCGATGGCGCGCGGGGTCTCGACGTGGCAGAGGTGATAGGGGCGGTAGAAGAGGTAGTGCGGACCCGTGCCCATCTTGTAGTAGTCCATATAGCGCGCCTGCAGCGGGTCGTCACAGTGCGCGACGACATAGACGCCCCCGCCCGGTTCCGCGCCGAGGATGTAATCGACCCGCCCCTCGCCGCCGTAGGCCGCGAAGTCGAACAGGTCGAGCACCTCCCCGACCGCCGCCGCACGCGGCCCCTCCATCCCCGGCCTGGATGGCGACAGGCCGACGCTGTTGGCGAGGCAGGCCATCTCGATCGAAAGCTTGGTACCATCGGTATATGCACAGCACTGGACGTTGCTCAGGTTCCTCTTCGCCGCCTCGCCGGCGATCGACTCGGCCGTCGCATACCGGTCGAGGAACCCCTTGATGTTGCCGGCCTGCACGATCTCGAACCCCCACAGCTCGATCTCGTCGATCATGGTCCGCAGGACACCGTGCTGGTCGCCGGCGTCGCTGGTGAGGACGACGCCCTTCTTCCCCGCCCGGTCCAGAAGCAGCTGCCCGAGCGCGAGATCGACCTCCGCGTTCATCAACACCACATGCAGGCCGCGCTCGATCGCCGCGAAACAGTATCTCGCGGCGGCGGCGACCGTGTTGGAGGCCTCGACGAGGACGTCGATCTCCCAGCTGCCGGAACCCTCGAGCAGCGCCAGCGGGTCGCCTGTGACGAACACCTCCCGCGGCTCGCGCATCTCCGGGGACGCCCCCGGGTCCTCCACCTCGCGCGCCTCGTGCCCGGAGAGCAGCGCCGCGTCGCGGGCGGCCGCCACGTCGATGTCGCCGATGAAGACCAGGTCCATCCCCGGCGTGCGGCTCACCTGCCAGGCGATGCCGGTCCCCATCGCGCCGGCGCCGACCAGGCCGACGCGGACCGGGCGGCCCTCGGCCTCTCTCTGTCTCAGTTGCTCTAGCATTGCTCCGGACCACCGATGTTCATCGCCGCGGGGGCGCGGTTCAAGTCAATCCCGCGGCGGGCGAGAATTCCTCTGTCATTCTGCCCGCGGAGACGGTATGAGGAGGTGCCGCCGCCCGACATGTCAAACCCGCCCCGCATCGTCTTCCTGGACGCGTCGACCGTCGACTCCGGGGACGTCGATTTCTCCCCGCTGCGGGAGCTGGGGGACTTCGTCAGCTACCCGACCTCGACACCGGAGGAGGTCCCCGGGCGGATCGCGGGGGCGGACGTGGTGGTCACCAACAAAGTCGTCCTCGACGCACCCCTGCTCGCCGAAGGGCGCGGGGGCGGGCTGGCGCTGGTGGTGGTCAGCGCCACCGGGGTCAACAACGTCGATCTCGACGCCGCCCTCGAGCACCACATCACGGTCAGCAACGTCGTCGGCTACTCGACCCAGATCGTCGCCCAACACGCGATCTCCCTGCTGCTGAACCTGGCTGGCAACGTGCACCGCTTCGCCGCCGAGGCGGCGCTCTGGCCGGAGAGCCCGATCTTCACCCGCCTCGCCCACCCGGTCACAGAGCTCGACGGGAAGCTCCTCGGCATCGCCGGCGCTGGCAACATCGGCTGTCGCATCGGCGAGATCGCCGAGGCCCTGGGCATGGGGGTGCAGGCGCTCGCCCGGCCCGGTTCGCTCACCGCCCGCCACCCGGAATGGCCGCGGGTCGACGCCGACGAGTTCTTCGAGACGAGCGACGCGATCTCCCTGCACTGCCCCCTGACCGAGGGCACCCGGAGGATGATCAACCCGACCACCCTGCGGCAGATGAAGGCGGGCGCGCTGCTGGTCAACACCGGGCGCGGCGACCTCGTCGACGAGGCGGCGCTCGCCGACGCGCTCCGCTCCCGGCGCATCGCCGGAGCGGGGCTCGACGTGCTCTCGAGCGAACCCCCGCCGGCCGACCACCCGCTGCTCGCCGACGACATCCCCGGGTTGCTCATCACCCCCCACGTCGCCTGGGTCTCGCGCGAGGCGCGTTGCCGGCTGGTCGACCAGGTCGCCGAGAACATCCGCAGCTTCCTCTCCGGCAAGCCCTCGAACCGGGTCGTCTGAGAGATCCCGGGATGAGCCCCTTCCCGATCAAGCTGCAGTTCTTTCTGACCTACGGCGTCCTCGGCAGCATCGGCCCGCTGATGGCCCTCATCCTGCAGAGGGCGAAGGGTCTCGACACCCGCCAGGCCCACCTGGCCTTCGCGATCTCCAGCCTCGGCATGCTGGTCTCGCCGGCCCTGATGACCTACCTCGCCGACCGCGACGTCGACTCCCGGAAGATCCTCCGCTTCCTGCTCGCCGCCGCGGCCGCCGCGCTGGCCGCGGTGTTCTTCCTCCAGGCGGTCGCCGCGGTGATCGCCGCATGGGTCTGCTACAGCATCCTCTTCGCCCCGACCCTGCCGCTGTTGGACGGCTACTACTTCAACTACGAGCGCCGCCACGGCGGCGCGGCGTCGGCGGATGGCGGATACCAGTTCGTGCGGGTGTGGGGGACCATCGGCTTCCTGTTGGCCAGCATCGCCCTGGCGGCCGTGATCTGGGGGACCGGCGGTGTCGGCAGCGCCCTGTGGTGCGGGGTCGCCTGGTGCGGCTTCGCCTACCTGGGGACGTACCGCCTCGCCCCCTGCCCCGTCGCCCAGGCGGGGCGCACCAGGGTGCCGACCTTCGACGCCATACGGGTGCTGTTCTCCCGCAAGGTCGCGCCCATGTGCGCCGGCCTGTTCCTGGTCTACGTCGCCGCCAACGCCTACTACGCCAACATGTCGGTGCTCCTGGAGTCCGAGGTGGGGATCGCCGCCGGGTGGATCGCCCCGATCATGGGGCTGGGGGTGGCGATCGAGGTCGGGTACCTCTTCGGCCTCGGGCCGATCCGCCGCCTGCTCCGCATCCGCGGGATCCTGCTGGTCGGGCTGGGCACCATGGCGCTGCGGCTCGCCGCCCTGGCCTACTTCCCGACCATCGCCACCGCCTTGCTCATCCAGGTGCTGCACGGCATGGAGATCCTCGCCATGTTCGTGGTCCCGGTGATCTATCTCGACCGGGTCGCGGGCGACAGCTTCCGGAACTCGATCCAGGGCGCCTTCATCATCGCCCTCACCGTCCCGGCGCGGGTGACCGGGTACCTCGTCGCGGGGGAGATCTCCGCCCACTGGGGGACGAAGGCGGTGTTCTACTTCGCCGCCACCTCCGCGGCGGCGGCCATGTTGGTGATCCTGGCGTTCTTCAAACCGGTGCCCGCAGCGACCCCCGGCGCGGCTCAGGGATCGACCTGATCGCGGGTCAGCGCGGTGAAGGCCTCGCGCAGGCGGCGGGTGATATCGCAACCCACCTCCGCCACCGGTTCGCCATCGACGGTGGCGATCGGTTGCACCTCGCGCAGGGTCGATGTCAGGAACGCCGAGTCGGCCTTCGCCAGTTCGGCCAGTGGCGTATCGATCTCCTTCACCCCGATCCCCAGCGTCCCACAGAGGTCGACCACCAGCGCGCGGGTCACGCCGGGCAGGCACCCGGAGGAGAGCGGCGGCGTGATCAGCCGGCCGTCGCGGACGATGAAGATGTTGCTCCCGGTCCCCTCACAGAGATTGCCGGCGGTGTTGCCGAAGATCGCCTCGCGGGCGCCCTTGCCGTGCGCCTCGGCCAACGCGACTACGTTCTCCCCGTAGGAGGTGGTCTTCAACCCCGTCAACGCGCCGCGCTCGTTGCGCGGGTAGGCCACCGTGACCACGTCGCTGTGCTCCGGCTGGACCGGCGGTGCCCCCGCGGCGACGATGACCGTCTCCCCGGCGTCCCCCTTCTCGGACCCGAGCGGCGCCCGGCCCCCAGTCACCGTCACCCGCAGGCGGGCGGGGCTGAGGCCGTTCCGGGCGATCACCGCCTCGCAGGCCGCCAGCAGTTGCCCCGCCGGCGGGACCCCCAGTCCGAACACCCCGGCGGAGTGCTTCAGGCGGGCGTAGTGGCGGGTGAAGGCGAAGGGGGTCGTCCGGTAGGCGATCATCGTCTCGAACACGCCGTCCCCGGTGAGGAGGCCGTGGTCGAAGGGGGAGATCCCGGCCGCGTCCTCGGGGAGGATCTCGCCGTTGAGCCACACCGACGCGGTGGAAGCGGAGACCGGGGAGCTGCTCATCATCTTTCTGGGCTAGGGGATTGGACGACCTGCCGGTGGGTGAGTTAGTAGGTTACGCCACGGGAGGCCTGAACCTTTCATGCAAGCCCGCACCGAATCAACCGCTTCCGCCCCCGATGATCTTCGCCGTCCTCACCGCCGCCCTGTTCGCCTGCTCGGCGATCTGCAACACGCGGATCGCCGGCCTGATGGACACCGTCTCGGCGAACCTCCTACGGCTGACCATCGCCACCGGCGCCCTCGCCGCCCTGTCGCTGGCGCTCGACCCGGGCAGCTTCGCCCCGCGCCCCTTCACCTGGTTCTTCCTGAGCGGCGCGGTGGGCTTCGGGCTCGGCGACATCGCGATGTTCCTGGCCTTCAGCCGCATCGGTTCGCGCCTCACCATCTTGATCAACTTCTGCCTCGCCACGATCCTCGGCTCGGTCGCCGACTGGTGGTGGTTGGGCGACTCCCTGGCGCCGGGCGAGCTGGCCGCGATGCCGGTGATCCTCGGCGGCCTGGCGCTCGCCCTGATGGCCGCCCGCGCCAGAGGCGCCCGCCACGGCTCCTACGCCTTCGGCATCGGCGCCGCGGTCGTCGCCGGGTTCGGCCAGGGCCTGGGCGCCACGATCAGCCGCCACGCCGAGGGGGTCGCCGCCGTGGAGGGGATCGCGATCGGCGGCGTCAGCCAGGCCTTCCAGCGGGTGTTCGCCGGCCTGTGCTGCCTGCTGGTGGTGTACCTCTGCAGGCGCGCCTGCGGGGCCATCAAGCGCCCGACCACCTCGCTGGGCAACCGCGCCGGGTGGTTGCTCGCGGCCGCCATGTTCGGCCCGGTGATCGGCGTGAGCTGTTTCCAGCACTCGCTGCACACGGTCGGCAACAGCGGGGTGGTGATGGCGGTGGTCGCGACCAGCCCGCTGCTGCTGATCCCGCTAGCCTTTCTCTTCGAGGGGGATCGCCCCACCCGCGGCTCGCTGCTCGGCGCCCTCATCGGCGTCGCCGGGGTCGTCGCCATGGCCCTGCTCAGAGACCCTTGACCCGTACCCCAAAGGGGTCGGGTCGGGACCGACCCGGTCGAGCCCGCGCGCCTCGCGGTAGATGTCCTCCAGGTTGCGGATCTGGGCGTCGAACCCAAACCGCCCACGCGCCGACTCCGCCGCGTTGTGGGAGAACTGGGACAGCTTCTCCGGGTCGCCCATCAGGTCGGTGAGCGCCGCCGCCAGCTCCTCCGGGCTGCGCTCCGGGACCAGCAGCCCGTCGCTGCCGTGGGTGACCGCCTCGGGGATGCCGCCGTGGAAGGTGGCGACCACCGGCAGCCCGGAGGCCATCGCCTCCAGCATCGAGTTGGGGACGCCCTCCTGGTCGTTCTCCTGCGTCAGCTGGCTCGGGTGGAGGAACAGCTGCGACTCGTGGTAGACACGCTGCAGCTTCTCCTGGTCGAGCCAGCCGAGCATCTCCACGTTCTCGCTCAGGCCCCGCACGCGGACGGCCTCGGCGATCTCGCCCCGGCTCGGGCCGATGCCCGCCAGGTAGTACTTCAGCTTCGGCCACCGCTTGAGCACCTTCGGCAACGCGTCGAGGACGGTGAAGATCCCCTTCTTCGGAATCAGCCGGCAGGCCTGCACGAGTTTCCAGTTCCCGTCGGCGGGCGCGCTGCGCTCCCTGAACTCGATCCGGTCGAAGGGGATCGGCGTCCGGTTCAGGCGCAGCTTCTCGCGCGGGCAGCCGAGCTCGGCGAGCCGCTCCAGCAGGGACTCGGACCTCGCCATCACCAGCCGGGCGTCTTTGAAGGCGATCCTCAACTTCTCCAGGTAGCCCTTCTCACCGACGAACTTCACCACGTCGACCCCGTGGAACGAGATCACGTAGGGGAGCTTGGCCGCCTGTAGCATCCACAGGTATTTCACCGCCTTGTGGCCGTAATAGCAGTGCACGACGTCGGGTTTGGTCTCGCCGAGGAGATCGACGAGGTCGTAGGGGTGGTAGTACTCGTTCTCGCGCCCGACGCTCCCCACCGGCCGCGGCGGCGGCCACTGCCGGCGCAGGTGTTTGTACCAGAAGCGCAGGAGGAAGTTGCCGCGCGGGCGCGGGCGGGTCCGCTTCTTCATCTGCACCACCTCGTCGAAGGGGAACATGTCCGGGTTGGCGATCTTCTCGGCGAAGACGATGTTCCGGTGTTCCTCGAGCCCGGCGATCTGCCGGTAGAGGCTCTGCATCTCCTTCTTCAGGTACGTGCCGCACAGGCTGACCACCAGCGGCCGGTCGCCGTTTTCACTTGTTCCCGCCATGCAGTTCGATCGCTTCGCGATAGACAGCCTCCAATTTGGCGACCTGCGCCGACTGTTCAAAGTTTTCCTTCATCGACCGCGAGGCGGCCGCCCCCATCCCCTCCCAGCGCGGGGCGTCGGAGGCGAGCTGGCGCAGGTGCCCCAGCAGGCCGTCGACGTCGCGCTCCGCCGACAGCAGGCCGGTCTCACCGTGCCCGACGGCCTCCGGGATCCCCCCGTGGCGCGTCGCCAGGACGGGCAGCCCGGTGGCCATCGCCTCCAGCATCGAGTTGGGGATCCCCTCCTGGTTCTGGTCGGCGGTCATCTGGCTCGGGTGCACGAAGAGGTGGCTCTCGTGGTAGAGCCTGCAGAGCGCGCCCTCGTCGAGGAACCCGGCGAACTCCACTTCCCCCCCCACCCCGAGCTCTGCGGCGAGCTCCCGCATCGGCTCGAGCAGCGGCCCCTCCCCGGCGATGGTGAAGCGCGCCCCGGGGTGCTCGGCCGCGAACGCCGCGAACGCCCTGAGGGCGACATCGATCCCCTTCTTCTCGATCAGCCGGCAGGCCTGGACCAGCCGCCACCGGCCGTCCGCGGGGAAGCGGCGCTCGGCGAACGGGTAGTTGTCGAGGGGGATCCCGGTGCGGTTCAGCCGGAACCGCTCCTCCGGGAGGCCGAGCGCCAGCATCCCCTCCTTCAGCGAATGGGAGCGCCCCATGGCGAGGGGCACCGTCCGCATCAGCTCCCTCAGGTTGTCCAGATAGCCGGGCTTGTCTTCGCGCGGCTGGATGTCCATCCCGTGGAAGGAGACCACCGCGGGCTTCGGCCAGCGCTTGATGAAGGGCAGGAGATGGACCCCCGTATGGCCGAAGTAGACATGCATCAGGTCGGCGCGCCTCCTCTCCAACAGGCGGGCGAGCACGCCATACTCGCCGCGGTAGACGATCGGCGGCTCCCCCTTGACGTATTTCAGCCAGAAGCGCCTGATGAAGTTGCTCCGCACGCCCGGCGCGACCTCGACGTCGCCGAAGGGGAACTTGGCCTCGCTGCGCCTCTCCTTGCACACCACGAAGGTGTCGAACTCCCGCAGCCCGGACACCTGGCGGTAGATGTGCAGCATCTCCGGCTTCAAGAAGGTGGTGCAGTAGCTGGCTACGGTCGGCATCTCAGGCGGTCCCCGCTATCATTTTTACAGAATGAACGGAATGAACAGGATTTCTTTTCTCTTCCTCGACACGACACCCTGCACCCCAAGAACGGGCAGGCACAGACAACTGATCACTGATAACTGATCACCGGTCACTGGTTACCGCCTTACTCCGGCCGCGTGCCGATCAGCTCGCGCAGCCGCGCCTTGAGCCCGTCGACCCCGTCGCCGGCCGACGCCGAGATCGGGATCACCTCGACCTTCGGGAACCGCGCCCGGATGTGGCCGAGCCGCTCCTCCGCCCCGTCGAGGTCCATCTTGTTGGCGATGATGAGCCAGTCGCGCGCCGCCAGCTCTTCGCTATAGAGCTTGATCTCCGTGCGCAGCTTCTGCAGGTCCTCGATCGGGTCGCGCGCCTCGCTGCCCGGCGTATCGACGACGAACAGGAGCAGCCGGCAGCGCATGATGTGGCGCAGGAAGTCGTGTCCGAGCCCGACGTTCTGGTGTGCCCCCTCGATGAGGCCGGGGATGTCCGCCACCGTCGCCCGGGAGAAGCCCCTGAACTCGAGGACGCCCACCGAGGGCTGCAGCGTCGTGAAGGGGTAGTTGGCCACCTTCGGTTTGGCCTCGGAGAGCGCCCCCAGAAGGGTCGACTTGCCGGCGTTCGGGAACCCGACGAGCCCGGCGTCTGCGATCTTGCGCAGCTCGAGGTAGAACGCCCCTTCCTCGCCGGGGGTACCCTGGGTGTGCTCTTGGGGAGCCCGGTTGGTGGACGACTTGAAGTGCACGTTGCCCTTGCCGCCGACGCCCCCGGCGGCCAACACGAAACGCTCGCCGTCCCCGGTCAGGTCGGCGACCATCTCCAGTTCCTCCTCCGGCCGCTCGACTTTGCCACCGCCCTCCGGCGCGCGGAACACCATGGTGCCAGGCGGCACCTTGACGACCTTGTCCTTGCCCCCGCGGCCGGTCTGCTCGCGGCCGCGCCCGTGCTCGCCCGCCTGCGCGACCAGCTTCGAGTTATAGAACAGGTGGGTGAGGTTGTCGGTGTTCGCGGCGACCTGCACCACGACGTCTCCGCCGTCCCCGCCGTCCCCCCCGTCCGGCCCACCCTTGGGGATATACTTCTCGCGCCGGAAATGGACGATCCCATTCCCGCCATCCCCCGCCCGCGCGTAGACGCGGATGTGGTCGACGAACTGCCGCTTCTTCAAGCCCCCTCCCATCGGGCGAAACCCGCCGGCGGTCAAGGGCGGCGAGACATCAGCCACCCCCCCAGCGAACGGCCGCTTTAGGGTGGCAATCCGATCCGGCCCCACTATCCTCGGCGATATGACCGCCTCCCCCGCTTTCAGGCTGGCGCTGCCGACGATCGCCGTCGCCCTGTTGGCTGCCGCCGGGCGGGCGCAGGACCCCGCCCCCTTCGGGCCGAAGTTCCCGGCTCTCGACGGGATGGCCACCGGGAAGTGGTGGGAGAAGGGCACCCCGTCCGGGGGCGGAAAGAGAGGCAAGCGGATCGTCGAGATGGACGTCCCGCGCGATCAGGTGGTCGCCTTCGCCCTCTACACGCACGATGGCGGCACGCTCAAACTCAGCGCCCAGCTCTACCCCCTCAAGCCGGGCGAGCCGCGCGAGGCGAGGCTGGAGTTCCAGAGGGGCGGCCGATGGGCCGAGGCCGCCAGGGTGAAGGTCCACGAGCTCGGCTGGAGCGCGCACTTCCGCATCGATGGCTGGGACGGCGGCGAGAACGTCCGCTACCGCGTGCGGCACGGGCCGGACGCCTCGTTCGAAGGGCTGGTCCGCAAGGACCCGGTCGGGAAGGACGTGATCGTGGTCGGCAACCTCTCCTGCAACTCCAGCCGGACCCCCGGCGAGCGGCCGCGGATCTTGAAGAACCTGCTCGCCCAGGACCCCGACCTGCTGTTCTTCGCCGGCGACCAGACCTACCACCACACCGAGCACACCGCCGGCTGGATCCAGTTCGGCCTGCAGTTCCGGGAGGTGATGAAGAACCGCCCGACGGTGACGATCCCCGACGACCACGACGTCGGCCAGGCCAACCTCTGGGGCGAGGGCGGCATCGAGGCGACCAACCCCGCCGGCCCCTCGGGGGGCTACTTCTACCCCCCGGGATACGTCAACCTGGTACAGCGACAGCAGACCTGGCACCTCCCCGACCCGTACGACCCGGCGCCTATCGGGCGCGGCATCACCGTCTACTACACCCGCCTGCGCGTCGGCGGTGTCGACTTCGCGATCATCGAGGATCGCAAGTTCAAGAGCGGCCCGCAGGGGAAGATCCCGAAGATGGGGCCGCGCCCCGACCACATCAACGACCCGAAGTACGACCGCCGGAGCGTCGACATCGAAGGCCTCAAACTGCTGGGCGACCGGCAGTTGAAGTTCCTCCACGACTGGGGGCAGGACTGGACCGGCGCGCAGATGAAGGCGGTCCTCTCGCAGACCGCGTTCTGCGGGGCGGTCCACCTGCACGGCAAGCCGGGCAACCGCCTGCTGGCCGACCTCGATTCGAACGCCTGGCCGCAGACCGGGCGGCGCAAGGCCCTGGTCGAGATCCGCCGCGCCTGGGCCACCCACCTGTGCGGCGACCAGCACCTCGCGGTGGTCGTCAAACATGGCATCGACAGCCCCGGCGATGGCCCCATGGCCTTCACCAGCCCGGCGCTGATCAACACGATCTATGGTCGCTGGTGGCACCCGGCGGACGAGAAGGCCGGCCCGAACGCGGTGGAGGGGAGCCCCCTGCCCTGGACCGGGGACTATGTCGACGGCCTCGGCAACCCCATCCGCATGCTGGCATACGCCAACCCGGAGGACCGGGGCGACGAGCGCAAGCGGGCGGACGGATACGGCATCGCCCGCTTCGACAAGAAAACCCGCGAGGTGACCTTCGAATGCTGGCCCCGCTTCAGCGACGTCGCCGATGGCGCCAAGGCCCAGTTCCCCGGTTGGCCGATCACCTTCCGGGTGTCCGAGAACGACGGCCGCGAGCCGGTCGCCTCCCTGCCCGCGCTCGCCGAGGACGGCGTCGTCCAGGTGATCAGCGAAACCGACGGCGAGATCCTATACACCGTCCGCGCCAAGGCCGGCTTCCGACCGCCGGTCTACACGAAAGGGAAATACACCGTCAAGTTCGGCGCCGACCAACCCGGCGAGACGCTGCTGTCCGGCCACCTTATCCAATAGCAGGTTCGATCCACCCGGACCGTCTTTCCCCAAAGGACGAGGCGCCCCCTCATCGCTCGCAAGCGAGCCTCCTACGGATCGTACCACCCCTGTAGGAAGCTCGCTTGCGGGCGATCCGGGTGGTTTCCGAATACCCCCGGTTCCCGTTTTCAGGTCGCCGCGATCTTGCGCTGCCACATCAACACACCCGGCAGTGCCGCCATCAGGCCGAGCCCGAACCATGGGAAAGTCGGTGCAACCGCCAGCGCGTCGATCAGCAGCATCCCGGCGATCAGGAACCCCACCGCCCTGCCGACCCTGCCTTCGCCATCCCCCCGCAACACGACGACGCAGTAGCCCGTCCAGCCCAACCACGCCACCAGACAGACCTGGGCCATGGGCGCCGTGACGTCGCGCATCATCAGGGTGACCGCCGCCGAGACCAGCGGCGCCCCGAGCAACACGAGCCCCAACCAGGGCACGCGTTCGTCGGCCGCCTCGCCTCGCGCCGCGAGGGTGATGCCGACGGTATAGGCGCCGAGGCCGGCGCCCCACACGGCGGCAAGCAGCGGAAACCACCCGCCCGCCGCCGAGGCGGCGGCCAGGTAGAGCAGGGTTCTGCAGGCGCCCATCACGTAGGCCGAGGGCGACCAACCCTTGTGCCACAGGTCGTACACCACCACCGCCACCACCAGCAGCACGACCCAGGGGACGAACGCCCCGGCGGCGACCAGGCCACAGGAACCGAGGGCGAGAAAGGCGATCGCCAGACCCCATGCCGCGGTGCGGCTGATGACACCGGAGGGGATCGGGCGCTCGGGGCGATGCTCGCGGTCGAACTCGGCGTCCGCTGCGTCGTTCAACACCATCCCCCCGGAATAGATCAACGAGGCGCCGACGATCAGCGGGATGAACTCCCATTCTACCCGGCCCCCGGCCAGCAGCCACCCGGCGAGGCAGTTGCCCCACACCGTGGGCAGGTTCGAGACGCGCGACAACGTCAGTAGGGCGATGAGCTTCGGCGGCATCGCTACGCCGTCAGCCCCCGCGTCGCCAGTTCGTTCAAGGTCCATCGGTATTCGCGCACCAGTTGTTCCACCACATCCCCGGAATGCAGCTCCTCCGGCAAGACCTCCCAGGTGTAGGTCTCCATCTCGAGATGCTCGCAGAGACCCGGGTCGCCCGCAAGCAGGTCGAGCACCCCCCCGAGGTGATCGCGGGTGTCGCCGAGCCCGTGTGCTGGGGGGGCGTGCAGCGGGATATGGAAGTGCACCCGCCACTCCTCGCCCACCGCCGGCGGATCGACCTCCGCGGCAGCCAGCGCGTCGGGCAGGTCGCGGAAACGCTTCAGGTCCCCGCCGGCGCTCCGCGCCACGACCTGGTGTAGGTAGACTCCCTCTTGATAGGCCGCGAGGTGCCTCAGGGAGGCGGCATCCGGCACGAGTTTCAGCGCCGAGCTGAGGTGGAGCTTGCTGATCCGGATCCCTGCGTCGCGCAGGGCACCGATCGCATCCCCGGCGGTCTCGAACTCGACCGCCAGGTGGCAGGTATCGTAGTTCACCCCCACCAGCCGGTCGAACCCCCGCCCCGCCCCGGCGCGGAAACGCTCGAAGAACGCCACCGTCTCGGCGCTGGTCTCGAACCAACCCAGCGGCTCCGGCTCGAGCCCGACGTGGAGATCTTTGCCGGTCCGCTCGCAGAGATCGGCGACGTGGCGCGCACAGGCTGCCAGCTTGTCGACGATGACGTCCCCCTGCGCCCCGTCGTCGGTGATGAACTCCTTGAAGGAACCCGGCAGCGTGCTCACGCTCCCCGCCACCCCCTCCGGGACAAGCTCGGCGACGATCTCAAACAGCTGTTTGGTGTACTCCAGCCGCTCGTCCGTCGTCCAATCCGGGCGATAGACCTGCTCTTTGACCCTCCCACCATGAAACCTCCCAAACGGGAACCCATTGATTGTAAACACGTAACAATTGTTTTTATCGAGCCACCTCCGAAACTCGTCGAGACGCCTCCCCCCGGTTTCGAGCAGTTCGGCGGCCGCCGTCTGACTCAGGCGAAGGCCGATCGCATAGGGCTCACCCCCGGCGACTTCCGCCTTCACCCGCAAGGTGTAGTCGCATAAGCCCGCGAACGTCTCCTCCCAGTCTTCACCCCGGTGGATGTTCGTGCAGTAGGCGAGGTGTAGCCCCCGATCCAGTTTCATCTCCCGAACTTGCCGGAGCCCCCAACAGATTGCAAACCCTGCCGTGGCCTAGCAAAAGGTCACCCCTATAGCACCGCTCGCCCCCCGCCAAACCGGCCCCACACCCCTCGCACGCGGCACCAGCGGTCAATCAATCTGATAGCCGCAGGGCGCGCACCCGCACCGCGCCCGCCGAAGCCCCGGCGGGGATCGGCACCGGCGCGCGGCAGGTCACGATCACCGTGCCGCTGCCGTCGTAGGGGTTGATGCTCTCAACCTCGACGGCGGCGACCCCAGAACTCTGCCAGGTGTTCATGTCCGCGCTGTGCTCGACGAGATAGACCAGCCCCGCCATCTTGCCCAGGCGCCGCCGGAAAGTGATGGTCAGGTAGCGCTCGCCACCCGCCCCCTCCTCGATGCCGACAGTGGGCGTCGGCAGGCTGGCGGGGTCGTCGGCGCCCGAGCCGAGCACGTACTCGGAAAAGTTGCTACCGGTGTCCTTGTCCCTGTTCCCGCCCGGAGTCTCCGAACGGTCGCCCGCAAAACTGAGGTCCTCCCAATCGTCGCCCAGCCCGTCTCCGTCCTCATCCTGGAGGACGGCGATGCTGGTGAGGAGCAGATTCTTCAGCACCTCCCGGTTTATCTCAAGCGCCATGTCGTTGGCGGTGAGGTTCACCACCCCGATGAACTCGTTGCGCGGCCCGACCACCACCAGATCGCGGTAGGCCGGCCCCCAGAGAGCCTTGGCGTTGACGGCGAAGCTGTCCTGCAGCCATGGCAGGTCGCGGCCGTCGGAGATGAGCGCGTTGCCGCCCGGGTCGTCGGTGTCCCAGTTCACCCCGAGGAACTCGATGTTGTAGTCGGCGGGCTCGCTGCCGATCTCGTTGACGATCTGCTGCATGTAGCCAAACTGGCTACGGCAGTAGGCTCACAAAGCGGAACCGAAATACCAGAGGCTAACCTGATGGCGATAATCGCGTGGCGAAACCTCCTCGCCGAAGCGCGGGGAGGTCGGATTGGCGTCGGGCAGCTTGAAGTCGGCCAGGATCTGGCCGCTGGAGGCCGTGGCGAGCAGCAGTGCTGCGGCAGGTACGGAGGCGAGACGGATGAGGCGTTTCATCGTGGGGAGGGGTATTGGGGCTTGGGGGGAAATCGGCGCTACCCTAGAACACTTCTGCCGATTGATCAAAATGTCGTTGCCCCGTGGGCGGGATGAACCGCCCACCCCTTGAACCGCGGGCTCTGTCCCATGGATCCGGCGAGGTTCTCGTAGACGATCTCGTCGATGGACGGGTCGTCGTCGCCGCCGCGGGGGAGCGTCTCGAGGGCGACACCCCCGGCTGCGATCGGCGCACGGATTTCACGAAACCCCCAAGTTCCTCTACCGCGGGTGTTCGAAGTGGCGCCTTGTTGTCCGGCGCGTCTATTCGCGTTCTACCTCAACGAGCTGCATCTCGGCGTAAAGCGTCGCGGCCTCTTCCACACCGGGACCCCAGTCTTTCGCCGGACCAGCGAGTTCCATAGGCACCCGCACACGGCGGATCTCATAGGGGGTCATCTCCTCCGCCACCGCCTGCACCCACAGCCAACTCCCACCTTTGCCGATCTGCGTAGTAACCGTCCGGCTCCACTCCGATTGCCAGCCCGATGAGGCGGCCGGCTTGTCGAACTCCTGATCCGAGAAGACGAGGAACCGCAGGGTGATCTTATCACCAGGAGCTATCGGTGGGGCCTTGTCCCCCGTCCGGAACCGGTAATAGCTCGCGAAGCCGTCCCCGACTGGCCGCTCGAACCACCCGAAGCTCATATGCCGCAGGAGTTGCGCCTGCCCGGCCGTGAACGACGTGTAAACATACGACCAGTGATGCTCCCCTTCCCCATCAGGTTTCGCGGCCTCGATGACCACAGGCCCGGAGTCAACGGGCACCCGGACTCGATGGACGGTGTAGTTCCCGGCACCCTCAACTTCCCACTTGTAGTCGAACGAGCAGACCCCTTTCTCGCGGCCGAGAACCTTCACGCGCACCGATCCCAGCCCCCATCCGAAACCTGCCTCCCACTCCCTGCAGGTCTTTGGGTCGAAACTCAATCTCGATCCCTCAACGAGGACGTCGGTCGGCGAAGCATCCGGCTCGCCGCAAGCGGCCAGAGCCCCACACATTACACCCAAGAAGAGCCCGAATCGAAGTAGAGTGGTTCTTGCTCGCATAACGATAAGCTTTCTGTCGAACGTTCAAAATAACCCAACCCTGACCAGGGATCGACCGTCGGCCGCAGCGTCAGATTCGTAGCGTTCTTCCAAATTTCAACTCGCCGGCGGGTCAGGCGCCGGGCTCAAGACCTTGCCCAGCTATCTCGTGGGCAATCGCCGCCCTCCTCGATTCCTTCGTATCGATCGCACGCAGAGCTCTCAGGGCGTAGTCGCGGCACTGGGAATCACCGTTGTCCAGGACAGACGAAAGCAGGCCGACGCTCTCAGGAAGTCGCGCTTCCTCCAATGCCATCAGCACAAACAGAGCTGTATCCCCACGGGATCCGTCTCGCAGGAGACGCTCGAAATCGTCGATGTTAGATGCCGCATTCTCGGCAAGCTCGCCTACGATGATATCGGCCCATGCGCCAGTCGCCTCCCCAGTCTGGATAAGCCTCGCGCACTCGGGGACGCCCGGGAATCGGGTGTACTTGCGCCCCCAGCGTCGGTATTCGGGATCAATGTGATTTGTATATTGCGTGGGAGTTCTCATGCGACCTCTTTCAAAGCCGAACGTTCAAGTTCGGTCTGCGTCTGACCAAAGGGCGAGCACTACTTGCAGATCCCATCTCGGCAGCTTCCCCCAGCTCTCAACTGTCCAGCGGGTCAGATGTCGGGTTCAGCGCCTTGTTCTGCCCCTTAGCTAGGTTGCGATCGGATTGTAGGCTACACCGGAAGCCCAGCCCTTATTCAGAACCCCCTCATCAAGAGTGGCAAAACGATGGGAGTGATGCCTCGCCAAGTGAACCAGATAGGCGTCGGTTGTGTCCTTGTAGCTGGAAACCTCGGGCATCTGCCGGACGGCCACATCACATGGAACATGGGTTGTCCCAGGGCGCGCCCTCAGCGTGTCAAGTATCTGTGAGGCCCCTTCAAAGGAGGCCCTGAACGCCGGGCTCATGCTGACGCGGAGAAATCCAAGCTCAGTGATCGGGCAGAGCGCAAATTCAGGCAACTCGTCAAACCATGTGCTGCACGAATCATGAAACGGATGCTGCTGCCAGCCGTAAGCCAGGAGCAAATTGATGTCCGGCAAAACCATTACGAGGAAAGGATCTCCTTCACCAGTTCCGGCGTCATCTTAGGAGCACCGGGCGGCGCCACGAGGATCGGGCGACCGCCCTCCTCAATCACGGCAGCCTCAGCCCTGTTTGGGTTGGGGTCCAAGATGATCTTTCCGTCAGCAATCTCGCAGGAGATCACCGCGCCTTCCGGCAGGCCGAGCTTCTTTCGGATCTCCAACGGTATTACTACCTGCCCTTTGCTGGATAGCGTCGTAGTCACCTCGTAATCTTACCCGTCTTACCGGGGTGCGCCAGCCCTTTCTGGGCGGAGCGTCTTGGCGCACCCGACCCCTGACCTGAGAGCGAGCGGGGATTTCCGATTGATGGTCGATTTTTTTGCCCATCCTCAACGCTGCGGCGACTCAGGGGTTGTCGTGCAGCCGCTTGTTCTGCCGATTTGGGGTCTTGGCGTATTCGTGTCGGCATAGCCGTTCGCGTGGGACTGTCCGATCAGATTCCCATTACTGCTTCACCAAAGCAGAATCCGGCGACTCCCGAGATGGCCGACGCTGCGATTAACGCCATCGGTAAGATGACCCTCCTTCGGCTTTTGGACATTCTCCCCAACGGAATCGACGCCACGATCAAGGCCACGGAAACCGCGATTGCGGAAGATACTCCCATTGGAAACGGGTGGACTAATAATCCGAGGAGCTCTGGAACCCTCAAGTACACCATGAACCCCGCGCAAAACGCGAACAATCCGATCAGCATGGTCGCGAAGAAGCGTAGCATCGCCGATTCGACCATTACACTGACGGGGAACTTGTAGAGCACAGCCTTCACTTTTTGGCAGAACGTCCAGGGCCTGCCGCAGGCTACAGGCAGCGCCGTGCCGATTTCAAGGTTGAGGCGTTAATCGTCATGACTCTTCTGACTCCGAGCGGGTAGCCTGTGGTAACGCCCGCTTGTTCTTCCCTGCTCGGCTCAATCGTTCGACGCTAACCGATATTCGAGAATCTGGAGCGCATCGGAGGCAGTGAGTCTCCCAATCGCACCGCAGCTGTACACCGAGATGTCCACGAGCCCATCAGGGTCCAATAGGAAGCCGGTCGCATGCAGGTAAGTGCCATCGTCGGAGTAAAACGCTCCAAACTGCAAGGCGAAGTCCGCAGGCTCAAGGCCGTAGCCGACGGGCAACGAGAGGCCGAGCTGCTTCGCTGTTTCTCCGGCTTCCTCCTCCGACTCGGATGAAGCTGCAATGACGCTCACCCCCCGATCGGTGAACTCGCCGAGGTGCGCCTGGAAGTCAGCCAACTGCTGACGACAAAAAGGTCACCATCGCCCCCGATAGATTAAGAGCAACGTCCAACTCTGGGTTGGCAGCTCGATCCTCCCTCCGCCGATAAGGTTGAGTTCCAACTTGGGGAACTGATCCTCCGAATCGAGCTTACAGGTTTGTGTCTGTGGCATGGTTGTGTGCGTCGTATGTAGACCGTGTCTCTGGCAGAACGGTTGAGCCCTGCCACACACTGCAGAGAGCGCGCTCCAAACTCGGGGACTGAGGTTGAGTTGTCATTGAATTTTCGACTCCCGGTGGGCAGTGCGTAGATCTGCGACTCGTTCTGCTCATTCTACCAGTGAAATTTTCGTGGCACAAGTTCGCCCGAGATCAGCTTATCTCCATCTCGAAGCGCCCGCTTGTATCGCCAATGCTCGTCGCTAAGGCATGTTGCCTTGATCGCATCGTTCACCGCCGAAGCTTCCTTGTGGCCGATGGAAAACGCTGCTTGTAAGAGAAGTTACAACGCCTCACTTCGGGATGGGGATGGTTGCACCGTCCGAGCCAGTTTAACCGCCTGATCGAGGGCTTTCCGCGCCTCCGACTTCAAATCACGTTCGGCGAGCGCCGAAATCTCCCAAGCTCGAACCGCCGATCGCTTGTCGTCATCGTCACATTCCGCCGCAGCCTTGAATGCTTGCGCGGCAAATGGCAACGGGTCGCTCTCAGCATAGCGCGCAACTGCGGAAAGCGCCTGTGCTCGAAACCATGGCTCGCTAACTTGAAGCGCCTTCTTGTGGGCGTTCTCCGGATCAGATTTCGCCATCGACATGACCTGATCTCGCTGCAAGGTCGCGCTCATGTTTTCTTAGCAGAACGTCCGAGCACGAGACACCCCTGACCAGGAGCGCCCGCTCGATGCATGACTGGGGATGGAGCTATAGCGGATCATTCGAGCTCGGAGCGGTTCAGCCGTTGCTCTCCATGCGCCTCTTCCGCATTGGGAATTCCCCCGAGGCATCCAGATCAGACTCTACCTTCGTTACGAGGACATCTTCGAGCAACATCGCATCAAGACTCATCCGGCTGAATGCACGCAACGCATCGCGCACAGAGCACACAATCGGCTCGTCAGCATCGTTGAATGAAGTGTTCAGGAGGACCGGTACGCCCGAATACCGTCCAACAGATTCCAAGAGAGCGTGGAAGAAGGGATCAGAATCTGCTGACACCGTTTGAACCCGACAGGTTCCGAAATGGCAGATTGCACCCAGCTTCTCTTCGACCTGGTGCCGAACTGGCAGAACCTGTTGCATGAACGGGGAACTGCCCTGAATCTCAAAGAACTCAGGCGCTGCCTCGACGAGCACACTGCCCGCAAACGGCCTGAATCTTTCGCGATGTTTCACCTGTGCATTAATCTTATCGCGCATCTGTCGGTCTATTGGACTGGCCAGGACACTGCGGTGCCCGAGGGCACGCGCACCAAATTCCATTCGCCCTCGCACGCAAGCTATGACTCTCCGCCTCACAAGAAGTCGAGCCACTGTCTCCACTGGATCATCTAGCTTATAAAACCTCAGGCTCTCGTGATCCTTCGAGGCGGCTTCGATGTCCTCAAGACCGGGCCCGCAGAAAGGGCTGAAGCCCGATTCGACTCTATTCTGTCCAGGGCTTCTATCGTAGTAGACTTGAAGTGCCGCTCCTGTTGCAGCCCCATTGTCGCCTGGGACGGGCGGAATGAAGACATTGTCGAAGAGTCCCGAACGCCGAATCTTTCCGTTGATCACAGAATTCTGAAAGACTCCTCCCCCAAGACACAGATTGCTCGATTCCGTGCAGGTTCGAAGATGATTCAGCAGGTGAAAGACTGTCTTCTCGGTGACCTGCTGAAGCGAAGCAGCGATATCGAAGTGAACCTGTTCCAAGGCATCCGTATTCCCTCGCGGATCGATAGCGAATAACTTCGACAACAACGCGTCGCAGTAACCGGGACTGAATACCATGGCAGTACGGCGCGTTGAGAACTGACCGTCTTTCGAGAACCGGACCAGGTCGTCAAACACATCCGAGAATCTGTTGGGGTCTCCATACGCCGCCATACCCATCACCTTGTATTCATCCCAGGCCGCTCGCATGCCGAGGAAATCGGTTACAATTCCGTAGAGAATGCCAATAGAATTCGGTGCCCGGATAGACTGGTAGTGGCGATAGGTTCTTCCAGTCCACTCCCCAAGGCTTCCGCTTTCATCTTCTCCCTGACCGTCAATTGTCAACACGGCTGCATCCGTGAACGGGGATAGAAAATACGCCGCTGCCGAGTGGCTGCGGTGATGGCCAATACCTTCGCAAGTAGGCAGTGAATCGCCCAGTGCACAGGCGAACTGTCTCCCCACTCGCCGCGGGGACATGAGATCGCGAATCACCCGAACGCCAGCAACGGCCAACTCAGGAGCGTAGCGAAGAGGAACGCGTGGCCCGTGATAGAGGCTCATCCCAAGGAATCTCTTCCAGTCGACGTGCCACGGATACGCGAGAGCATCGATCTCCTCGGTCGTTATGCCTACATCGTCGAGCGCCGCACGAAAGGCTAGAGTTGGAAGGCTCGACGTGTGTTTTTTTCTAGAGAACCGCTCCTCCTCTGCCGCAAAAACCAGCCTGCCATCTGCGATCACCGCAATAGACGCATCGTGCCCAACGAATCGCAGGCCATACTTCCTTCGGTAGAAGTCTCCATTAGCGATTCCCGAGAACCCAACAACAATCATCGCTTCAAAATGAGCATTGCTCTGGGGGAAGGTCTTTCAATTGTGATTCGGTATACAGGCTGATTTTTTTGAACGTCCGGCATAAGGCGCGCATCTGACTCAACGCCTGCCGAACTCCTGAGTTTAATCGATTGTCTCGAAGCCATAAGGACCTCTCGCCCCCCGATGATCAGATGTCGCCTTCATGCTCTTGTCAGCTCCGCCTTGCGAGCACGATCATCCTCCCCGTTCGCGGTTGAAAAACATCAATGCTAAGCGTGAAGCCCGTTTTCTTCGATCTGGGGCGTTCATCGGGTACGACGAAACTCATATTCTCAATCTCTCCCGTAGCCGTTGAGTGGGTTACCATGAGAGTGCCTCTATCGATCAACCAGAATGATAGCGCACGCGAGTCGTCCACAACAGGCGCACCCTCGACATTCTTCGTTGGCACTACTGCAAGCCGCGTTCTCTGATATCCCTCCGCCTCCATAGCTGCGCTAAACTCGTCGATAGCAGATCCCTCAGAAAATCCTTCGGAAGTCCTAGTGAGGACAAAAACCCCCAAACCGACTACGGCCGCCGTCAGGACACACGCTAGAAAAATTTTCATTGGCGAGCAGTTTTAGAGCTAACGTCAGAGCCCTGCCACCGGCTGCGGGCGGTGGGCGTATGACTCGGGGTTAAAGTTCCGAACCTTCATTGCAATTTCAAGTCCACGGAGGCAGCGGGTCATCCGCGTCAACTTAGTGGAGCAATCCGTTGATTGCCAACCTATAAGCGGGTGCGTTTTTCGTTCCCGTTCTCCAGTCTCCCGTTGACATCCGTTAGGTCTGAGGGGGCGTTTCTATGCCAGATAGAAAGCCGCCCTCCGC
>JANQMB010000278.1 GCA_028280355.1 Verrucomicrobiales bacterium
CGCCGCTGCGGCCGACGGGTCGGTGAGGAAGTTCTGCCCGAGGGACTTGCTGGGCCTGACCCCGAGCTCGTCTAACAGTTTTCTGATCTCCGTCGGCACGCGGGGTAGTCTATCGCGGCCTCCGCCCCCGGCAACCGCCGGGCCCGCCGCCGCCCCCGCGGCGGGCTCGACACCCCCGGCGGCCGCCGCGATAGTGCGGCGAGGCCGATGACCCTTGCCACCCTGACCACCATCTTCCGGTTGCTCCTGACCCCGGTCTTTGTCCTGTTCGCCATCCGCTACGGGCACAGCGTCGAGGCGGGCGCCCCGGAGGCGCTCACCCGCTGGGCGGCGGTCGTCACGTTCGCCCTGGCGGCGGCCAGCGACGCGCTCGACGGCTACCTTGCGCGCCACTTCGACCAGCGCAGCCGGCTCGGGACGTTCCTCGACCCGGTCGCCGACAAGGTGCTGATGTGGTCGGCCGTGTTGACGCTGAGCTTCGCGGGCTGGGAACAGGCCCTCCCGCTGTGGTACGCCGCGCTCGTCCTCGCCAGGGACATCATCCAGCTGAGCGGGGCGATCGTCATCGGGCACATCGCCGGCGACATCGAGGTGGTCCCGCACTGGACGGGGAAGCTCGCGACCGCCCTGCAGGTGGCGGCCATCGGCTGGGTGTTGCTCGCCGTCCCCGCCCCGCCGGTCGCCGCCGTCGCGGGCGCCGCCGCCCTCTTCACTTTTGTCTCGACCGTCCTTTACATCCGCGCCGGGCTGGGTCAATTGCCCGACCACCGACATGGCCGGCCGCACCACCAATAGAACCGTCGCTATCGTCGGGCGCCCCAACGTCGGCAAGTCCGCCCTGTTCAACAGGCTCGCCGGCAGGCGCATCTCGATCGTCCACGACCAGCCGGGGGTGACCCGGGACCGCATCGCCGGCGAGTGCGAGTTGGCGTCACCCCCGTTCACCATGATCGACACCGGCGGGATCGGCTCCAACCCCGACGACACCTTCGGCCCGGCGATCGAGCAGGAGGCCGACATCGCCATGGAGTCGGCCGAGCTCATCCTCTTCATGGTCGATGCGCAGGACGGGCTGACGCCGGTGGACCAGGCCCTCGCCGAATACCTTCGGAAGGCGGACAAACCGGTGTTCCTCCTGACCAACAAGGTCGATGAGGAAAGCCACCGCGTCCTGGCGGACGAGTTCGCCGCGCTCGGCTTCGAACGCCTGTTCCCGATCAGCGCCGCCCACAACCGCGGCATCGGACACCTCGCGGAGCAGGTTGCGGCGGCGCTCCCGGAACCCGACCCCGAGGCCCAGCGGGCGAAGCTGAAGACCCCGATCAAGATCGCCGTCGTCGGCCGCCCCAACGTCGGCAAGTCGTCGCTGGTCAACGCGCTCCTCGAGGACGAGCGCACGATCGTGAGCGACGTGGCGGGCACGACCCGCGACGCCGTCGATGTCCCGTTCAGCCACGGGGGTATGGACTACATCTTCACCGACACCGCCGGCCTGCGCTCGCGCAACAAGCAGGACAGCACCGTCGAGATCTTCAGCGGCATGCGCTCGAAGTCGAGCATCCGCCGCTCCGACCTGTGTGCGCTGGTGATCGACGCCGCCCAGGGGGGTACCTCCCAGGACCGGAAGATCGCCGGGATGATCGGCGAGGCCGGCAAACCCTGCCTGGTGGTGGTCAACAAATTCGACCTCTACCACCCCGACGCCCCGAAATCCGACCGCCTGGCCGCCCTACAGGAGGAGGTGTCCGAGCAGCTGTTCTTCCTGCCCTACGCGCCGGTGGTGGCCGCCTCGGCGAAGACCGGCGAATCGGTGCGGCGCCTGTTCTTCGGCGTCGAGCAGATCCGCAAGGCGGCCTGGGAGGCCCTGGGCACCGGCGAGCTGAACCGGCTCCTCCAGACGGCGATCGCCACCAAGCCGCCGCCGTCCGGCAAGGGCGGCGGGCGCTTCAAGCTCCTCTACGCCACCATGGCAAAGGTCCAGCACGAGGACAGGCCGATACCGGTGGCGGATTTCATCCTCTTCTGCAACAAGGCCAGCCTGATGCCGCAGTCCTACGAGCGCTACCTGGAACACCAGATCCGCGCCGCCTGCCCCTACACGGGGATCCCCATCCGCTTCGTCTACCGCGAGCGGGCGCCCCGGACCCGCGGCAGGAAGCCCTAGCTGCCGTAGAGTTCGCGCAGGTAGCGACGCCTCTGCAACAGGGCGTAGATGCCCACGCCGACCACGATCAGGACGGCGACCATCCACGGGCGAAACCAGCCGGCCAGCTCGGTCGACATCGCTGTCACGAACACCAACCTCTCGCTGGCCGGGGAGAAGCTGCCGTCTGGCGCGCGGGTCAAGATACGGAAAGTATACTTCCCGCCCGGCTCGAGCCCTACGATCTTCGCCTCGGCGCGCGCGCCCTTTTTCGTCACCGTGGCGTATTTTGAATCCAGCTCGATCCACAGCGGGTGCGGGAGCTTCGTCTCCTCGTGGATCCGGTGGACCTCGGTCTCGACCACATAGTCCCAGTTGCCGCCTGCCGGCTGTGGCCAGCCGAACACCAGGGTGCGCTTGTCGCCGGAGACGAATTTGACCCCCTCGACGACGGGGACGCTATCGCTGGTGCGGCGCTCGGTCTCCGCCTTGCCGACCACCAGATAGCTGGTCGGGATCGAGCGCCTGGTGACCCCGCCATCGCCCGCCGGGTTAAGGGGATACTCCCGGCGGGGCTCCGGAGCCTCCATCCCCGGTGGCAGGACGATGTGGCCGGAGAGCGGGACGAGGATCGGCCGATCA
This sequence comes from Verrucomicrobiales bacterium, assembly GCA_028280355.1. Classification (GTDB taxonomy): domain Bacteria; phylum Verrucomicrobiota; class Verrucomicrobiia; order Verrucomicrobiales; family DEV007; genus JANQMB01. The sequence goes on from JANQMB010000278.1 coordinate 2,786, forward strand.
CCCCCCTCGACCTTCAGCACCTCAGAAACGAGCCCCACCCGATCCGGACGCAGCTCCAGATGGTAGGTGAATTCCCCGCCGGGCTCCAACACCTGCCCCCCCTGCCCCTCGAGAATATAGAATGGCGGGTTCACAGACGCCGAAACAAAGGCTTTCTTCCCGCCGGAATTCTTGATTTTCAGCTCTCCAGAGACATTTTTCCCGTAATCTCCATCAAATTGGATCTCGCGGGTTCCCGGTTCGCTGAGAGTCACCTGTGCCGGCACGGCCGGAGCCAAAAGCTCGATCTTTTCACTATGGTAGAGCCCCCTCAGCTCGACCGTCGTGGAGAACTCCAGAACGTCGGTCGCCGGCAAGGACACCGCCAGTTCGGCGACCGCCCCGGGATCGATGCGCAGCTGTCGCGGATCGACCCGCAGCCGCTCCGGCGCGACGACCGTCAGGGCGATGGGCTCGCCACCCGGGTTGCTGACCTGGAGGGACGAGCGCCGCTCCGAGGACTCGCCGTCGAACTCGAGGAGAATCTGCCCGCGGTCGGCCTGGAACGGGGCGAAGCGCTCGCCCAGTAGCAGGATCTGCCCACGCGGGTTGTTCTCCTGAAGCACCCAGCCGAACCGGTCTTTGCCGTCTTTGCCCTGCGGTGAATAGCTGATGGTGACACGGCCCTCGCCACCCGCGGGCACCGAGACCTTGCCGTCGCCCGGGGTCTCCAGCCGGAAGGGGGCCGGCAGGCGAAACTCGCCGTTGAACGCCCCATCCCCGCGGTTCACGACGGTGAACTCGCGCACCGCCCGGTCGAGCATCGGCACCTTGCCGAAGTCCAACCGCTCGGGGATCTCCAACATTGGGCGGGGCGTCACGATGACAATGGTGACAGTGGCCGGCGAAGAGTAGCGGCCACCCGGAGCCCGCGCGCGGAACTTGAAAGTGTCGACAGTCGCCGCCGTCCCCTCCGATGGCCGGTAGAGCACCCGCGCCCCCGGCACCCCGTCCCGGATGGTGATCTCGCCGAGCGTCCCGAACTTCGGCTCCTCAAAGATCGAATACTCCAGGCTCCCGCTCACGCCCGGTGCGGTCGCCACCAGGGGTACCGCGACGACACCCCCCCGCACGACGCGAAGCCCGGCCACGTCCTGCCCGACCGGGCCGACGCCCTTGGGCAGCTTCACATCTGCGATGGCCTCCCCCGGACCGGCGACGAGAAACGCCGCCAGTACCACCGCGACCAAACAATCGCGTGGCGTTTGGCATCCCGCCGCCCTACCGTGGGGAAAACTCCTCATGCTTGAAGGACGATGATAGAGGCCAACATCTTAGGGGTCAAAAGACCATTGCTGGCGCTTGCGGCGCTCGCCCCCGTCCTGGCGCTGACCTGCCCCGCCGACGAGGGGGCGCTGGCCAAGCGGGCGCTTTCGGAGCGGCCCGCCGTCGTCTCCGACAAAACGGTGCTCGACGCCGCCCAGCCGTCCTCGCTGAAGATCCGTATCGACCTCGCCGCCGGCGAGCTCACCCTGCTGGCGGCCGACAAGGTCGCGCTGCGCAGCCCGGTCTGCGCCGGCCGCCGCACCCGGCCGACCCCCACCGGCCAGTTCAAGGTATCCTCAAAGTCCGAGTCGCTGAAGGCGGACAGATTCGGACACCTGGTGGGGGCTGGGGGCGAGGTGGTCTCGGCGATCGCTTACACCCACCTCGACCCGGTACCCCCTGGCCTGCGGTTCGAACGCGTGGCGCGCGAAGACGTCCTCCACCTCGGACCAGATGCCCCCCTGATCCACGCCGGCCGTGCGGTTCCGGTGGCCTGCAGCGACGGCGCGGTGATCGTCCCCCAACCGGTCGCCAGGCTGCTCTTCCAGAAGGTTCCGGTCGGCTGCCCCGTCGAGATCGTCACCGGCGGGGGGGATAGCACCCCCTAGCCTAGAGGAACCCGGCGAGACGCCGGCGCAGCAGATCGAGCGCCGTGTCGGCGGTGCGCTGCTTGAAGTGCAGCCGGTCGGCGCTGAACCGGTACCTGCGGGCGACCGTCTCGGCCGAAGCCGAAGCGAGGCCGATCCAGACCGTCCCTACGGGTTTCTCAGCGCTCCCCCCACCCGGTCCCGCGATCCCGCTCACCGCCAGGGAGTGGTCAGCCCCGGCCTCGCGCAAGGCGCCTTCGGCCATCGCCCGGACCACCGGCTCGCTCACCGCACCGGCCCGCTCTAGCAACCCCTCGTCCACCCCCAACATCTCCGCCTTCGCCCGGTTCGCATAGGTGATAAAACCGCGACCAAACACCTCCGAGGAACCCGGGACGTCGGTGATCCGGTTCGAGATCAAGCCGCCGGTGCACGACTCCGCCGTCGTCACCCGCTGGCCGAGGACGGCCAGCTTGGCCACCACAGCCCCCTCGACGTTGGGCTCCCCCTCCCCCACGTAGTCCTCGGGGGAAGCGGAGCGGATCGCTTCGCCAGCCCGCCCGACGACCCCGGCCGGCCCGATGCAGCGGACGATGATCCCGCCTGCCTTCAGGCAGTAACCCAGCTCGAAGCCCCCGAAGTCATCTGCCAGCAGCGGCTCGATCCGGCTCGCCAGCTCGGACTCCCCGATGCCCATGAATAGGTGGTTCCCCGTGACCGGGGCGGTGGCACCAGGGCCCTCGAGCAAGGCCGACAACCTCGGCAGCACGTCAGCCGAGAACATCGGTTTGAGCTCCCGCGGCGGCCCCGGGAGCAGGAAGACGTGCGCCCCACAGCGGCCCAAACCCGCCGGCAAGTAGAGCCCGGGGGCGGTGCCGTGGCCGTTGGGCAACACCGTCGCCCCCCTCGGCACCATCGCCTGGCGCCGGTTGATCTCCCGCATCGGCCGGCCGGAGGAACCCTCTACCCGCGTCCGGATCGCCGCCGTCACCCCGGTGTCTTCGACCAGTTTGAGGCCGAACAGCTCGGCGCTCAGCTCGCGTGTGATGTCGTCCGGGGTCGGTCCCAGACCGCCCGTCACCAGCACCAGGTCCGCGCGCCCCGCCGCCTCCCCCAACGCATCCTTGATCGCCCCGCCGTCGGGCACGGAGGTTTGCCGATCGATGCGCAGCCCGAGTTCGAGCAGGCGCTCGCCGAAGTATCCGACGTGGGTGTTGGTGACCTGTCCGAGCAGCAGCTCGGTCCCGGTGTTGATCACCTCGACCCGCATGCCGCAGGGGGGCTAGCCCGCCGAGGCCGGCTCGAACGCGACCCGCCCGGCGTCCGACCACAGGTTCTCAAGCGAATAGCTATCGCGCCTGTCCCGGTGGAAGATATGCACGATGACGTCGACGTAGTCGAGCACCAGCCACTGGCTCTCCGGGTTGCCGTCCGAGGCCCGCGCCTTCAGGCCGTGTTCCTCGCCCAGCTTCTCGCTGATCTCCCGGCGGATCGCCTTCAGGTGGGGTGTCGAAGTCCCGGTACAGACGACGAAGTAGTCGGCGATCGACGAGATCCCCCTCAGGTCGAGCACCGTGATCTCCTCCGCTTGTTTCTCGTCCGCGTAGCCGGCCGCAGCCAGGGCTAGGGCCTCGCCCTCAATAACTTTCGATGACACCATGGGTTTCTCTCCCGGCAAGATCCCGCCCTCGCCGGGCGAAGCAAACGAAACTTTATCCACAGGGTTCGGACGGGCGTAACCAAAGATGTAGGCGGCAAGATGCCGCCCTTCCTGGCGGCCTCTCGTCCGTTGGAGGGCCGGCATCTTGCCGCCCACGGGGAGGGCATCGCCATCGCCCCGAGGCGCGACCGATCCGTCATGATCCCTGCTACCGGGAGAGCATCTGACGTGTTTGGCGTCTTTGCGTGAACAGGCCCCTAGAGTTCGCCGGCGACCCGCTCCCGCTCCAACACGACCCTGGCCGCGTCCTCGCCCCTCCCGCCGTCTTCCAGCTCGGTCTGCAGGCGGCCCAGCGCCCGGTCGTAATGTCCGAAAAGCGCCTTCTGGTCGGCTGCCGCCGACGCGTCGATCTTCGCCGATTCGTCGCGCAACACCTTCTGCAATTTCGCCAGGCTGGCGTGCGGCGAAATGGCCCCCGCGCTGCCCGGGTGGTCGGAGAAACGGCGGCGTTCGGCGGCGACGGCCCCGGCCAGCTCGGCGTCGTCCGCCGACGCCGCCAGCCTGCCCAGCGCCTGTTCGTATTTCCCGTGCAGCTTGGCCAGGGCTTCGCGGCGCGGCGCATCGACCTTCAACTCCAGCTGGTCGCCCAGCGTCCCGTACAGCTCGGCCAGCTTCGGGAACATCGGCGGGAGCTCCTCCCCCCCTCTCTCCTCCCCTGCAGGGGGAAGGGGTAAGCCGAGCCTGCCCAAGAGCTCCTCGGGGACGAACCCCATCCGCCACGCGCCTGCGGCGGCGCCGGCCAGGACGATGAGGGCCACGGCCAGACGGCGGATCTTGCGCACCATGATCTGGCGCTTCAGACGCTTGCGGAATGCCTTGGCCGCGGCGGCCACCTGAGGGCCGCCGCCGCCGGAGAGCAGTTTGATGGCGTTGGGGGACTTGAGCAGCCGCTGCTGCGCCTTCTTCTCCGCCTTGGCCAGCTCCCCCCTCAGCTCCGCGGCGCCCTGGTGCCGGGCGCCCGGGTCGGTGCGCGTGCTGCGGTGGATGATCACATCGATCCCCGGATCGACGTTCTCCACCACCCCCGAGGCCGGGCCGGCGCCTGCGCTCGGCACCTTCCCCACCAGCATCTCGTAGAGCACCACCCCGATCGAGAAGATATCGGCGCGATGGTCGATCGCCGCGCCCCGCCGAAAACGCTCCGGGGCCGCGTAGTCGGGCGTCCCCATGTCCTCCTGCGCGGAGCCGGTCACCGGGTCGAGCAGCTTGGCGAGGCCGAAGTCGAGGATCTTCACCATACCCTCGTTGTCGAGCATGATGTTCCCGGGTTTGAGGTCGAGGTGGACGACCCCCTTGCCGTGGGCGTAGGCCATCCCGTCGCAGACGTGGAGCATCACCGGCAGCGCGAACTCCACCCCGAACCTCCCGTTGGACGCCAGGAGTTCGGCGAGGTTCCGCCCCTCGACATACTCCATGATGAAATAGAAGTAGCCCGCGGTCTCGCCGAAGTCGTAGACGCCGACCAGGTTGGGGTGGTTCAGCTGGGCCATCGACCGCGCCTCGCTGCGGAAGCGCTCGAGGTAGTCCCCCTCGGCGCAGAGCTCCGGCGGCAGGATCTTCAACGCCACCTTCCTGTCCAGCTCCGGCTGGCGGGCCAGGTAGACCGCCCCCATCCCGCCGACGGCGATCGCGGCGCCGATCTCGAGACGCGGGAACAACGGCGCCAGCTGCTCGGCGGAGAGCGCCTGGAAGGGGATCGGCTCGGCCGGCCTCTCGGCCGCTGGGGGATCGGGATCAGACATCGGGTGCGACAAGCATAGGGAGAGGATACGGGGCGGCGGCCGGGGTGCTATCGATACATCAGATAGGGGGCTCGGCGCCGCGCGAACTCGCGGTTCCCGGCCTCCCACGAGGCGACGATCTCGGCGGCCGGACGGCCCGACTCGAGATCGCGGCGCAGCGAATCAGAACCGTAGACCTTGTAGAGGAGGCCCCGGCCGGAGGCGCCCGCCGATGCGATCAGATCGACCCCTGCCCCCTTCGACGCGCGGTAGAACGCTTCTAGCAAAATGATGTCGATAGCCGCCAGGTCGCGGACCTCCGCCGGCCCCAGGCGCAGTCGCACCCCCTGCCAACCTTTCCGCTCGCGGCTCCGGTAGGGCGAGAACTCCACACCGCGCAGGCCGAGGCGGTTCAGCTCCGCGGCCAGCTGGCGCCCATCGACCCCCTCGGCGGCCACGTATTCGAAGGGGGTTGACGTCCCCGTCCCGGCCTCGATCCCCGGCACGTGCTGGGCGATCCCCGTCGCGATGTAATAGGCGCAGGACTCGGCCTTCGGGATGTTGGGCGAGGTGCGCACCCAGCGCAGCCCCGTCTCCCGCCACCCCATCGACCTCCGCCAACCGCGCATCGGCACCACGGTCAACTTCGGGCGCGCCGTGATCCACCCTTCGCCGACGATCATCTTCGCCAGCTCCCCGGCGGTGAGGCCGTGGACGAAAGGCACCGGGTACTGTCCCACGAAGGACATCCACTCGCGCTCGATCGGCGGCCCCTCCACCCGCTGGCCGCCGAGCGGGTTGGGCCGGTCGAGGACGACGAACCCCACCCCCGCCTCCGCCGCGGCTTCCATGCAGAGCCCCATCGTACTCACATAAGTGTAGCAACGGGCGCCGACATCCTGGATGTCGAACACCAGGACATCGAGCCCCTCCAGCATCGCCGCCGTCGGCTTGCGGGTCTTCCCGTAGAGGGAATACGCCTTCAGGCCGGTCGCCGGATCGACCCGCGAGGCGACCCACTTCCCGGCGGGCTCGGTGCCGTCCAGACCGTGCTCCGGCGTGTAGAGTGCCACCAGCTCCACCTCCGGCGCCCGGTGCAACACCATCCGGGTCTTCTCCCCCGAGGCGTCGACCCCGCTCTGGTTGGTGATCAGGCCGACGCGCTTGCCGGCCAGGGCGGCGAAGCCGTCCGCGCGCAGGCGGTCGACGCCCAGCTCGACCGCGGCGCGCCGCTTCCCGAACAGGCCCTCCCCCGACGCGGGCGTGGCGCCGGACGCGAATGCCACCAGGCAGCCGAGGCCAGCGACGAATTGGGTTGAGTTGCGCGACAACATCGGTATCGATGGGTGCGAACCTATGGAAGCCGCCCATCTCGGTCAACTGATCCTCACCGGGGTACCGGGCACCGAGCTCGACCCGGACACGGCGGCGCGGTTCAAAGAGATCCAGCCCGGGGGGTTCATCCTCTTCGGCAGGAACATCGAGTCGCCGGGACAGCTACGCAGACTGCTCGACGACCTGCGCGAACTCAGCGCCGTCGAGCCGATCATCACCATCGACCAGGAGGGCGGCCGGGTCTCGCGCCTGCGCCTCATCGGCAACGAGCCGCCCAACGCCCAGGCGCTCCGCGACAAGGGGGACCCCGAGCTCATCAGACGCCACGGCCGACTCACCGGCCAGATCCTCAACCTCTTCGGCTTCAACCTCGACCTCTGCCCGGTGCTCGACATCTCCTACGACGACGAGGCCGACAACTCCCTCAAAGGCCGCTGCTACGGGCGCGACACCCAGGAGGTCATCGACAACGCCGGCATCTTCAACCGGGCGCTGCGCGAGCAGGGCATCCTCTCCTGCGGCAAACACTTCCCCGGCTACTCGAACGCGGCATGCGACGCCCACGAGGAGCTGCCGGTGATCGACCGCAGCCGCGAGGAGCTCGAGGCCGAGGAGCTCGCCCCCTTCCGCACCCTGTTGCCCGAACTCGACAGCATCATGGTGTGCCACTCGCACTACCCCTGCTTCGACCCGGACCGCCCGCGCTGGCCCGCCTCGCTGTCGGAGAACGTCATCACCGGCCTGCTGCGCGACCAGCTCGGTTACGACAACGGGCTGGTGATGACCGACGACCTCGATATGGGCGCGATCCTCAACGAGGTCGGCTTCGACGAGGTCATCCGCAGCGCCATCCTCGCCGGCAACGACATGGTAATGATCTGCCACCGGGTCGAGATGGCCGAGGCCGCCCTCCGCGTCCTCCAGACGCTGGCCGACGTCGAGGTGACCGACGCCCTGGAGCGCGTCCACAGGACCAAGCTCCGGCTCCGTCCGCCGGCGGGCTTCGACCTCGACACCTTCCGTGAGATCGACTCTCAGATCTGGGATCTTCGGGTCGACACCCTCGGTGAGGAGCGCGCGAAAGTCCTCAGCGTCGAAGACGGCAAACGCAGCCCCGTCGAAACCTATTAGCCCCCACCCCGCCACCCAGACATGCTCAGCGAAGTCGAACAGCTCCTCGTCCTCCAGGACCGCGACCAGCGCATCCGCGACCTGCTCGCCGACCTCGAGCGGCTGCCGCGCGAGGAGGACGGCGCCCGCCTGCGCCTCACCAGCGACCAGAAGGCGGTCGCCGACGCCGAGGCGGCGATCAGGGAGAACGAGGTAGCTATCAAATCTCTGGAACTCGACATCGACACCCGCAAGGACACCATCGCCAAGCTCAAGGTCCAGCAGTTCGAGACGCGCAAGAACGACGAGTTCCAAGCGCTCAACCACGAGGTCGAGCGCTACGGGGCCGAGATCACCGCCCTGGAGGACAGCGAGCTCGAGCTGATGGAGACCGGCGAGGGGCTCTCGGCGACCCTGGAGGCGGCGAGGGCGGCGCTGGAGAAGACCCAGCAGGTGGTCGACGCCGAACTCGGCCTGATCGCCGAGCGCCGCAAGCAATGCGAGGCGCAGCTCGGGGAGACGAAGGCCGACCGGGCGACGCTGGCGGCGGCGGTCGACGAGGACCTGCTCGACGAGTTCCAGAGGATATTCGCCAGCAAGAAAGACAGCGCGGTGGTCGAGCTCGAGGGGGATATCTGCAAGGGTTGCCACATGAAGGTCACCCCGGCCGCCGCCGCCGCCGCACGCGCCGCCAAGGCGATCGCCCACTGCGACCAGTGCGGCCGCATCCTCTACGTACCCTAGGGCTTATCCACGCAAAGGCGGGGCGCCGGGGGGCGTAGCGACGAGCGTGAGCGAATCGACGGGGGCGGACTCCCCCCTTGCGGGCCGGTTCACCACTCGCTCACGCTCGTGGCTACAAAGATGCACCTCAGCTACGGCGCCACCGCCGGCGCCTGCCTCTCCCGCAGCTCGGCCAGCGCGCCGAGCACCTCGGCACGGTCCATCTCGTTGACCTCGACCTTGCGACCAATCTCCGGGACCAGCGTGATCGTCAGGTCGCCGCCCAGGTGTTCCCTGAACTCTTCGAGGCCGCGCAGGATCACCGGCAGCGCGCCCTCGCGCCGGTCGAGGTCCGGGTCGTAGGTATCGAAACCCACCGCCTCGACCAGCCGGAGCACCCGCTCGCAATCGTCCCCCGACATCAGGCCGATGCGCCTGGAGTAGACCAGGTCGACCGCCATCCCGATCGCCACCGCTTCGCCGTGGCCGACCCGGAACGCGCTGACCTGCTCGAGCTTGTGGGCGACCCAATGGCCGAAATCGAGCGGCCGCGCCGACCCCAGCTCGTAGGGGTCACCCGAGGTCGCGATGTGGTCGACGTGGAGCTCCGCGCTGCGCCGGATCGCCCGCTCCAGCGCCTCTTCCTCGAGCGCGCGGAGCGCGCCGGCGGTCGCCTCGAGGTCGACGTAGAACTCGCGGTCGCGGATCAGCGCCACCTTGATCGCCTCGATGATCCCCGCCCTCCGGGCGCGCTGGGGCAGCGAGCGGAGAAAGGCGAAGTCGTTCACGACCCCGAAGGGCACCGCGAAACTCCCGACCCAGTTCTTCTTGCCGAAGAAATTCACCCCGCTCTTCACCCCGACCCCGCCGTCGCCCTGGCTCAGGCTAGTGGTCGGCATCCGCACCAGCCGGATCCCCCGGTGGGCGGTCGCCGCAGCGAACCCTACCAAGTCCAGAAACGCGCCCCCGCCGATCGCCAGGACGAAGGAGTGCCGGTCGATCCCGTGCTCGTTGATCACCGACCAGATCTCCGGCACCAGCGACCAGTCGTTCTTGCACGCCTCCCCACCAGGGAACACCTGCGGCGAGGCGACCAGCTCCAGCTCCCCGTCCCGGGCCGAGAACCACTGCGAGATATCGCGGAGCAAAGTCTGGTTGCCGCCGATCACCCCACCGTCCACCAGCGCGAGCACCCGGTGCGGCCCCCCGCCGGGCGCCCTCGACAAAACATCGCCGAGAACCTCGTTCCCGGGCGTGAAGGCACCCCGCGTGAACACCACACGGTGGGCGAATTCCAAATGGATGGGGCGTTCGATCATACGATGGACTACATGGGAACGTCGGCGGGGGCGGCAATATAACACCCGATGGACACCGCGTGACGATCACAACGAACAAACACAGTCCCCTAATGCGGCAAAGATAGAAAGTTGCCCGACAACAACCCCACTCATCAGTTCCTTGCGATCTCTTAGAACTCAACATCCCCTAACCATCAAATTATAGTTTTTATCAAAATGATGAAATTGGCCGTCCCCCATTGTGAGTCATCTACTTAGCGTCGCTGGTCACCTTGATTTCCAATTGTTGGCAAGTTAGTATGGCGGATGTCGTTCTGGGGTTCTCTCTCTCGCACTCTCATTCTCATCGCTGCATTCGGGTCCGCCAGTCTGGCACCGAGCCATGCGCTTCCCTTTATCGATCTATTCAAGAGCGATCTGGAGCGGGTCCCGGCCTCCGACGAGCTACGGCGCCAGGAGGATGAGGCGCGGGTGAAGTTGAACAAGGCCCTGGACTACGAGCGGCAGGGCAAGGCGGGCAAGGCGCTGGATGCGCACAAGGGGATCGTGCGCAGCTACCCGCTGACGACCGCAGCGGCGATGAGCCAGTTCAAGGTCGGCGAGCTCTACCGCGCGGAGGGCAAGTCCAGCAAGGCCTTCGACGCCTACCAGAAGTTCATCGACAACTACAAGAACAGCTCGGCCTTCGACCAGGCCATCCAGTCCCAGTTCGAGATCGCGCAGGCCGGCCAGGCCGGGGAGATCAAGCAGAAGACCTTCGCCATCATCCCCCGCAAGGTGCAGAGCAGCGAGCTGCTCGAGTGGTACCAGAACATCATCGACAACGCCCCGTATTCCGACTACGCCCCGCTCTCGCAGTTCGCGATCGCCGAGATCTACCAGGAGCAGGAGAAGCCGTCGCTGGCCATCCGGACCTATCAGGCCTTTGTCGACAAATACCCGCGCCACGAGAAGTCCCCCGAGGCGCAGTACCGAATCGGCGCCATCGGCAAGAAGGCCATCGACGACGGCAGCCAGGACGTCGCCAACCTGCGCAGCGCCCGCGGCGCGATGGAGGACGTGATCGTCGCCTACGAGAACAGCGCCAGGGCCGAGGAGGCGCGCGCCACGATCCAGCAGTTCGACCGCGTCGAGGCCGCCAAGTTCTACGAGGTCGCCAAGTTCTACGAGAAACAGAAGAAGTACCGCAGCGCCGCGATCTACTACCAGAAGGTCCTCAGCGTGCCGGAGTCCGAACACTTCGCCGACGCGCAGACGCGCCTCGACGCCGTCGTCGCCAAAGCCCCCAACGTCGCCGAGGTCACGCCGCCGCCGACCTCGCCGGCCGCCGCCAGCGGTCCGTTCTCGTCGTCGAACCCGCCGAACCCCTCCAACCCGTACACCTCCGAGGGCGGCGCGCCCTCGCCTGTCGTGGCGGCCAACACCACCCCGCCGAAGCCAAAAACCTTGCTCAAGGCCCGCAAGGGCTACGCCGGACCACCGGCGCCCGATCTGAAGATCGCCTCGACCCGGCCGAAGATGCGCACCAACCCCGCGGCGGTGCCCATCGTCCCCGAACCGCCGGACCCCGACCCGAACACCCCCTCCGGCGACCCGGCCGCCGACGTCGATGCCACCCTGAGTGGCGACGACCCGCCACTGCCGCCGGACCCGGACGAGGACTTCCTCCCCCTGCCCCCTCCGCCCGACCCGGAGCCGACTGAGGAATAGGCACCGTGCGGGACGATCCGGACACAATTTTGCGTTGCGTCCGCCATCCTGCGTCCCTAAGCTCCCTAAGTTTTTTGCGACTATGAATCTTCTTAGGTTTTGTGTGTTTTCTAGCTTGGCGGCGATCCCTCTGCTCGCGACCAGTTGCGGGGGCTACCGTTTGGGCAGCATCAAACCGTCGGCGATGGCGCACGTCGAATCCCTCGCCATCCCGACCTTCAAAAACGAGACGCTGGAGCCGCGCTCTCAGGTTCTGGTGACCAACGAGGTCATCAAACAGTTCCAGCGGGACGGGAGCTATTCGGTCGGCGACCTCTCGGCGGCCGACGCGGTCCTCTACGGGACGATCAAGACGATCGAGCGACGCCAGCTGCGCTCCAGCCGGACCGACGTGCTGCGCACGACGGAGATCGAGATCGCCCTCACCGTCGAGTATTCCGTCGAAGACTCCGAGACCGGCGCCGAGCTCGACCGTGGCTCGATCGTCGGCCGCACCAGCGTCTACCTCGATCCGAACTTCCAGCTGAGCGAGCGCCAGGCGCTGCAGGATGCCGCCGAGGACCTGGCGCAGTCGCTCGCCAGCCGGATCGCCGAAGGCTACTAGGCCACCGAGGTCCGCCGCGCACCTGACCGCCCACCCCCCCGCCGATGGCCCACACACCGGGGACGCTCTCGGTGGTGTCGACGCCGATCGGCAACCTCGCCGACCTCTCGCAGCGCGCGGCCGAGTGCCTGCGCGACGCCGACCTCGTCGCCTGCGAGGACACCCGGCACAGCGGCGTCCTGCTGCGCGCGCACGGTATCGACACGCCCCGCCTCAGCCTCCACCAGCACAACGAGGCCGGGCGCACGGCGCAACTGTTAGAGGACCTCCGGGCGGGCAAGCACATCGCCTACATCAGCGACGCCGGGACACCGCTGGTCTCCGACCCCGGCGCCCGCCTCGTCCACGGCGTCGCCTCCGCGGGCTACCGGGTGGAGGTGATCCCCGGCCCGTCCGCGCTCACCGCCGCCCTGGCCGGCTCCGGTTTCCCCGCCGACCGCTTCTACTTCGGCGGCTTCCTGCCGACCAAGAAGGCCGCCCGGTCGCGCGAGTTGGAGGGTGCCCTGGGGCGCGACGAGACCAGCGTGTTCTTCGAGTCCCCGCACCGCATCGTCGCGACCCTGGCGATGGTCGCCGACCTGGCGCCGGAGCGCCAGCTGGTGGTGGCGCGGGAGCTGACCAAAAAGTTCGAACAGTTTCACCGCGGCACCGGTGGCGAGCTCGCCGCGGCGTTCGCCGAACGGCCGCCGAAGGGCGAGATGGTGCTCGTGCTGAGCGGCGCTAGCCCGCCGGCCTGGCTTCGCCGTTGAGCCCCTTGCGGCCGCCTGATCGCTGGGATAGACGTT
>JANQMB010000017.1 GCA_028280355.1 Verrucomicrobiales bacterium
CATCGGGCTGCTCTGCTCCTGCGCGTCGAACGATCAGCCCACGTTCGGGGTCGACGAGCCGGATCCGGGTTTCTTCTCGCGCGAGGCCTCCGACGAGCGCTCGCGGAAGTGGGGCGAGAAGCGCCAGCGCTGGGCGGAGCGCGAGGAGGAGAAGTTCAACCAGATGTTCGACCGCATGAGCGGGAGGTATTACTAGGGTGTTTTCAATGGAGATGTGACCTCTGGGGGGAGGGGATCTCGCGCCAGGCGGCGGCCTCGTCGAGGCCGCCCTACCGTTGCCCAAGGCGTCCGCGCACCCGCGACGTGGTAGGGCGCTCTCGATGAGAGCGCCGTGGGGGGCGACGCCGTCTCGTCTAAGGGGTGCAACTCGTTCTAAGATGCCCTAGACCAGCTCCATCGCCTTGTGGGCGACGCCGATGGCGGCCGCGAAGTCGCCGCCGATCGCCCAGTCGAAGCGGGTCGTGGCGCGATGGGGCGGGATGGGGGAGGTGACGTAGAACGCTGGGGCGCGCTCCTTGAAGCCCTCGCGGACGTGGTCGAGGTACCAGTCGCGGAACCCGGTCTCCGCCAGGCCGCCGCCGACCACGATCAGGCCGGGGTCGAGCTCGCTGGCCTGGTCGCCCATCGCCCAGCCGAGGATGTGCGCCTGGTGCTGGAAGATCGAGCGGGCCAGCGGGTCTTCCTTCTCGCAGTAGTCGCGCAGCTGGAAGGCCTTCTCCTCGATCGGGATGTCGGCCCCGGCGAGCGGGTGCGCGGCGTTCTCTGGCTTGGCGAGCTCGTTGCCGAGCCGGCGGCGCAGCGCGACCAGCGAGACCCAGGCCTCGAGCGAGCCCGGGCCTTTGCCGGCGCACTCGGGCAGGCTGCCGTCGTCCTCCCTGAACGGCACGGAGATCGCGCCGAGCTCCATGGCCAGGCCGTTGGAGCCCTCGTAGAGCGTCCCGCCACCGAGCACGAAACCGCCACCCAGGCCGGTCCCGGGCGCCACGAAGAGCAGCGGGCCGTCGTGGCCGGGGCGCAGCAACCACTCGCCGTAGGCGGCGGCGTTGCCGTCGTTGGTCATGTAGCAGGGGCGGTGGATCTCCTTGGCGAACTCGTCGCGGATGTTGGTGCCGACCCAGTCCTCGTTGAGGTTGGCCTGGCCCCAGATCACCCCGTCCGAAGAGGGCGCCGGCACGTCGATGCCGGCGGCGGCGATGTCGTCGAAGGCGACCCCGTTGTCCGCGCAGAGCTGGTCGAGCGCGACGCGCAACTGTTTGAAGGTCGCCCGGTAGCCGTCGGCGCCGTGCGAGCGGACCTCGACCATCTCGCCGACCTGCTGGCCCCCCGCGTCGAGCAGCGCCGCCTTGACGGTGGTGCCGCCGATGTCGAGGCCGGCGAAGTAGGGGGCGGTGGGCATCCTGAGGGGGGCGTTTCCCTGGACCCTAGACGTCTTTGACGATCGTCTTGTCGACGGAGAGCAGGTCGTCGCAGGCCTGGCCGACGCGGGCGGCCATGGCCTCCTCGCCCTTCTTCAGGTAGGAGCGCGGGTCGTAGACCTTCTTGTTGCCGATCTCTCCGTCGATCTTGAACACGCCCTCGACGTTCTCGCACATGTGGGCGGCGACCGGGCGGGTGAAGGCGTACTGGGTGTCGGTGTCGACGTTCATCTTCACCACCCCGTAGTCGAGCGTCTCGCGGATCTCGGACAGCAGGCTGCCGGAGCCGCCGTGGAAGACGAGGTCGAACTCGGCGTCGTCGCCGTATCTCTCCTGCACCGCGGCCTGGCCCTGTTTGAGGATCTCCGGCTTCAGCTTGACGGCGCCGGGTTTGTAGTGGCCGTGCACGTTGCCGAAGGTGGCGGCGAAGGTGAAGCGCCCGAGCTCGGCCAGCGCCTCGTGGACGGCGACCATGTCCTCGGGGGTGGTGTAGAGGTCCTCGTCCGGGGTGTCCTCGGAGCCGGCGGCGCCGTCCTCCTCGCCCCCGACCACGCCGGCCTCGACCTCGAGGATGATCTCGTGCTCGGCGCACTTCTTCAGGTAGGTCTTCGAGATCGCCATGTTCTCGTCCAGCGGCAGGATCGAGGCGTCGAGCATGTGGTTCTGGAAGAGGTTGTTCTCGCCCTTCGCGCGGCGGGCGGCGGTGGCCTCGATCAGCGGGTCGAGGAAGCCCTCGGCCTTCTCGGGCTGGCAGTGGTCGGTGTTGAGGCCGATGAGCACGTCATACTGTTCGGCGAGCGCGTGCGCCGCCTCGGCGAGGATGATCGTCCCCTTGGTGGCGTCCTTGTGGTTGAGGCCGGAGGCGAATTGGCCGGCGCCGGTGGAGAACTGGATGATGCCGTCCGACTTGTTGTCGGCGAACCCTTTCAGGGCGGCGTTGAGCGTCGAGAGGTTCGAGCAGTTGATGGCGGGGTAGGCATATCCGCCCTGCTGGGCGGCGTCGAGCATGGCGGCGAACTGTTTCGGCGTGGCGATAGGCATAGAGGCGGCGACTTTAGGTGGCGGGGGGGAGGGCGTCAAGGGGCGGTCCCGGCAGGTGCTTGCGCCCCCCCGAAAGGTGGCTACCCTTGCCGCGCCCGCCCGGGCCCGGGCCGGCCAACCTCAAGAATACCCGCAATTTCCATGCCGAAGAAGATCGCCTTTCTCACCGCCGGGGGCATCGCCCCCTGTCTCTCCTCGTCCATCGGCGCCCTGGTCGAACGCTACAACGAGCTCGCGCCCGACGCCGAGCTGGTCGGATATCTGAACGGTTACCAGGGGCTGCTCCTCGGCAGGTCGATCACCTTCTCCGAGGAGGTGAAGAGGAACTTCGACGTGCTGTTCGAGTTCGGCGGCAGCGCCATCGGCAACAGCCGGGTCAAGCTGACCAACGTCAAGGACTGCACCAAGCGCGGGCTGGTGGAGGAGGGGGCGGACCCGCTGCACGTGGCGGCGGAGCGGCTGAAGGCGGACGGTATCGACATCCTGCATACGATCGGCGGCGACGACACCAACACCACCGCGGCCGACCTGGCGAAATACCTCGAGGACAACGGCTACGGGCTGACCGTGGTCGGCCTGCCGAAGACGGTCGACAACGACGTGTTCCCGATCACCCAGACGCTCGGCGCCTGGACGGCGGCGGAGCAGGGGGCGGTCTTCTTCGAGAACGTCGCCAACGAGAACACCACCAGCACCCGCCAGCTGATCATCCACGAGGTCATGGGCCGCCACTGCGGGTGGCTGACCGCCGGCACCGCGCTGGAATACCGGAGGCGCCTCGACGGCTACCGCTGGTTGCCAGAGCTGAACGTGAGCCGCGCGCGCTGGGACGTGCACGCGGTGTGGATCCCGGAGATGGAGCTCGACCTCGACGCCGAGGTCGCCCGCCTCGGCGCGATCATGGACGAGCACGACTGCGTCAACCTGTTCCTCAGCGAGGGTGCCGGCACCGACGCGATCGTGCGCGAGAAGGAGGCGGCCGGCGAGGAGCTCAAGCGCGACGCTTTCGGGCACGTGCGCCTCGACGAGCTCAACCCCGGCAAGTGGTTCGCGAAGAAGCTCAAGCAGCGGCTGTCCGCCGACAAGGTGCTGGTGCAGAAGAGCGGCTACTTCGCCCGCGCGGCGCGGCCGAACGAGCGCGACCTGGACCTGATCAAGAGGAGCGCCGCCGCCGCCGCCGAGGCCGCCCTGGCCGGACAGAGCGGCGTCGCTGCCCTCGACATGGACGAGGGGGGCGAGATGTCGATCATCGCGTTCCCGCGCATCGCCGGGGCGAAGCCCTTCGACATCGACGAGCCCTGGTTCGGCGAGCTGCTCGAGGCGATCGGCCAGCCGAAGGGCGCCAGGGCCGCGGCGCACTAGGAGGGCCCTAGGAGCCGGGGCGTCGGGGGTGGGCGGCAAGATGCCGCCCCTCCGGGGAGACCCCGCCCATTGGAGGGGCGGCATCTTGCCGCCCGCAGGGTAGGTGCCATCACCCCGATGGGGGGCGTCGCTAGTCGAGCGATTTGTACCACTCCCAGTGCTCGTCCTTGAGCTGTTCGAGGGTGGGGATGGGGTAGAACAGGAGCTCCTTGTGGTGGGCGATCCAGAAGCCGGTGCGCAGCTGGGTGAAGGCCATCTGCCCGAAGGCGGCGTCGAGGCTGATCCCCTTGAGGCGCTTGTCCGGGTTGGCGCGGACCTCGAGGATCTGCTCGCGGAGCTTCTGCGGGTGGACGTTGGGGATCGGCGACTTGTGGAAGGGGTCGGCCTCCAGCTGCATGAGGAAGTCGTCGATGTTGAAGTCGATCTGGTTGAACAGCACCTTGGGGGCGGACTTGGGTTGCTCGGGGTCGGTGATGTACTCGCCGAACTCCGGCGGCGTCATCCAGGACAGCACGATGGTGCGCATCGGCGCCAGCTCCTGGAAGGTGCGCAGGTATCCGGGGTCGTGGGTCTTCTCGTAGGGCTCGCTTTTCAGCCGCAGGACCTTGCCCATGGTCGAGGTGACGTAGAGGTCGCGGAGGGCCTCCAGGTCGACGTGCTCGAGCACCCGGTAGGTGGCGATGAACTTGGTGCGCTTGGGGCGGCCGGCAGCGTTCGGCCGGATCTCGTCGATGTACTTGTCGATGTTGAGGAACGGGTGCCGGTACTCCGGGTCGATCTCGGCGAAGACCACCTGGCCGTGGAAGTAGCGCGAGCTGCCGAGCGTGTAGTGCTTGCCGAACTCCGCCGGCGGCAGGTTGGAGCCCACCAGGGCGTAGTTCGGCCACATGATGACATAGAGGTGCTTCTCGACTGGGGTGCTCATTGGTGAAAACGTTCAAGGGGCGGGGGTCAAAGGTCAAGGGGGCAATGGCCGGGGTGGGGTCTATCGGGGCCGAAGGTTGGGGGTGGGGTCCCCCGCTGACTCCCTGATCCCGAACGAGTCCGGGCGACACCCGATGTCGAAGGCGTTGCCCCCGCCCTCCAGGAGGGGGTGGAGTGTTCGCTAGGGGCGCCCCCCATTTCTATCTTGCCAGAGGTTGCTAGGAAAAAATATGATGGATCCGAATCAGGTCGATTAGGCGTTCTGCTGAACTGACTAGCCTTAGGAAAAAAAGAACCATGAAGAAAGCAATCTTGGGAATCGTGATCGTCGCCCTCACGGGGGGAATTTACTGGTGGGGACATTCGGACGGGCGGGCTGGACGGGTCGGCCTCGGGCTGGTCGGGGAGGCCGCGGCTCAGGAGGCATCGGCCGGCGAGGCCGAGGCGCCATCGCCGACCAGGGCTCGCCCGCGGGAGGTCTATCACCCGAACTCCGAGGACCTGGGGCCCGACGAGATGCGGGTGGTCGCCTGCGGCACCGGGATGCCGACCACCCGCGCCGCGCAGGCCGCCGCCTGCTTCCTGGTCGAGCTTGGCAACGGCGACAAGTTCCTCTTCGACTGCGGCAGCGGCGCCGCGGAGCGGATCTCCTCGCTACAGATCCCCTACAACTACCTCGACAAAGTCTTCCTCGGCCACCTGCACACAGACCACTTCGGCTCGCTGCACGACCTGTTCATCGGCGGCGCCCTCATGGGGCGCAACGTGCCTCTGCGTGTGTGGGGGCCGAGCGGGGCGACGCCGGAGCTCGGTACCGCATACGCTCTCGATCACATGCAGAAGATGCTGACCTGGGACCTGGCGGGCCGTGCGGGAAACGTCGATTTCCGCGGCTACAAGATGGAGGTCAACGAGTTTGATTTCAGGCTGGTGAACGAGGTCATCTACGAGGAGAACGGCGTCAAAGTCCGCACGTTCCCGGCGATCCACTCGATCGACGGGTCAGTTAGCTTCAGCCTCGAGTGGAACGGGTTGAAATTTGTGTTCAGCTCCGATTCCTATCCGAACAAGTGGTTCGTCGAGTATGCGAAAGGGTCCGATCTCTGTATCCACGAGTGCTTTATCGCGGTGCCGGACCTGGTCAACAAGATGCGCTTCACCCCGGAGTCGGCCCTCCAGGTGGGAACTCAGGTCCACACCGCCCCGGAGGCCTTCGGTAAGATCATGGCGGAGGTGAAGCCGCGCATGGCGGTGGCCTACCACTTCTTCAACGACTGGGACACCGGCGGTGCGGTCGAGCAGCGCATCCGCAAAGTCTACGACGGCCCGCTCGATCTGGCGACAGACTTCATGGTTTGGAACGTCACCAAGGACGAGATCACCACCCGGATGGCGGTCACGGAGGAGGCCACCTGGGCCCCGCCCCTCGCGGCGCCTGCGGTCCCTCCGAGCGAAGACGACATCGCAAACTTCAAGAAGGAGCGCGGTTTGGAGGAGGTCGGCTTCAGCGACTTTACAAAGAGCGGATTCTGGGACGTCCATGACGTGCTGCGCCCGATCTACCAAGAGGCCAGCAAGGTAATCGGCCGCGAGTTTCCCTATCCGGCAGACAAGAAGTAGGCGCGTTGCGCCACTGGCCCCTGGTCGCCCGGTGTCCCGCCCCTCGATCATCCGGCGTTGTCCCTGGCTGTCCGCGTGGCTGGCGGCGGTCGTCTTGGCGTTCTCGACCGGGCGCGCTGTAGCAGATGCGCTGGTGCGAACCCAGGCGATGGGGGCCTCGACGATCGCCGAGATCTTTGTCGAGGACGGGTCGCTACGGGTCGAGCTCGAGATCGGCCAGCGTGACTTCGAGGGCTGCGCCCTGCTCCTGCCCGACGAATCGTACGAGAAGATCACTGGGGAGGTGCGGCCGTGGCGAGCGCGGCTCGCCGAGTTCTTCCGTGAGGGGTTCGTCGTCAGGGCCGGCGACGGCGGACCGCTCGCCGGGAGGCTGGTGAAGTTGGAGGTCGGACGGAGGGTGGCGCGCGACGAGATCACGGGCGAGCCGCTGCCGGCGGGCGGAGGGGGGGAGCCGGAGCCGGTGGTGGTGGCGGAGCTGCAATACGCTCTGCCCGGCAGGCCCGAGACCCTGACCCTCGTGCCGCCGATGGATCCGGGGGGCGGTGGGGTGTCGGTCACGGTCGGCTTCGTCGCCTACCACGAGGGGGTCGCGGTGAACGACTTCCGCTACCTGGGGCAGGAGGAGACGCTGGATCTCGATTGGGCCGACCCGTGGTATTCGGCCTTCCGCAACCGGAACCTGGGGCGGCAGCTCGGCGAACCGGCGCAGGGTTTCATCTACGTCGAGCCGTTCGAGGTACGGAAAGAGATCCTGGTCCGGCCGCGCGACCTGCAGCGCTGGGTCGACCTCGGGCTGGAGGGGGAGGAGGTGATCCGCGCTGGCGAGCACGCGGCGATCAAGGAGAAGGTGGCGGCCTTCCTGGCCGGCCGTTGTCCGATGACGGTGGACGGGCAGCTGGTCGAGTTCGAGTTCGAGCGCATCCACTTCCTCAAGCGTACCCTGAGGCAGACCACGGTGATCGAGGAGGCGGTCGATCTGCCGGCGGCCTCCGCCGTCCTGGGTGCGATCTTCGTCCACCGCCGCGACGGCCTGCCCGGTAGGGCGGCGATGACCTGGGACCTGTTCGACGAGAGGATCACCGCGATGCGGGGCGCCACCCATGACGAGGCCGGCGCGCTGCCCGGGGTGGTGACGCCCGACGACCCCGTGTTGGAGTGGAAGAACTATCTCCAGAACCCGACCGTGCCAGCCTTCGTCGCCCTGGCGCCGCCGACCGTCGCCGCGCGCTGGCCGGTGCCCTTGCTGAGTGTCGGCTGCGGGGTCCTGGCCTTCGTCGGGTTGCTCGCGATCCTCTCGCCCAGGTGGTCGGCGCCAGGCTGGGTCGGTGCGGCGATAGGGCTGTCGGTGGTCGGGGCCATCGTCCTGGCGCCGTTCGCCCGGGTCAGTGTGGAGATGCCTTTTGCGGCACCCCCGCCGCCGGGCGAGGCGGAGGCGGCGGAGCTGATGGGGGGGCTGCTGCGCAACGTCTACCGCGCTTTCGACTACCGCGACGAGGACATGATCTACGACAGCCTGGCGCGCAGCGTCTCCGGTGACCTGCTGACCGAGATCTACGTGGGGGTCTTCAAGGCCCTGGTGATGCAGGGGCAGGGTGGCGCGAGGGTGCGGGTGGACGAGTTGGAGATGTTGGAATGCGCCCCGGCCGACCTCCCCGGCCGCGCCGGCTTCCGGGCGCGCTGCCGTTGGAGCGTCGGCGGTAGGGTGGACCACTGGGGGCATGTGCACCGGCGCACCAACGTCTACGAGGCGACCTTTGCCGTCGAACCGGTCGGCGGCCACTGGAGGATCACCGCCCAGGAGTCCCTCGGCTCGAAGCGCGTGAGCTAGAGCGTGTTTACGCAAAGACAGGGGATAGCCGAATGCATCGGTAGAGGTGAGTGGTAGCGACGAGCGTGAGCGAGTCGACGGGAGCCGGCCCCCCACTCGCTCACGCTCGTGGCTACAGAGATGCCAGACACGCCGACCCCATGAGGGGAGCCATGTCCATCGGGGGGCGGCATCTTGCCGCCCGCACACCACGCCCCGCCAGCTCTGCTGGGAGGCGGGCGGACCTTCCGCAGGATCAAGGACTTCAGCCGGGTCTCCTCACACTTCGACAAGCTCGACCTCATTCTCCGGCCTTTACCCACGTCGAGACCCTACATCCCCCTTGTGCGAACACGCCCTAGCGATCGCCCCGGTCCGGTGCGGGCGACCTACCGCCGCCGGTCGGCGTTGGCGAGCGCGTAGGTGGCGATGCCGCTGGCGATCTCGTGGGCGAGGATGTCTTTATACCAGCCCTGCGAGCTGCGCTTGCATTCCCAGCGGTTGCTGATGAAACCGCATTCGACGAGGGCGGCGGGGCCGCGGGTCTTGGTCAGCACGGCGTAGTGGTGCCGCTTGCTGCCGCGGTTCCTGGTGCGGATCCGTTTGGCGAGGCGGCGTTGGATGGTATCGGCGAGCGCCTTGCCCCGGCTGCTGATGTAGAAGGTCTCGATGCCCCGGACCGAGCGGTTGGAGTGGGCGTTGAAGTGGATGCTGACGAACACGGTCTTGGTGTAGCGGTTGGCGATCGCCGCGCGCTTCTCGAGCGAGACATAGGTGTCCGTCGTGCGGGTCATCTTCACCAGGAACCCGCGCTTGCGCAGGATCGCCTCGACCCGCTTGGCGACGTCGAGGTTGAGGTTCTTCTCGGCCACCCCATACCAGCGGGCGCCGTTGTCCCGCCCGCCGTGGCCGGGGTCGATCACGATCACCGTCCGCGCCGCCTGGGCCTGGCAGAGGGCGAAGGCGCCCGACAGGAAGGCGGCGAGCGCGGGGAGAGGGATGCGGGAGGAAAACGTGGCCGACACAACGAAAAGTGGGCATCGATCATTAATGCCCCCTGGTTATCAAGGTAATATGAAAATCAATTCTCTCAAGTGAAGTTGGTCGAGAAGGGGTGGGGGCGATGATGAATGCCCGACAAATGAGCCCCTAAGCCGTTTGAAAATCCGCAAGGACTGATGGATACTGGCGGCTTTTACGCGTTCCGGCGGGCTCGGATGGGCAGGTCGGAGTTCCAAGGTTCTTACACTCCACCTAACAGCAGCGTTTCGCGCTCCCCAGCCAGGCATGTATCAGATCGCCAATATACTGACGACCAGCGGCATACAGCTCTCTCTCGGCCTCGCCTTGGTGGGGCTCCTGGTCGCTTTCGTGCTCATCCGGATCGTCGTTTCGCAGTCCGAGGGCAGCGATCTGATGAAGAAGGTGGCGGGTGCTATCCAGGATGGGGCCAAGGCGTACCTGCGCCGGCAGGTGGTGACGATTTCGGCGATTTCGGTGGTTCTGGCGCTGGTGCTGTTCCTGCTCGCCCAGTCCGGCAAGGTGCATGCGGCCACCCCGATCGGTTTCCTGGTGGGGGCGGTCTGCTCGCTGGCGGCGGGCTACATCGGCATGCGGATCGCGGTCATGGCCAACGTGCGCACCACCCAGGCGGCCAGCGAGAGCGAGCACAAGGCGCTCAACGTGGCCTTCAACGGCGGCGCGGTGACCGGCCTGTTGGTGGTCGGGCTGGCCCTGCTGTCGGTGGGGATTTTCTACCTCTTCATGCGCGGCGGCGACGGCGGTTCGAAGGCGGTGGTCGACAGCCTGATCGGCCTGGCGCTGGGCTCGAGCCTGATCAGCGTGTTCGCGCGCCTCGGCGGCGGCATCTACACGAAGGCGGCCGACGTCGGCGCCGACCTGGTCGGGAAGATCGAGCAGGGGCTCGACGAGGACGACCCGCGCAACCCGGCGACCATCGCCGACAACGTCGGCGACAACGTCGGCGACTGCGCCGGCATGGCGGCCGACGTGTTCGAGACCTACGCGGTGAGCCTCATCGGCGCCCTGTTGCTGGCGACCTTGCAGACCGGCGCCGGCGCCGGGCAGGAGAGCGCGCTCATGTTCCCCTTCCTGATCGGCGGGATCGCCATCATCGGCTCGGTGCTCGGGATCCTCTGGGTCAACGTGCGCAAGGGGCCGGCGGCGCGGCTGTTGATGGAGGGCGTGTTCCTCGCCTCGGTGTTCTCGGCGGTCGCCTACTGGCCGGTGTCCTCCGCCCTGTTCAAAGACGGCCTGGCGGTGGACGGCGAGACCTTCTCCGCCGGCTCGCTGTTCGGCTGTGCGCTGGTCGGCCTGGTGATGACCTTCGCGGTCGTCCTGATCACCAACTACTACACCGCCACCCAGTACCGGCCGGTGAAGAAGATCGCCCGCGCCTCGCAGACCGGGCACGCGACCAACATCATCGCCGGGCTCGGCGTCGGCAACATGGCGACCGGCCTGCCGGTGGCGCTGATCTGCGCGGCGATCTGGACGTCCCATTCGCTGGGCGGCCTCTACGGGGTGTCGGTGGCGGTGATGGCGATGCTGGCGATGGCCGGCATCATCGTCTCCCTCGACGCCTTCGGGCCGATCACCGACAACGCCGGCGGCATCGCGGTGATGGCCGACCTGCCGCCGGTGGTGCGCGACCGCACCGACGCGCTCGACGCGGTGGGCAACACGATGAAGGCGGTCACCAAGGGCTACGCCATCGCCTCAGCGGGGGTGGCGGCGCTGGTGCTCTTCGGCTCGTATTTCCTGGAGCTCGAGGCGCACCTCGAGCACAAGGGGGCCCTGCCCGAGGGGGGGATCACGTTTTCGTTAAAGGAGCCGGCGGTGATCATCGGCATGTTCATCGGCGGGCTGCTGCCGTTCATCTTCAGCGCGCTGAGCATGGACGCGGTCGGCCGGGCCGCGGGCGCGGTGGTCAAGGAGGTGCGCCGGCAGATCAGCGAGCGCCCTGGGATCATGGACGGCAAGGACGAGCCCGAGTACGCGCGCTGCGTGGACATCGTCACCCGCTCGGCCCTGCGCGAGATGGTGATCCCGGCGCTGCTGCCGCTGATCGCCGTGGTGGTGGTCGCCTCGATCCCCGCGCTCGGCCCGGTGGCGCTTGGCGGGGTGCTGGTCGGCACCATCGTCACTGGCCTGTTCGTCGGCCTGTCGATGACCGCGGCCGGCGGCGCCTGGGACAACGCCAAGAAGATGATCGAGGACGGCGCCTTCGGGGGCA
>JANQMB010000021.1 GCA_028280355.1 Verrucomicrobiales bacterium
TTCGCCGCCCGCCCGGGCTGCACCTTCACCACGGCCTTCGGCGTCCACGCCGCGGCTTTCAACGTGCCGGTCCTGCACGCCCTGCTGGCCTATCTCTACGTCGAGTGGCGCGCCGGTTGGGAGGGGGCGGGACTGGTGCTTGAGAAGGCCTCCGATTGGGAGGATAGGTTCCTCGGGCAGCTCGGTGACTCGCCGGAGCCCGTCCGGCGGGTCCTCGCCGGGGGGCTTGGCGGGTGGGCCGAAGTCGCCTGACCCCGATGGCCATGTCCCCGAGCAACACCGCCTCCGACACCGAGATCGCGCCCTCCGTCGGCACCGCGACCCGGGACGACCTGGCGCCGCCCTGGCAGGTGTTGGTGCTCAACGACCCGGTCAACCTGATGAGCTTCGTGACCCTGATCATCCGCCGGATCTTCGGATACTCGGAGCAGAAGGCGACGGAGCTGATGCTGCAGGTCCACCACAAGGGCAGGGCGATCGTGTGGACGGGCGAGCGCGAGAAGGCCGAGCTCTACGTCCAACAGCTCCACTCCTATCAACTGCTGGCGTCGATGGAGCCCGTGGATTAGGGGGGCGGACGCTCGACGCATGGAGTTGCTCAACCACGACGATGGCACCTGGTCGCTGCGCAAGGTCAGCGAGCTCGAGCACCTGATGCTCACCCGGATCCGCGATGCCGCCGACCCGACCGGTTGCGGGGAGGCGGAGCAGCGCCTCTACCCGCCGCCTGTGGCGCCGCGGGCCGGCAGTGGCCGCGGTGGCGAGGGGGGGATCGAGGAGGACTGGAGGCAGTTCGTCCAGCCGGAGCTGCGAGCCTCGTTCGGCGATGCGCTGAAGGTGGTGGCCGACGACATCGGCCGGGCGACCGCCGGCTTCGAGGACGGCGTCACCCGCTACGAGATCAACGTCCCCAAGGCGCACGCGGACCACTGGTGCAGCGCCCTCAACCAGGCCCGGCTGGTGATCCACCATCGCCACGACCTCCCGGACGAGGACGGGGAGATCGACGACGACCCGGACCCGGAGAAGTGGATGGCCATGCTCCAGTCGGAGATCTATGGCATCCTGATGGAGTTTCTCGTCACCAGGGTGTTGTGGCTGAAGTGAGCCCCGCGGCGGAGGGGGGGGCGATGACTCGAATTTCATCGATCGCCTGTCGACATCGCTTCGCTTTCCCCTAGTTTCCGGGCGATGGGTCTGAAACTGATCATCGCCTCCACCGCGGCATCCTTGTTGTCCGCCGGGCTGTCTTGCCCATCGGCGGCGGCGGAGCGGCCGAACATCCTCTGGATCACCAGCGAGGACAACGGCCCCGACCTCGGTGCCTACGGGCTGGGCTACGCACACACCCCGGCGCTCGACGCGCTGGCCGCGGAGAGCGCAATCTACACGCGGGCGTTCGCCACCGCCGGCGTCTGTGCGCCGGCGCGCTCGACGATCATCACCGGCATGTATCCGCCGGCGCTGGGCAGCCAGCACATGCGCAGCCGCGCGCCCCTGCCAGAGGGGTTCAGGTTCTTCACCCACCACCTGCGCGAGGCGGGCTACTATTGCACGAACAACGCGAAGAAGGACTACAACTTGGTCGAGCCCCCGGGTGCCTGGGACGTTTCGGGGCGCCGGGCGCACTGGAAGGACCGGCCGGCCGACAGGCCTTTCTTCGCGGTCTTCAACCACGGCGTCTCGCACGAGAGCCGGATCCGGCTCGGCGAGAAGCAGTTCCCGCACCACGAGGTCGCCGCCGCCCCGGTCCCGCCCTACCACCCGGACATCCCGGAGGCCAGGCGTGACTGGGCACAGTACCACGCCAACCTCTCCAAGCTCGACAAGCTGGTCGCCGCGAACCTCGAGGAGCTCGGCGCGGCCGGCCTCGCCGACGACACCATCGTGTTCTACTACAGCGACCACGGGTCGGGGATGCCGCGGCACAAGCGCTGGCTGTGGGACTCCGGCATCCATGTCCCCCTGTTGGTGAGGATCCCCGACAGATGGAAACACCTTCGCGAGTGCCCGCCCGGGGGGAAGACGGACCGGCTGGTCAGCTTCGTCGATCTCGGCCCGACGGTGTTGAGCCTGGCCGGGATCAGGCCGCCCGCGGACATGCAGGGCAAGGCCTTCCTCGGGGAGCACGCGGCCGCCCCGCGCGAGTATGTCCACGCCTTCCGCGGCCGGATGGACGAACGCTACGACATGGTGCGCGCGGTGCGTGACGGGCGCTTCAAGTACCTGCGCAACTACAACCCGCATCAGATCTACGGGCAGTACATCGCCTACATGTTCCAGACCGACACCACCCGCCGTTGGAAACAGATGTTCGACGCCGGCGAGCTGGACGAGGTGCAGGGCGCCTTCTGGCGCACCAAACCTTTCGAGGAGCTCTACGACACGGGGGCCGACCCCCACGAGGTCCGCAACCTCGCCGCGGACCCGGCACACGCCGAGACCTTGGGGCGGCTGCAGGCGGAGATGGACCGCTGGCTGCTGGAGATCCGCGACCTGGGCTTCCTCCCGGAGGGGCAGATGCACGCCCGGCGGGGTGAGCTATCGCCCCGCGAGTTCGGGCGCGACCGGGAGAGGTACCCCCTTCGGGAGATCAAGGCGGCCGCCGATGCGGCGTTGCAAGTCGACCCGGGGGACCCGGGGGTGCTGCGGGAGCTGTTGCGTTCCGGCGACCCCGCGGTCCGCTACTGGGGCGCCACCGGCTGCATCCGCATCGGCGAGAAGGCGGCACCCCTCACCGCGGACCTCGCGGGGCTCTTGGAGGATCCCTGTGGCGACGTGCGCTGCGCCGCCGCGCAGGCCTTGTTCGTCCTCCGCGAGGGCGGCAGGGCGCGCGCCGCGCTGCTCGGGGTGATGTCGGAGAAGAACCCCTTCTTCCGCCTGCGCGCGATGAACATCTTGGACCAGATGGACGAGGCGGCGCGCCCGGTGGTGCAGCAGATCGCCGAGGCCGGTGGATCGGAGAAGACCGGTCAGTATGGGGAGAACTATATCGACCGCGTGCTCGAGAAGGCGGCGGCCGATCTCGGCATCGAGGTCCGCAAGGGGCAGGGGGGGGACAAAGGCGCCGGGGGGGGCGGTAGGGGGTGATGGGGTCACCGCGCCACCTTGCCGCCGCCGCGCTGTTTGCCGCCGCCGCGCTGTCGAGTTCCTGCGAGGATCGCGCCGAGGGTCGAGAGGGCCGCGCGAAGGCGCCGGAGAGGCGCGGCCCGGTGCCGACCGACCTGTCGTGGCTGCGGGAGGTCGCCCCGGGGGGCGCGTTGGTCTATTCGGCCGACAAGGTGGTGCGGGTGGTCGAGCTGGATGGCAAGATCACCAAGCTGGGCGAAGGGTTCATGCCGGAGTTCTCCCCCGACGGCTCGAAGGTCGCCTGGGTGCGCGGCGGGGGTTTCTGGGTCAGCGATCGCACCGGGCTCGCGCCGCGGATGTTGCACGACCGGGTCTACAAGATCACCGGTGCCCACTGGCTCGACAACGAGTCGATCGCCGCCGTGGTCGAGGGGGGGGGCGGGCGCCGCTGGTACCGTTTCTGGCTAGACGGCAGGCGCACGCCGATG
Organism: Verrucomicrobiales bacterium; assembly: GCA_028280355.1. Lineage (GTDB taxonomy): Bacteria > Verrucomicrobiota > Verrucomicrobiia > Verrucomicrobiales > DEV007 > JANQMB01. Next base: position 3,558 of record JANQMB010000021.1, read on the forward strand.
CCGGAGCTGGACCAGCTGGGGATCGGGGTCGACAAGCTGGGGCGCGAGACCGACATCCGCCAGGCGGACGACGGGGTGTGGACCTATGTGGCCTACCAGAGCTGGAAGACCTCCGACGGTGCCGGGGGACCGATCGGTGGCGGTTGCGCCTGTAGCATCTCGCCCGACGGCCGCAGCATCACCGCCCTGCAGGGGGGGCACAAGTCGCTGTTCCTGCGGCCGGTGCGCCCCGGGGGGATCGAGGAGCACGAGCTGCACTGGCTCTACGACGGGACTTTCGACAACCACCGCTGGTCGTCGAACGACGAGCGCTTCCTGGTCGCGGTGGAGGAGACCAAGAAGCGCATGGTGTTGATCGAGTGGCGGACCGGGCGCGCCGTCGCCTTCGGCAAGAGGGGCCACAAGGACAACCGCAAGATGTATGGCGACTTCACCAAGGCGGACGGCAAGTCCGGCAAACCGTTCCCCCCCCTGCTGCCGCCCGACCAGCGGGAGGTGGCCGGCGCGCCCGCGGCGGGGGACCGCGGCCGGCCCGTCGTGCTGGGGGCATGGCCGTTCCGCACCGAGGGGATGGTCTACCTCTTCGAGAGCACCGAGACGTCCAACGAGTTCCGCGAGCGCAGCAACGACCCCCCGCGCGGTGTCCCGGGGCGGCTGGCCGGGCGGGCGACCGTCAACCGATTCTACGGCCTCGACCTGCGCGGCGGGCGCTACCTCGTCGAGGGGATCGGCGACGAGTTGTTAGAGCGGGTCAGGGCGAGCGGCGAGTTCGCCGTCGAGCTCACCGCGAAGGCCGCGGGCGGCACGGGTGCGGGCGGCGCGATCGCCAAGTTCGGACCGAATTTCCGCCTGCCCGGCGAGCTCGCGGCACCCGGTGCCTACCGGCATCTGGTCGTCTCGGTATCGGGGGGCGAGGTGACGGTCTTCGCCGATGGCTCCCCCGCACCGGAGGGCGGGGTGGAAGTGCTGCCGCCCGGCCGCTGGCAGGCGGGCGAGCTGACCTTCGGCGAGGGTTGGGAGGGCGACCTGGAGGGGGTCGCGATCTTCTCCCGGGCGATCGGCGCCGCCGAGGCGGCGGGACGCTTCACAGGCTATTCGGAGCGCCTGGCCGGTCGCCGCGCCGCGCCGCGGGTGGTGGTCGACGCCGAGCTCGTCGCCTATACCCCGCCGCGCCCGCTCGACCGCATGGACACCTACCGCCGCTGTCTCTGCGAGCATGTGTTCGAGGTGCGCGAGGTGGTCTCCGGGGAACTGGAGGGCGATACCATCCGCGTGCTCGTCTGGGGGACCCTCGACATGGAGTTCCTGCCGCCGGCCTTCAAGGGCAAGGAGGGCGAGCGTTTCCGGCTGGTTCTTGAGCCCGCGGCGGCCAACCCGCAGCTCGGCCGAGAGCTCACCGAGCGCTCCGACGAGCTCGACGGCGCGGAGTTCTTCCTGGTCGGCCGTCCCGGGGGCGGCGCCCCGTGAGCGGTGCGAACGCCGCTTGCATGACGCCCCCATCGACCGAAGTTCCCGGCGATGTTTTCCCAACTCTCCGATGGTCTCGAGGGCGTCTTCAAGAAGCTCAAGGGGCAGGGCAAGATCTCCGAGAAGAACGTCGCCGACGCCATGCGGGAGGTGCGCATGGCGCTGCTCGAGGCCGACGTCGATTTCGGGGTCGCCAAGGATTTCATCGCCAAGGTGAAGGAGGAGGCCCTGGGCGAGAAGGTGCTGAAGAGCGTCACCCCCGGCCAGCAGATCGTCAAAATCTTCCAGGACGCGCTGGTCGAGCTGCTCGGCGGCGACGCCGCGCCGCTCGACCTCAACCCGCCGGCGCGCATCGTCATGTGCGGGCTCAACGGCGCCGGCAAGACGACCACCTCCGGCAAGCTCGCGCTACGCCTGAAGAAGGACGGCCGCAAGCCCCTGCTGGTGGCATGCGACCTCTACCGGCCTGCGGCCGTCGAACAGCTCGCCACCCTGGCGGGGGAGATCGGCGTCCCCGTCTACCGGCCCGAACCCGGCGAGAAGAACGTCGTCAAGGTCGCCAAGAAAGCCCTCGCCTGGGCCGAGTCCCAAGGGGGCAACGTGATGATCTTCGACACCGCCGGGCGGCAGGAGATCGACGCCGAGCTGGTCAAGGAGCTGGGTAAGCTCTGCGACTTCCTGAAACCGAAGGAGACGCTGTTGGTCGCCGACGCCGCCACCGGGCAGCAGGCGGTCTCGGTGGCGCAGCATTTCCACGACGAGGTGGGGGTCACCGGCATCGTCCTGACCAAGCTCGACGGCGACGCGCGCGGCGGCGCCGCCCTGTCGATGCGTCAGGTCACCGGCCGGCCGATCAAGTTCGTCGGGGAGGGGGAGAAGCTGGAGAACCTCGACGCCTTCGTCCCCGGCAGGATGGCGGAGCGCATCCTGGGCATGGGCGACGTCGTCGGGCTGGTCGAGAAGGCCGCCGAGGCGATCGACGAGGAGGAGGCGGTGCGCATGGCCAAGCGCATGGAGAAGGCCACCTTCGACTTCAACGACTTCCTGGCGCAGATGAAGATGATGCAGAAGCTCGGTCCGCTCGAGGGCATCCTCGGGATGCTCCCGGGCGCCGGCAAGCTGAAGGGCATGGCGGGTGCGCTCGACGAGGGCAAGCTCAAGCGGGTCGAGGCCATCGTGCTCTCCATGACCCCCAAGGAGCGCAGCCGCCCAGAGCTGCTCAACGGCAAGCGGCGCCTGCGGATCGCCAGGGGCAGCGGCAACAGCATCACCCAGGTGAACCAGTTCCTGCGCCAGTTCGGCCAGATGCGCAAGATGATGAAGAGCAAGGGCAAGATGAAGAAGCTGATGGCGCAGATGGGCGGCGGGATGGACATGGGGGGCGGCATGGACATGGGCGGCCTGCCGAAGGGGATGAAGTTCTGAGCGCCACCCGTGGCGGCGCGACAAAAACTCCTTGGCAATTCGCCGATTTGGGACAAATTAGGCGCCCCTCAGGTAGGGAGTGCCGACCGCCTCCCCAGAGGCGAACCGTTTGATACTATGGCAGTTGCGCTCCGTTTGAGACGAGAAGGAAGCAAAGATCGCCCCTATTACAAGGTGGTGGCGGCAGACTCGCGCGCCCGTCGCGACGGGCGCTACATCGAGGTCTTGGGCACCTACGACCCGATGCACGACGGGGACTACAAGCTCGACCTCGACAAGGTGGAGAGGTGGCTGGGCGATGGCGCCAAGGCCTCCGAGACGGTGGCCAGCCTCATCAAGAAGGCACGCAAGGCCGCCGCTGCAGGGTAAAACGTCCCCTGGATCATGGACTCGGCGGTCGCGCTTCAGGAGTTCCTGGAGTACGTCGTGGCCTGTTTGATCGACCACCCTGACCAGGCCAGCGTCCTGCACGACTTGGACGACGACACCCACGTGTTCCGGATCGTCCTCGCCAAGGAGGACGCCGGTCGGGTGATCGGCCGCCAGGGCAGCACCATCCGGTCGATCCGCAGCCTGCTGGAGGCCGCCTGCGTCAAACACGGGATCAGGGCGAACGTCGACGTCGGCACGCGCGAGGAATTCGGCCTCGCGCCGCTCACCGAGGACGGTGGGTAGGGCGTTCCGGCGCCCACGGGGAGGGGGATTCCCCCCGCTTGCAGGCGTCCGGGTTGTGACCTAGCCTTTGGGGGCGGATCGAACCCCGTCCCCCCCCGACCCGATGGGCTCCCTATTGCACCTCCTGCCGCTGCCGCTTGTCTTTGCCGCCCTAGTCGGCGCCGCGTCGGCCCAGGCGGTCGAAAAGGGCGGGGAGCTCGAATTCGAGGTCGAGACGGTGGTTGGCGAGGCGCTCGCCGAGGTGGTTGAGGAAGTGGTCGAAGAGGTCGAAGGCGTGGTGGTGGGCGTCGAGCTGGCCGACGAGGTGGTGATCGAGGCAAAGGCGGAAAAAGCCCCTGAAGGGGCTGACGCTGAAGAGGGTGCGGGCGATACCGCCGAAGCCGAACCGCTGCCGCCGGGCGATGTGATCCTCAGGGATCTCGATTTCGACCCGACCGAGAAAGATTACGCGGAGAAGGTCGGTTCGCTGTTCCTCGAGGCCGACGGCCTGGCCGAGGTGCGCCAGCAGATCGAGGATCTCGATGCGGAGGACTTCCTCGCCCGCAACGACGCCTCGAAGGGGCTGGCGATGGTGGAGGCGCCGGTGGAACACCTGTTGGGTGCGGCCCGCAAAGACGCCGGCATCGAGATGGCGCGGAGGATCCAGAGTATCCTCAACGTCCGGGTCAAACAGCGCCGCCTCGATGCGCTGTACCACGTCGCCGATAAGATCGCCGCCGAGGGCAGCCCGGGCTACGTCGATCGGCTGCTGGTGATGGCGTCGACATTCGACCCCTCTACGCACTGGGACCTGCTGCGCACCCTCGAGATGGCGGTGGCGAAATCGGCTCGCGAGCAGGATCGCGAGCGCCTGGAAAAGGGGGTGTCGGCAGCGTCGGCCGCAACCCGGGAGCTGGCCGCCTTCGCGCTCGGGTACCGTTTCGCTGACAAGGTTCGGGCGGCGACCGGGGCAGCGCCGGGTGACGAGGGCGACGAACTCGTCCGGCTCGCCCGGGCTCGTGGCCGCGCCGCCGCAGCCGGCGAGGAGGCCGGTGGCCTGTTGCTGGAGCTGTTGAGCTCTGGGGATCTGCGCGTGCGACACGAGGCCGGCCTGCTGCTGCGGAAGCTCTACCGGCGCGACTTCGGTTTCGCGGCCTACGACCCGCAGGAGCGGCGCGATGCGGCGGTCGGGCGCTGGAAGAACTTCGTTTCCGGCGGTGCGGCCGGGGCCGAGATCGAGCCGACGGTGTTGGGGACGGGCGCGCGGGGGGTGTTCCAGGTGCTGGTCGGCAAGAAGCCCGGCAAGGAGGGCGCGGTGCTGACCTGGACCACCAGCGGCAAGAAAGTCGGTGCACACGAGCTGTCTGCGGCGATGGGGGGGATCGACCCGAACCGCATCGCCTTCGACGACGCCAGCGGGATGATCATCGCGTCGGGCGGCGGGGAGGAGGACGGCAGGATCGCCATCTTTTCCGCCGATGGGGTCGAGCTGTGGAACGCCTCCGGGGTGCCGGCCGGGGGGGGGACAGCGGCTTTGCCGGGCGGGACCCTGCTGGTTGCGATCGGCGACGAGGTGGAGGAGTTGGACGTCACGGGTGACCGGGTCGGGCGCTGGGAGCTCGGCTCCGAGATCGCCTCCTTCGGGCGTCTGCGCGAGGGGCGCTACCTCTGCACGCACCCCGAGGAGGGGAGCGTCGCAGAATATGGTCCAGGGGGGGAGCTGCTCTGGGAGGCGGACGGGTTGCTGCGTCCGAGCCGTGTCGAGCGGCTGCCCAACGGCAATCTGCTGATCGTCTGCAGCGCCGAGGCCGGGGAGGGCAGCGAGGACAACAACAGCGTGGTGGGCGTGGAGCTCCTCGAGACGACCGCGGACGGTGGCGAGGTGCTCGCCCGCGTTCGGCCAAAGGGGGTGACCAGCATCTCCAGCGCGGCGCGGTTGCCCAACGGTAACACCCTGGTCGGCACCGAGAAAGGCCTCGCCGAGTACACCCCCGAGGGATACGCCGTCAAAGTCTGGCTCAAAACACCGATTTCTTCGCTCCATGTCCGCTAGACATCCCATCGTCCGATCTGTCCCGCATTGGATCTTGGGCTTGCTTGCGGCAGGCCTGTTGGTCGCCAGCCACCCCCCCGCCGCCGATGGGGCTGAGGCCAGCTGGTGGGTCGAGGTGGTTCGCGAGCGCGAACTCCCGACCGCCGTGCTCGAGGCGCGCCGGCTCGAGGCGGAGAGAGCCGCAGACGCCAAGGCGAAAGAGGCGGCGGACGGAGATGCTGAGGCCGCGGAGGAGGAGGCCGCGGAGGAGGAGGCCGCGGAGGAGGAGGGCGAAGCCGGTGCTGGCGCCGCGATCAAAGCCGCAGCCGGGGCGGTCGTCGGAGCGCTAATCGGAGAGGAGCCCGAGCCCGCAGCCGAACCCGGGGCTGGGGATGACCCGGAGGTGGTGGAGGAGGTGGCCCCGGCTGCTGAGGAGCCGGCGGAAGATGAAAAAGGGGAAGACGAGAAAGGCGATGCGGCGGAGGTGGCCGTGCAGGAGACGATCTCGATCACCGTCGCGATGGCCGGCGATGTCGTCGCGTTGGACGACGAGTATCTGGTGTTCCGACCGGCGGTGCGCCCCGGTCGGGATCTCAAGTTGCCGATCATCCAGATCGCCTCCCTCAACCGCCACGCGCCGGGGAGGGAACCCGATGCCGAGGATCCGCCGGACCTCGAGTTCCGCGTCGTCCTCCGCGATGGCTCCGAGGTGCCGGGGCAACTGATGAAATTGAGCGACAGCGCCATCACCGTGGCTCTGGTCGGCAGCGGCGCGAAAATCGACCTGCCGCTCGGGGAGATCACCCGAGTGGAGCGCAACGTCCCGATCGGCGAGGCTGCGACCGGTGACCTGCCGGAGTTCCCCGGACGCCATATCGCGGCGCTGTCGACCGGCGAGGTCGTCGCCGGCCAGCTGCTCCCCTCGCGCGATTCCGACAAGTGGCTGCGCATCTCGAGCCCCATCCTCACAGCCGAGTGCCCCCTTTCGCTGATCGACCTGCTCGTCTTCCCCGACCCCGAGGCGCCGACCGGCGACGCCGAGGTCGCGCTCGCGGACGATGTCGAGCCCGATG
>JANQMB010000033.1 GCA_028280355.1 Verrucomicrobiales bacterium
CGCTCAACAAGACCGGCCTGGCCACCCTGGTCGGCAAGAAGGTCGTCGCGGTCGTCTACAAGTCGGACGTGAGCATGAACTACGACCCCGACGAGGCCAACCTGCAGGGCGAGCGCCGCGGCCGCCTGGCCTTCACCGTGCTCGGCCTCGAGCCCGGGCCGGACTACGGCTACGTGCGGGTGCGCATCGAGTCCCCGGACACCTCGGTCACCGACGCCTGCGACTGCAGCGGTGGTGGTGGCGGCGGGACGCCTAGCCCGAGCCCTGCGCCGCAGTCCAACGCCATGAAGATTGTCATCGGCGGCTGCTTCTCGCGCTACAACCACAACCCGGCCAAGAGCCTGGCTCGGGTGAAGATGGACGGGAGCTTCGACGACACCTACGACACCACCAAGGGGGTCTCCGGGTACCTGCACGCCGTCGCCGTGCAGCCCGACGGCAAGGTGGTCATCGGGGGCTCGTTCACCAAATACAACGGCAAGAAATATGCCAACGTCGCCCGCGTGTTGACCGACGGGAAACACGACAGCGACTTCAAGGTCGGCAAGGGGGCCAACAAGGAGGTCTACACCGTCGCGATCTACGGCGACGGCAAGATCTTCATCGGCGGCCGCTTCAGCCAGGTGAACAAGAAGAACCGCAAGGGAGTCGCGCGGCTCAACAGCGACGGCAAGCTCGACACGGGCTTCGATATCGGCAACGGCAACGGGATCCCGAGCTGGACGATCTACTGCTCGGCGATCGACAGCAACGACAGGGTCATCGTCGGCGGCAACCTGCAGGCCTACAACCCGAACTCGCGCAGCGCCTTCAAGCGCCTCGGCACCGACGGCAAGATCGACACCTCCTACACGCCGGAGGACCTGCCGCAGAACTCCTACGTGCGGGCGGTCGCCGTCCGGCCGGACGACCGCGCCCTGATCACCGGGTGGTTCCCGGAGGCCTTCCGGAGCTTCGGCGACAACGTCGCCAAGCTGGACACGGCCACCGGCGCCATCGACGGGGCCTTCGATGTCGGCGAGGGGGTCGACGGGGTCGTGCACTCCGTCCTCAAGCTATCCGACGGTGACCTCCTCGCCGGCGGGGCCTTCAGCCGGGCGAAGGGCTCGGCCCGCACCAAGCTGGCGAAGTTCGGCCCGGACGGGACGCTGCGCCCGTTCAGCGTCAACATCACCGGCGGCGACGTGTTGACCGTCGCCGAGCAGGCGGACGGCAAGCTCCTCATCGGCGGCTCCTTCACCGCGGTGGGCGGGGACACCACCTACCGGCGGATCGCCCGCCTCAACAGCGACGGCTCGCTCGACGACAGCTTTGTCCCGCCGGGGACAGAGAACAGGGTGTGGATCCAGACCCACCCGTGGAAATACTGGATCGGCTACTACCACACCGTCTCCACATACGGCTTCGACTCCGACGTGCACTCGCTGCAGGCCTTCGAGGACGGGACGCTGCTGGTGGGCGGTGACTTCACCACCTACGGCGGGTCGGGTCAGAGCCGGCTCGCGCTCCTCAACTCGGACGGTAGCGCGAACGCCCTCTACTCGGCCGGCAACGGCAACGTCCCGGGCGACGGCGTGGTCTACGACTCGCTGGTGATGCCGAACGGCAAGATCATCTACGTCGGCAGCTTCTCCGGGGGCATCGTCTGCCTGAACCAGGACGGCAGTGTCGACGGGACCTTCTCGCCCGCCGCCATCAACGGGGACGTGCGCAGCGTCGCGCTCCTGCAGGACGGCAGGCTGCTGATCGGCGGCAACTTCTCGACCGTCGGCGGCCAGAGCCGCGGCAAGGTGGCGATCCTCAGCGCCGGCGGTGCGCTCGACGTCGCCTTCGACCCCGCCGGCGGCGCCGACGGGAACGTCCACGAGGTGGCCGCCCTCCCGAACGGCAACATGGTCATCTTCGGCGCCTTCACCCGATACGCCGGCGAGACCCGCAAGGGCACCGCCCTGCTCACCCCCGCCGGGGCCATCGACTCCAGCTTCGGGAACAGCACCCTCGAGGTGACCAGCATCAATTCTACCGACTAGACCACAAACAGAACCGTGCCACACACATGGAGGGAGTTACAGAAACAAGCCCGCTCGGGCAGCGCATCATCCAGCTAGCTGAAGGGATCGGGATCTCCGACTTCTATATCACGCCCTGGGAGCCGCTCGCATATCGCAAGAACGGAGACCTGGTCTTCGACTCGTTCATCTACCAGCCGCCCGAGAACCTGACGGTCCAGGCCGGCTGCGCGGACTACGCGATGATGATCGGCAAATACCGGTTCAGGGTGAACCGGATGGTCAGCCGCCGCCGCTACCGCTGGGTCATGCGCCTGCTGCCCAGCGAGATCCCGGGGGTCGACGACATCCGCGTCCCCGCCGCCGCGGTGAAGGCCTTCCTGCAGGCCAAGAACGGCCTGTTCCTGATCTGTGGCGCCACCGGCTCCGGGAAGACGACCACGATCGCCGCGATGAACCTGCACCGCGCCCTGCGCCGCAGGGAGCACATGATCACCTTCGAGGACCCGATCGAATACCTCTACCCCACCACCGGCATCCCCACTCTGGTGTCCCAGAGGGAGATCGGGGAGGACGACCACGACTTCGCCGAGGCGCTGCGCGGCTCGCTCCGCCAGGCGCCCGACGTCATCATGGTCGGGGAGATCCGGGACGGCGAGACCGCCGAGATCGCCCTGCAGGCCGCCGAGACCGGCCACGTGGTGGTCGCCACCCTGCACACCTCGAGCGCCTCGCAGACCGTCCAGCGCTTCCTGAAGCTGATCCCGACGGAGCGGGTCGAGGGCGCCCAGAGCACGCTGGCCGACATCCTCCGGATGATCCTCTGCCAGCGCCTGCTGCTCGACGAGGAGAGGGGCAAGCGCTTCGCCATCCACGAGATGCTGCTGCAGTACGACTCGGTGTCCAACCTCATCCGGCGCGGCGAGTTCAAGAAGCTCGACCAGGAGCTGGAGACGGGTTCCAAACGCGGCATGTGCAGCTTCGAGGGCAGCCTCGCCGCCCGGCGTAGCGAGGGCTACCGCCCGAGCTTCAAGGAGCCCACCGGCTTCACCTCCCAGGAGGTCGCCGACTTCCTGCAGTACGAAGAAGAGATCCAACAGACAACCAGCCGATGAAACTCAAAGACGTAAAAGACGTTCTCACCTTCGCCGCCTTCAGGCCGGAGCCGGACGACAGCTCCGCCCCTTGGTCGAAGCGCTTCCCGCGCCAGCGCTCGCTGCTCATCAACCTCAACCGCGACGGCGTGTCGTGGGTCGGGGTCGAGAAGGGGGGCGCGATCGGGGAGTCTGGCAACCTGGCCGGCGACCTCAAGGAGCTGGTGACCGACATGGCCGAGGAGTGGCGCGGCATGACCGACGACGGCTGGTGCGCGATCTCGGTGAACCACCGCTTCGTCATCAGCCTCGAGTCCAACCTGACCCGCAAGAAGGGCGCCGAGGAGCTGATCCGCACCAACCCGAAGGCGGCGCTGGGCTCGAAGGCCGAGCGGGGCAAGCGCTACGCGGTCAAGCACAACCCCGAGAGCAACACCAGCGTCCTGCTCGCCGTCGACGAGGAGTATGTGAAGCAGGTCGAGCAGATCTTCGACGGCGCCGGCCTCAAGGTCGGCCGCGTCTGCTGCGGGGTCTTCGCGATGTTCAGCGACGCCGTCGACCAGATGGCCGAGGCGCGCGAGCAGTACCTGAAGGCCAACCCCGAGGAGCCGCTCGGCAAGATCGTGATCGTCGCCTGCTGCGAGGGCTCCGTCTGCGTCATGACGACCGACGAGGAGCGCTGGGTCGAGCTGCGCTCGCGCAGCGGCCTCTACACCCAGGAGGACCTCGAGCCCGTCCTGAAGATCATCATGCCGCTGGTCGAGAACGCCGGCGGCGCCCAGCTGGTGTTCACCTCCGACTACGGCGGCGTCGCGGTCAAGGAGATGCTCACCTCGGCGCTGCCCAACACCAAGGTCAGCGATATCAGCCAGGCCGACGGCCTGTGGGGAATGCTCAAGGAGAAATAAGCCATGGAGAACCACAACCACATCTGCCACGACCTGAAGACGGACCGCCCGGACATCGGGCAGCCGCTCCCGGCCGTGCTCACCTTCCTGCCGATCCTCTTCGGCCTCACCGTCGTCGGCGCGGTCGCGCTCAACGTCATGTTCTTCTTCCAGCTCCGCTCGTCGGAGACGGCCAAGAAGGAGTGGATCGAGAAGACCGCGGAGGAGACCAGCCAGCAGGCCAAGATCACCGCCAAGAACAAGGCCATCAAGGCCGAGGAGAAGCGGGGCAACGACGTCAGGGACTGGGTCGAGGGCTCCCGCCAGCTCCAGCCGCTCGCCGTGGCCATCGCCCGCAGCATGGCGGTGAAGAGCTCCGTCGCCGAGCTCTCGCTGTTCCGCGACCTCGCCAACCCGAACCAGGTCCGGATCACCCTGAAGATCGACAACGGCGGCGCGAAGCAGCTCGATGCGACGCTGGCCGCTATCAACTTGATGGGATACCGCTCCTACTCCGCCCAGCAGACGCAGGGCAAGGGGGGGACGCTCGACTACCAGGCCACGCTGATCTGGCAGAAGAACAGAGAACCGATGAACCTCACCTCGAACAATGAATAACAAACACCTAGCCTGTACCGTCCTCGGTATGCTGATCGCCGCGATCGCGTACGGGACGATGACGTTCCACAACAAGCTCAAGGTCGCCCAGGACGAGGAGCAGACCGCGCAGGGGGCGTACGACGGCGCCGTCTTCGCCCGCAGCGCGCAGCAGCGCGACCTGGTCGTCCTGGAGAAGAACACCAAGGGGGTCCGCGACTACCTGGCGCTGTGGGAGCCGCACCTGAAGCAGACCCGCAACCCGCAGTTCGGGGAGGCGCTGATCAACCTGCGCATCAAGCAGGGGGACATCCTCACCCTGTCTCAGGGGTTCGAGACGGTGAACTTCAACAAGGGGGGGACGATCCCGCGCACGCTGCAGGCCCGCCTGGTGTTCGAGGACGACTACACGAAGACCCTGAACTGGCTGGCGAACATCGAGGTCTCCATGCCCGCATGCAGGGTCTCCAGCTGCCGGCTCTCCAAGGGGCAGTCCGGCAACGACATCAAGATGGAGGTGACGATCGACGTGCCGATCCTCGAGGGGGCGAGCAAAACTTAACACGTAGAACACTTAGACATGAAGACCACAGAGACGACCCTAGCAGCCCTGGCGGCACTCACCCTGGCATCGGGCGCCCAGGAGGGCGCCGGCCTGGGCGGCGACTCCCCGAACTCGGCCGCCGAGGTCGGGGTGCTCCCCAAACAGAAGGAGGAGATGGTCAAGGACTACCTCCTCGACGGGAGCGAGCGCAACCCGTTCGCCAGGCGGAACAAGGCCGCGGCCGGCGGGGTCGAGGTCGATACCGAGAGCGAGGAGGCCCGCATCCGCGCGGCGCTCGAGTCGTTCTCCGTGTCGGGGCTCGCCAAGGGCGGGGGCGGCTACAGCGCCCAGCTCGGCAGCATCATCCTCGAGGAGGGGGAGCTCATCCCCCGCCTGATCCCCGGCCAGGTCGACGACCTGCGCGTGACCAAGGTCACCCCAGAGCTCGTCGAGCTCACCTGGGTCGCCGACGAGGAGGCGGCGAAGCCCCGCCAGGTATCGTTGCCGGTCGACCTCGCCGCCCGCGTCGGCGTCGTGCTGCCGACCGCGAAACCGTCCTCGGGGGCGGGTGCGACACAGCAGCAGCTGGTCTATCACACCGAGCCTGAGAAAGACACCGAGCAGCAACCCTAGGCGGGCCGCATGGACGCCCCCGCCTCCCCGATGATGCGACTATCTCCAACAGGGCGCCGGCCATGTTCGACGCGAGGTTTCTCGCTCGTCGAGATGATGGTCGCGTCGATCATCTCCGCCACGGTGCTCGCCGCCGCGGCGCTGGTGTTCAACGTGATCGGGCAGAACCAGCGGCGCCTGAGCACCTTCGGCTCGATCGAGATCGGCGGCTCCGCGGCGAGCAACTACTACAGCCTCACCGGCCTGACGGTGGACTCCTACAACGCGCCGAGCTACGGCCGGGCGGCCACCGCCGACCTGATGCGCGAGCGTTTCTGGGAGGACGTCTCCTACGCCTCCGCGGTGTACCCGCTGGCGCGGAGCGGGCTGAACACCGTCCGCCCGGTCTACGTCCCGGCGCCGACCGGCGGCGACGGCCGCGTCCTGGACTCCCCCGAGGCCTTCCGGTTGCACCTCGCCGAGGTCCTCAGCCAGACCGCCTCCGTCTACCAGAGCTGGCGCGGGTCCTCGCCCTACGACAACGGCTCGATCTACATCCTCCAGCCCAGCGCCTTCGCGTCCTTCCTCGCGGTGCGGGCGATCTACGATATCGACATCCAGGCGACCACCAACCCGCCGGGCACCTACGTCAGCGTCAAACGGTTCTCCCAGGTCACCCTGACCGATTACTACGACGTGTTCTTCCCGGCCGGTTCGAACGGGGTCCCGTTCAAGCCGCTGTTCGTCTTCCACGAGCGCCGGGCGCGCCTCAAGCACGGCGAGGGGAGCTACGACAACTACAAGACCGCCGCGGACATGCCGTTCTACAACATCTGGTGGCCCGACCCGGCGGCCCCCAGCCTGGCCTCCCACGGCGTCCTGTCGACCTCGACGTACGCGCCGTCGATACCTGCCGGCGCGGCGAACCCGCTGCCCGACTACGCGCCGCTCGCCGGGCGGACCAACTACCTGTTCACCGTCCCCCTGTTCCCGTCCCAGCTATGAGAAACTCGACCCACGCCATCCAGCGCGGCCGCAGCGCGGGGAGCACGATCCTCATGGGGCTCGCCATCATGGCGATGGCCACCCTCGGGATCTCCGCGTGGGTCTCGCTGATCTCGGCGCGCGCCTCCTACATCGAGGGGATGGAGGTGAGCGCCAACCACCGCATCGCGAAGATGAACGCGCACGCGACCGCGGCGGAGTACCTCTACGAGAACTTCCTCACCAAGAGCGGCACGGCGGGGACGACGATCACCCTCCCAGGGGGGCAGGGGACGGTGACGGTGCCCTCCTCGACCCTGACGCCCCTCGCCTCGGTCACCCTGCCGGGCGGCACCGTGGTCACAGGCATGGCGAACGGGCCCGGGTACCACGTGCTGCTGCCGGTCAGCAACACCATCAACGTCGACCACGACAACGACCCCGGCACCGCGGCGATCGCCAGCACCTACACCCGGAACTACTTCCTCAAGTCGCGCGCGCCCCAGCTCGCAGGCGACCTGATGGTCATGCACAAGCCCACCACCACCTGGTGGGTGGACAACGACCTCGACGGGCAGCTGCGGATCTACGGGAACACGATCCTGTGGGCTGCCGAGTCCCCCCATACGGCCGACAACCGCGTGCGCAGCGAGCGCTACATCACCTACACCCCCGCCACCCCCAACGGGGCGGACAGGATCAAGAACCTCGGCGGCGGCTGGGGGCCGCCGACCAACTACGCGCTGATGCCGACCACCGGCGGCGACATCGGCTCGGGCAACGGCTACTACGGCGGGCTCAACGTCATCGACCCCGGGCCGGCCGCGGCCTGGTCGATGAAGAACAAGCTGCTCTCCGGGAGCTACATCTCGCTCTCCGGGGACGTCAACTTCGACAGCGGCCGCGGCGCCAGGAGCGACGGCGCCGGCGTGATCGACATCACCCTCGGGGACATCCATCTCACCAACGTGCTCATCGGCGACCACGTCCACACCATCAACTTCCGCGGCCAGACCTCCGACGCCGACTTCGCCGACGCCGGCCTGCGCGGGGCCATCATGGTCGTCGCCATCCAGAGCTCGGCCAGCACCCGGGACATCGGCGAGATCAACTTCTACGGCCGCAACAACCGCCGGCTGGCGCTGGGGGTCAAGAGGGAGGACCTCAACACCGACCAGATCGACCTCGCCTTCCGCAACGCCGACGAGAACCCCTCGTGGAGGCTGGTCCTCACCGCGGAGAACTACCGCATGAGGGAGGCCAGCACCCCCAACGGTACCGTCACCATGTACGGCGGGGTGCGCACCGACCGCGACTTCAGATGGGACAACAGCTCGAGCAAGATCCTCGAGATCCGCAGGGAGACCGACCCCAAACTCCTCGAGCGCCTGGTGCCGAGGACCGCCTGGCTCGAGAGCTACGCGAACTAGCCGAAGACCGATGAAAGCACAGCGATTCCAGAGGGCCGGCCGGCGCGCCGCCTACAGCCTCATCGAGGTCCTTGCCGCCAGCGGCATCGTGGTGATCGGCGTCGGGGCGGCCCTGTCCCTGAGCCTCGCCACGGTCTCCCAGGAGGAGGCGGGGCACCGGGTCGCGCGCGCGATCTCCATCGGCGAGAACGCGGCGCGCATGTACCGGCTCGGGCTCAGCTCCGCCGAGATCATCAGGCTCCTGCCCCCGGACCCGGTGGTCTCGGGCATATCGATCACCGAGGACCAGCTGTCGGTCAGCGGCGTCGGCACGATGAACCGGGCGCGGATCGCGATCGAGTTCTACACCAGCCGCCCCGACGCCGTATGGGTCGCGGGGGTCTGGTCGGGCGGACCCGGCGGCAACTCGTCGAAACGGACGCTGCCGACGATCACCGCGCTGCGGCCGACCGTGCGGGCGGGCTACTAGCCGCGCCCCGACCACCATCCAGTCACACCACCCACAAGAGAGAAACCATGCTTAAGAAAGTCGCACTTTCCAACGTCAACACCGGGCGGGTCAACCAGATCGTCGTCGACACCGACTCCGACGACAAGGCCATCTCGGGGGCGGGCAAGGCCGCCAACGAGCTGGCCAAGGTCACCAACATCACCGGCCTCGACGAGACCATCCATCGCCTGACGATGAAGAAGGGCAACGTCGAGGACCGCGCGAACCTGTTCGCCGGCGTCGCCCGCTGCCTGGAGCGCAACATCTCCACCATCAAGAGCTTCGAGCTCCAGTCGAACCGCGTGAAGTCGCCGCGCTACCGGGGGATCATCGCGGAGGTCGCCCACCAGATCTCGGTCGGCGAGAAGATCAGCGACGCGATGGCCAAGTTCCCCGACGCCTTCGGTCCGGAGATCGTCGCCCTCGTCAAGGCGGGCGAGGAGTCCGGCCGGCTGCCGGAGATCTTCGCCCAGGTCGGCAAGGCGTCCAAGAAGACCCTGCGCATCATCAAGAAGCTCAAGAAGGGGATGATCTATCCCGGCATCGTCCTCACCATGGGCGTCGCGGTGATCATCACCATGAGCTACACGCTAGTCCCGGCGGTCTCGAAGCTGTATGGGGACCTCGGCGCCGACCTGCCCGGGGCGACCCTCATGATGATGAAGCTCTCGGACATCCTGATCCACAAGCCGTGGACGCTCATGTTCCCGGTGATGGGGCTCGTCATGTTGTTCAAGAACTGGGGCAAGATCACCAAGAACGCCCGCGTCCAGAAGATCTTCGCCGCCACGCCGAGCCTGGGGCCGATCGTCCGCAAGTCGGCGGCGGCGGTCAGCTTCCGCTGCCTGTCGCTGCTCCTCGAGTCGGGCGTGCGGATCAACACCGCGCTCAAGATCACCTCCGAGTGCGCCCCCCACATCTACTACAAGGAGTTCTTCGGCAGGGTGCGCAACCACGTCAACGAGGGCCTCGGGCTCTCCGAGAGTTTCCTCATGGAGTCCCACTGGCTCGGCGAAGACGGGCGCACCGTTTGCGGCATCATGGAGATCGCCGCGGAGACGGGCTCCGCCACCGAGATGTTGGACGAGGTCGCCGACGACTACGAGGAGGAACTCGACAACATCGCCAACCAGGTCGACAAGGTGCTGGAGCCGATCACGATCCTATTCCTCGGCGTGCTGGTCGGTTTCCTCATCTACGCGATCTACTCGCCGATCTTCAACCTCGGCAAGGTCATGCTGCCGGGCAACGACGACCCGCCGCCAGCAGCCGCCCCTTAGAGGGGGAGGCTATAGGCTTGGCGCCCCGTGGCGGGGCGCCAGGCGGCCGGTCGGTGCGCTTTCTGCATCAGAGGTAGGGGGGGGCGGGTAGGGGTGACCTGTCGCCCCGCTCCCGCCCCTCCCGATTCCCGGTTCCATGGGTGAGATCTCCGCCCCCATCTGGCGTGACCGTGGTTCGCGATGGATCGGTGGCGCGGTGGGGATCGTCAGGGCAGGCGTCCCCGACCGATGCCGACGGACCCGGTGGTATGCGCTAGGAGGGCTCAGGCCAGATGCCCCACGGCGGCATCAGGACAGTCAGAGAAAGCTCAAAAACTCGAAAATTATAATAATTATAAAAAACCCTTGCGCTAAGGCTGAGAAGGTATATAATTTCCATATGTCTGACGATTGTCAGACATTGATAACCTAAATAAAAAGAAAAACAGCAATACCTAAAATGAAAACGAACATCGTTAAAAACGCCAAGGCTGGCTTCAGCCTCGTTGAAATGCTCGTGGTCATCGCCGTCATCGGCATCATCGCGGCCATCGCCGTGCCGACCATCGGTAACATCACTTCGCAGGCCAACACCAGCAAGGCCAAGCGCAACGCCCAGAACCTCGCTTCTGTGTGTGCTTCCGCCGTTGCCGCTGGTGCTTCCGTCGGTACCAGCGAAGACGCCATCGTCACCAATCTCACCAGCGCGACTGGCGTGAACGGTGCCGATGACTTCGTCGGTGTCTACTTCCGCGTGCCGAACCTCGCGACTGCCGAGGCCAACGCCGCGAAGGCCTATCTTGCGTACGACACCAACGCCGGGATGATCGTGTATTCGCCGGTCGTCGTTCCCTAAGGTCCGGACCTAGGAATCGGATTCCGATTTCTTCAGAGGGCCCCCCGGCGATGCCGGGGGGCCCCTTCCAGCCCCAGAGCCCAACTTCCCGAAGACCGAACTCCCGCAACACCCCAGCGCCATGACTGCCACACATCACTCCGCCAGGCGCGCGCACGCTTTCTCCCTCGTCGAGGTCCTCCTCGTCCTGGCCATCATCTCGATCATGGCCGCCCTCGTCATCAACGCTTTCTCGAACGCGGCGCAGGACTCGCGCAACGTCATGGCCCGCCAGCAGCAGGCCACCATCCAGTCGGCGGTCAACAACTGGGTGGCCGGGCAGATCGGCGGCTACGAGGCCCCCGACTCCGGCAACCCCGGCCAGCTCTACGAGAGGACGGTCAGCTACGTCCGCAACAAGTACAACTACAAGACCGCCTTCTGGACGGCGACGCCCAGCGCCGAGCGGTCTACCATGGAGCGCCTGGCGCTGGTCGCCGACTACCTCGACGAGGACACCTACCAGCACCTGATCGACAACTCCCCGGCCGGCGACGCCACCAAGGCGCGGTCCGGCGCGATGTTGAAGACCGGCCAGCACGTCCGGCTGCCATCGTGGGCGCAGCCGACCGGCGCCGCCCGGAACCCATACCCGAAGGTGGATCTGATCGGGTCCTAGACAGTCCGGACACATCACGGAGAAGACCCCCGACGAAAACAACGAACCACCAGCCACGGAGAGACCAATGAGCAGGACAGACAGACGCGGGACAGGCAGGAGGCGCGCTTTCTCACTCGTCGAGGTGTTGGCGGCCGTCGCCATCATCGGGGTGATCACCTTCCTCGCCTTGCCGAACATCATCACCGTCAAGCAGGACAGCGAGACCAACCTGGCCATCGCCCGGGCGGAGGCGGTCAACATCGCGCTGGTGAACTACATCCAGTCCTACGGGCGCACCAACGCCACCAGCACCTGGGGCACCCAGACCAGCGACCAGGCCCGCTACTCGCTGCTGGCGTCGTACCTCGCCTTCGCGCCGGCCAACGTCGGCGACTACATGCCGAGCGGGTACACGATCACGCTACCGAGCAGCATCGCGACGATCTCCAAGGTTCCCCTTAGCGGACCGGGGGGGACCATCCACTACTGACCGGTGCGGTGGGCTGGGCCGCCGCCGGGCGACCACCACGCCGGCACGAAACACCACAAGGGGACATGCAGACGGATACCATCTCTAGGCGCGGCCGGCGGGCCGCGGGGTTCAGTCTCGTCGAGCTGATCGTTACGATCGGCGTGCTCGGGGTCCTCGCCGCGCTCGCCGTCGTCAACTACGGCGGCACGCTCGACAGTTCGAAACTCGTCGTCGCCAAGGAGGTCGCCGAGACGGTGAACCTCGCGCTGAAGAAACACGCGCAGGTCAACTACGCCTTCAACCTGGCCGCCGACGACGCTGGCACCACCGACGAACTGGCCATCGTCCGTTCGCTCCAGTATCGCAATCCCTCCGACCCTGCGCCGGGGGCGCCGTTCGTCCGGCCGAACTGGCACCCCGTCGGCTCCAGCAGCAGCGAGGACTACCGGTTGCGCTGGAACGGAAAGATCTTCGTGATCCTCGAACCGGGAACCGCCGGAAGCGGCCTCAAAGTCGCTTTCAGAGCCTCCGATTATGGTGAAAATTATGATTTTTCGGGTGGATTCACGCCCGTAGGTGGCTAAGGTAGCGACTTACAAGGGGAAGATGCACGACTTCAACCACACAGGGAGCCGAAGTGTCGAACCGGTCGCGGGGGGAGCCCCCCCGGCGGTCGACGACAGTCCGGAGGTGGATCCGAGGCAGGCCTCGGCGGCCGCCTCGGTGCCGCGGCCGCAGTTCCCGATCGAACAGATCGCCGCCCGCAACGGGTTGCCCCCAGTGCGCCTGCCGCGGTCGAGCTGTCCGGCCGATGCCGAAACGCTGCTGCGCAGGCTGGGCAGGACGGCGTCCGGCCCGGAGCCCTGGCTGCCGGTCGGGACGCTCGGCCCGCTGGTCATCCTGGGGCACTACAACCCGTCGTTCACCGAGACCTGGGGGATCCCCGATTTCCTCTGCGTCCGGGTGGTGATCCCGCAGGACCTCTACGTCGAGATCCACAGCGACCTGCAGAAACGCGTCGAGTTCAAGCCGCTCTCCCAGGTCAGCCCGGTCGAGCACCTCGACCCGCCCCCGACGACTTCGACCCCGCACTCGATCGTCGACTGGTTCGTCGCCAACTACCCGCTGGGCGAGGCGGAGAAGGAGAAGTGGGAGGGGCTGATCGCCGACAACCAGACGATCGATATCCAGCGGCCCAGCGACTACAAGGGGTTGCCGAAGCATTTCGGGGTGGCCTTCGTCTACCTGCTCTCCCGGCAACCGTGTTTCAACCCGGAGGAGGCGCCGGCCCAGTCCACCTTCCCGGACCAGCTGCTGGAGAAGCACATCGTCTACCCGATGTTCGAGGGGGAGGGGGTGCTCTACCTGCTCTCCGAGTCCCCGTCCGTCTACGCCTTCGAGGACGAGTGGCTATCGGCGGGGCACGACGCCATCGAGATCGTGCCCGTGCTCGCCGACGGGGACGCCATCCGCGCCGCGATCGCCCGCAACCGGGGGCGGGGCGCCAACCAGGCGGCGACCGTCGACACCGGCGAACTCTACTATTCGGAGGACCAGCACCTCATCGAGATCGACCCCGCCGACATGGGGGCGATCAACCCGCAGAACCCCAACACCGAGGCCGAGGACATCCTGAAGTGGATCCTCTACCGGGCGATCACCAGCCGCGGCAGCGACCTGCACGTCGAGAAGTACTTCAACACGGCGCGGTTCCGCGCCCGCATCGACGGCGGCCTGAAGGTCATCCACTCCTGCTCGGAGGAGCAGCTGCCGCGCTTCATCGCCCTGTTCAAGAACTTCTCGAACATGGGCCACCAGCACCAGGACCTGCAGGACGCCCGCTTCGCCCTGAAGATCGGCCAGAAGCGCATCGACGTCCGGGTCTCCGCGGTGCCGTGCCGCAAGGAGAACCAGAAGCTGACGATGCGCTTCCTCGACAAGCAGGACGGCATCAAGGAGCTGAGCGAGCTCAACATGTCGCAGCGGCAGCTGGGCATCGTCAACGGCACCATGAAGCGGGACCAGGGGTTGGTGCTGGTCACCGGCCCGACCGGCTCGGGTAAGACGACCACCCTCTACGCCTTCATCAACAGCATCAACGAGGACTCGCTCAACATCCACACCATCGAGGACCCGATCGAATACGAGATCGAGGGGATCAACCAGACCCAGACCGACGAGTTCCACGGCATCAACTTCGCCACCGGCCTGCGCGCCCTGCTGCGCGCCGACCCGGACGTCATCCTCGTCGGTGAGTCCCGCGACGAGGAGACCGCCACCGCCGCGATCAACGCCGCGCTCACCGGCCACCTGGTCCTCACCACCCTGCACGCCAACGATTCGTTGCGGGCGGTGTCGCGCCTCGTCTCCATGGGGGTCGAGCCGTACCTGCTCGCCGACGCCCTGGCGATGAGCCAGGCGCAGCGGCTCGCCAAGCGCCTGTGCAACTACTGCAAGCGCCCCGTGCCCGCCCCGCGCGAGCTGCAGGAGTTCTTCTACAAGAACGGCGTCATCGCCGCGCCGATGGAGGACCCCATCTACGAGGCCGAGGGCTGTGACGAGTGCAACGGCACCGGGTACCTCGGGCGCGTCGCGCTGATGGAGATGTGCCCGGTCGACGCCACGCTCGCCGAGATGATCTCTTCGAGCGCGCCGATGACGGAGATGCGTTCGGAGGCCGCCAAGAACGGCGTGCTGTCCCTCTACCAGGAGGGGATGTTGCAGGTAGTCGGCGGCAACACCACGATGGACGAGATCGGCCGCCTGGCGCACTTCGGCGCGATGAGCTAGCGGGGGCGCGCCGCCTCGGGGCGCTCGAGTTCGAAAGACCCGTGGTCGCCGCGCTCCGAGCGGAAGGTCGCCTCGAACCCCTCCGCCGTCGCCGTCCCGCGGTGGGTGAACTTGCCCCCTAGCAACCCGAGGTCCTTGTCGCCGGCGAAGCTCCACTCGCCGTCCTCCTCCTCGGCCTCGCACTCGATGCGGAACCCGCCGCTCAACACCCGCCCCCAGGTCGCCCAATAGTGGAACTCGTAGCGGCCCGGCCCGACCTCGCGGACGATGCAGCGGAGCTTGCCGCTGTGGTCGTTCATACCGCTGCGCCAGGACCCCGTCCACGGTCCCTCGATGTCCTGCCGGGGCGGGGGGAAGGCCCTCTGCGCCTTGGCCCACTCGCGGTGGAAGCCCAGGCAGCCGGAGAGCAGCGATGCGGCCGCGACGGCGGCGAAGGCACGGGCGTATCTCATCACCAACCCAATAGATGGGGGCGCGGGTCGCTGCAAGTCGGCGTGGCCGGGAAACCGCCCGCCGGCCGGGCTATTCGGCGGCCGCCGCCAGGCTGTCGATGATGCGGGGCAGCGCGAAGCGGACCTCCGACCGGCCGGGCGTGCCCGGCGCGCGGTCGATCGCCATCGAGACCAGGGTGTTGCCGAAGCCGATGGTGCAGTACTCTGGATGCCTGTGGTCGGGGGCGACGAGGTAGACTTTCTTCCCCGACATGTTGACGCCCTCGCCGAGACGGTTGGCGGCGAGCCGCACCGCGCCCCAGGCGTCGAGGCCCGGCTCGGTCCTCTCGAGATGGATGGCGATGGTCGCCCCCTCCGTGCGCAGCAGGAGGTCGCCGCCGTCGCGCGGCCCGGCGGCGAACCCGTCCGGGACCATGATCCGGAGCGCGCCGCCCGCGAAGGTGACCCCGTCGTCCGCCGCAACCGCCGGTTGGCCGTCGGTTGCCGGGGGCGGAGTGACCTCCTTGGCGGGCGCCAGGGCGAGCCACCCGTTCGAAACCGTCAGCCGGCGTAGCACCCCGGGGCGGGTCTCGGCGTCGAGCCCCGGGACGCGGAAGACCGTGTCGGCGAACTTGCCTCCACCGCGGACGCCAGTCGCGAGGGCGGCGACCACCTGTTCGGGGGAGCCCATCGTCGCGAAGTCCACAGCGCCCGCCTCCACCGCCGCGCGGAAGGTCGCGATCACCGACTCGGCGAGGGTGACGATCTCCGCCTCCTCGTGAGCCGGCCCCCCGGGGGGCGTCGCCGCTGGCTCGGGGGATGCCGGGGGCGGGGGCGCCGGATATTGCTGGGGGGGCGCTGCCCGGTGGCCACGGTCGCCGAGATCTGCCGCTGCCAGCCTCTGCACCCCGGTGCCAAACGCGGCTCGCCAACGCTCGGCATCGTCGTGGTCCGAGGGTTCGGAAGCGGCGCCCCCAGCGACGCCAGCGAGCCCGACCCCAAGCCAAAAGAGAGATTTCACCCCCAAGTATACCATAAAAACAATAATTATGATAACTTTTTAGCTTTCTTAACTATTGTGCCGATCGCTGGGTATCGCGTATACTTATCGAAGAATCCCACAACCAAAGGATACCGAATGAGCAATGACAATGCCACGCAGGCGGTAGAGAGCCTGCTAGAAGCGATGCGGGCGGAGATCGAGGCCCTCTCCAAGCGCGTCACCGAACTCGAGTCGATGCTGGAGCACGAGCACGAGGACCTCGTCCGCCTCAAGGAGGTGGCTGACGAGGACCACCGGAGGCTGCAGACGCTCAAGGAGGCCGCCCTCCCCGGGCCGCCTCCGCCCACCGTCACGCCGGTCGGGCTATAGGGCGTCAGCCCTCTCGTCGCGCGGGGGACCCGCTATTCCTCCAGCGCCTGCTGCATGATCTCGTAGACGCGCGAGACCATATCCTTGCCTTCCTCTAGCAATCCCGCGGCAACCAACGCGTTGTCGAGGATCTGCTCTGCGACCAGCTTCGCGAACTCCGGCTTCGCCCCGCGGGCCGCCTCGAGGCTGCGGATCAGCGCGTGGCGCGGGTTGATCTCCAGCTCGACCTCGCGGGCGGCCGAGAACCCCGGGTTCATCTGCCGCATCATCTGTTTCATCTGGGGGCTCATCGCGCCGCCGGGGCTGAGGGCCACCGCGGGGCTGTCGACCAGGCGCCCGCCGACGGCGACCGACTTCACACGGTCGCCGAGCGTCTCACCCATCCACGCGGTCAGGGACTCGGCCTGGTCGTCGGACAGCGATTCGCCCTCCGCCTCGACCTCGTCCAGCTCGAGGTCGGAGCGGTCGATGGAGACCAGCTCCTTGTCGGCGTACTTGCCCAGCGCGCCGACCAGGTACTCGTCGGCGGCGTCGTAGAGGAAGAGCACCTCGAGCCCGCGCGCCTCGAACGCCTCGAGGTAGGGCGCGCCCTCGATCGCGCCGCGGTCCGGGGCGACCTGGTAGTAGATCTTCTCCTGGCCGTCCCGCATGCGCGCGACATAGTCGTCCAGGCCCACCGTCTCGCCCTCGGCCCCCAGCGACGACTCGTAGCGCAGCAGCCCCGCAAGCTCGTCGCGGTGCTCGGCGTCGGTGACGACGCCCTCCTTGAGGAAGGTGCGGAAACGCCCGTAGAACTCGCCGTATTTCTCGGCGTCGGACTTGGCCTCGCGGTCGAGGAACTTGATGAAGCGTTTGGTGATCAGCCGGTTCAGTTTCTGCACCAGGGCGCTGTCCTGCATGCTCTCGCGGGAGATGTTCAGCGGCAGGTCCTCGCTGTCGATGACGCCCTTGAGGAAGCGCAGCCACTCCGGGAGGAGCCCCTTGGGCTCCGCGTCGATGAGCACCTTGTTGCAGTAGAGGGCGACGCCCGGGTCGACCTGCCCGAAGCCCATGCGCTCGGGGTTGTCGTCGGGCACGAACAGCAGGGCGTTGATCATCAGCGGCGCGTCGGCGCTGAAGTGCATGCGGTAGCGGGGCTCGTCGAAGGCCTTGGCGGCGAACTTGTAGAACTCGGTGTACTGCTCGTCGGAGACCTCGGACTTCGGCTTCATCCAGATCGCCTCCACGGTGTTCACCCGCTCGCCGTTGAGGTGGATGGGGAAGGGGACGAAGTTGGAGTAGCTCTGCAGGATGCCCTTGATGCGCTCGGCCCCGGCGAACTCCTCCTGCCCGCCGCGGAGCTTGACGACGATCTTCGTGCCGCGCCGCTGGCCCTCGACCTCCTCGATCTCGTAGCCGGACTTGCCGTCGCTCGACCAGCAGAGGTGCCCGCCGTCGGGGCGCCACGAGTGCGTGAAAACCTTGACGTCGTCGCTCACCATGAACGCGCTGTAGAAGCCGACCCCGAACTGGCCGATCAGGTTGGCCCCCTTGTCCCCGTCCCCCCCGGAGAGCGCGTCGATGAACTTCTTCGAGCCCGAGTGCGCGATGGTGCCGAGGTTCTCGACCAGCTCGTCACCGGTCATCCCCACCCCGTAGTCCGCGATGGTGATGGTCTTCGCGGCCTCGTCGGTGGTGATGTTGATCTCCAGGTCGAGCTTCTCGTCGAAGATCTCCTTTTCGGTCAGCTGGGTGTGGCGCAGCTTCTCGAGCGCGTCGGCCGCGTTCGACACCAGCTCGCGGACGAAGATCTCCTTGTCGGTGTAGAGGGAGTTGATGACGATGTCCAACAGCTGCTGGACCTCGGCCTGGAAGTGGTGTTTCTCTCCGGTGTCGGTGCTCATGGCGACCCGGATTTTAGGCGCCGGGCGGGACTTGTCAAAGGGCGGCCGGCGGCGCCGCGGGGGGGGAGAAGGTTCCAGCCCGATGTTGACATATCGATTGTTATCGATATGATGTCGCCATGGAAGAAGCGAAAGCAGTGGCGTTCGGCAAGGCCGTCGGCGATGCGACCCGCCAGCGGATCCTCCGCTACTGCTGTTGCCAGCAGCGGTCGGTGGGCGAGATCGCCCGCCACGCCGGGGTGGGGCAGCCGACCGCCAGCCACCACCTCGCGGTCCTTGAGAGGGCCGGTCTGGTGGTCAGGAACCAGGAGGGGAAGCTCGTCTACTACAGCGTCGACCAGGGGGCCGTCGTCGAGTGCTGCGGGCAGCTGCTCCTCAAGCTCGCCCCGGAGGAGAAAGCGACGCGGCTGATCAGCAAGTGCTGTGGGTAAATTTTTTTGCCAAATGTATCGATGATTGTCGATGTGACATAGAAAGGAGGTGAACCCGATGAGTGAAGAGAACGACGGATGCGCCCGTTCCTGCAAATGTTGCTGCTGCTGCCGCTGCGGTTGCCAGGACGGGTAGGGTCGAACCCTGACTTCTCGCGGGGCGCGCCTGGAACCCCCGCGGGGAGTCCTTTTTTGGCCTAAAGGTCTGGGATGCCCGCAAAACCTTCCTCCGGTCGAGGGGGGCGTCAGCGTTGCCGCCGGCGGACTGTAGACTGGAGCAGCAACGTCGTAAACAGTAGGCCGGGGATCCCCGGTTCGGGGATGGAGGTGATCGTGATCCCGTCGAGGTCGACGAGGGTCGCGGTCTCCTCGTGCATCGCGAAGAGAACCTCGAACCGGATCTGCGCCCCGGCGCCCAAATTCTGGAGCGGCGCGACGGCGGAGAGGTCGAAAGACTGCGTGCCGTTATAGGATCCGAGAGGCAGCCCGTGGGGGATCTGGAGGAAGCCCGAATCGTGAAGTTGCGTATCTGTCGAATGGTCGAAGGCGCGCAGCCGTATCTCGGTCGGGGCGGCGACCATGCCGCTCCATGGTTCGAGGCTGAAATCGATGGCGAACGATTGGAAATCGGAGGCACCCGCCGAAAGGCTCGTGGTGACGATTTCCCACTGTGGCCACGAACCGCTAATAACCTCCGTGAACGGGAGCGTCGGGAGGGGGTTGTGACCTGGGGTGTTGGGATAGGTCGCGCTCCCCAGCGTCGTTGCCCCCAATACGGCCGGGTCGCTCAAGGACGGCACGCCGTCCAGGGGATCCATACTGGTATCTCCCGGAAGGAGGCTATAAGTCGCCGTCGCCCCGCCAGATACCTGGCATACCAATAACGACACCAAAAGAATAGCAATTTTGCCCAACATCACCTGTCATCGCTCCTCGCACCTCCTTTTTTAACTCCGCTCGGAAATTACATACAGATTAGTCAATAGTCAATGTCATTTCGCGAAAAGGCGCAAGTTTGGACGGCGGGAAGGAAGGGAAGGAAGGGAAGGAAGGGGGGGGGAGATCTGATAGAACGTTCACCCCATATGCGAGATGGTCGCATGGGGTTGCCGGAGGCTATCGACGTCCCGCCTAGCCGTCCTCTTGCCCGGCGGTTTGCCACTCGCTCCAGCCCGGCCCCGGGGCGGCATAGGGGCGGAAGGTCTCGAGGTAGCCCTCGTGCTCGTTGTAGAACAGCGCGCGGTGCATGCCCAGCGCGGACGCTTTCGTCGAGTCGACGAGGGCGGCCGAGTCGTTGGCGCTCATCTGGAACAGTACGCGCATCTCGAACTCGGCCAGCGCTTTGCGGCTCAGGGTGCGGCCGATGTTGTTGAAGGTGTCGACCGCGGCGACCAGGTGGATGCCGGTGGCGGCCCCCTCACAGATGAGGTCGTTCAGCAGCAGGGCCGGGTGGCGCGCCGCCTCTGCCGAGGCGTCGAAGGAGTAGGCCAGGTCGTCGTTGTAGCGCAGTTTCTTGAAGCGTTGCAGGCCGTTGGCGATGACGAAGACCGGCGGGTCGTCTGGGGCGCCGTCTTCACCGCGCCGTCTCAGCTCCTCGCCCAGCTCGGTGATCAGCTCGGCCGCGTCGCGCTGGTGGGAGGACTCCACTTGTTGGCGGGCAGCGGCGGCGGCGCGGTCGAGCAGCTCGCGCTCCGGGGTGCCCGGGGCGCTGCTGTCGATCAGCACGATGCGCGCCCCCCCGTCCGGGAACTGGGCGGCCAGGGAGACGAGGGAGATGGCCAGCATGGCGGCGATGGCGTCGTCGCGCTGGCCGACCACGAGCAGGTGGTTGCCGCTCTGGCGGCGGAACACCGCCTCGGTCGGCCCCTTGATCGCGTTCGGGGCGCCGAGCCAGATCCGGGGTTGGGCGGGCGCCTGGTCGGGGGGCTGGTCCAGGACGGCGGCGAGCTCCCGGTTCTCCGCCAGGTCCGCCGGGGCGTTCCCCTCGAAGACGACCGGCGCCGCCGCGGGCAGCCCGGCCCCCTCGTGCAGCGCCCGGACGCGGTCGAGGAGGTCGTCGCGCTCGTCCTCGGGGAGCCACACCGTCTGGAACGGGCTGTTGCCCTCGATGGCCCCGGCGGAGTCGTTGTAGATGCCCTCGCCGGGGCGGGTGAGGAGGCGCGGGGCGGGGTTGCCCTCGTCCATGATCAGGTAGGAGTCCGCCTCGTTGCACATCAGGGCGACGCGGATCACCATCTGGCCGAGCGTCGCCCGCGCCAGCGAGTATGCCCCGCCGAGCGTCTGGGAGCCTAACAAAGCGTGGATGCCGAACGCGCGCCCCTGGCGGACGATGCGGTCGAGCAGCACGGAGGCCCCCTGGGCGATGCGGTCGTCTTCGACGAAGAACTCCTGGAACTCGTCGATGATCAGCAGGGAGCGCGGCATCGCCGCCCCGCCGGAGCGCCGGTAGCCCGCCAGGTCCTGCGCGCCCGCCTCGCGGAACAGCTCGCCGCGCCGCTGCAGCTCCTCGTCGAGCCGCTGCAGGACGCTGAGGCCGAACTCGCGGTCGCTCTCGATCGCCACCACCCGGGCGTGGGGCAGCTTCTTGCTGGCATAACATTTGAACTCCACCCCCTTCTTGAAGTCGACCAGGTAGAACTCGACCTGCTCCGGGCTGCAGGAGAGGGCGAGGTTGGTGACGAGCACGTGGAACAGCGTCGATTTCCCGGAGCCGGTCTTGCCGGCGAACAGGGCGTGCTGGCGCGTGCCGCGGCCGATGGCGAGCTCCTGCAGCTTGGTGGCCCCGGTGCGGCCGATCGGGACGCGCAGCTCCTCCGTGGTGTCGCCCGCCCAGAACTCCCCGGCGTCTGGCATGATGTGGGAGAACGGGACCTCGATGCGGTTGGAGTCGCTGCTGGCGTCGCCGACGCGGCGGACGAAGCCGGTGGCCGCCCCGTCGCCGGGCGGCCGGTCGAGGTGGAGGGCCGCCCCCTGGTCGGGCGCGCCGGCCAGCCGGAAGGCACCGCCGGCCTCGCCCCGGATGCAGGTGCAGGAGGCGCGCAGGTCCTCGGCCGCGAGGGCCTCCGGCGCCGGGGTGCGCCTGTCCCAGTGGATGATCGTGTAGATGCCGCAGCGCGCCCCGCTGGCGGCGATGCTCATCAGCCCGCGGGTGGCGGCCTCGGAGAAGTTCGTCGGGAAGTCGGCGACCACCAGGAAGTGGTATTTCTCCGCGATGTTGCCGGCCTGCCGGTTGTATTCGGCCACCGTCTCGTACTCGTTGCGGAGGTACATCTGGATGACCTTCTCCATATGCTCGCCGAGCTCGCCGATGCGGGTCTCGATCTGTTCGCGGGTGGTCCAGATGCGCTTGTTGATGACGCTGTCCTCGTAGTCGGCCAGGTGGGTGAGGCCGGCGAAGTTCTGCCCGAGGCCGACCGGGTCGAAGATGCTGAAGCTGAGCTTGCCGGCCGGCGCCGCCGAGAGCAGCCGGAGGATGATGTTGTTCATGGCGCCGACCACCGCCGGGTCCCCGGAGGTCTCGGTCTCCAGGAGCAGCGACCCCGCCTCCGGGACCCGCAGCGCCAGCGGGACGTCGAAGGCCGTCCCGCCGGGGACGGGGAGGCGCGGGTCCGCGGGCACCGCCCCGGCGAGGCCGGGGAGGTCGACCGACAGCCTCCCGTAGGGCGCGGCGTGGGCGAAGGCCTCCGGCGGCCGCCAGGCGTCGAGCCAGCCGGATCCCCAGGTGGGGAACATCGCCTTCGCCGCCTCCCCGTTGCGGGCCAGCGTGTCGAAGATCGGCGACACGTTTGAGTTCCATCGATTGGTTAGCTCCCCCCACGCCGCGTCGCGGGCGCGGCCGGCCTCGGCCTCGGCCTCGGCGCGGGCGGCCCCGGCGGCCTCCTCGCGGTGGTCCGCCTCGGCGCGTTCGACGGCGCGCCGGTGGCGCTCGTCGTTGCGCCTGGCGAGGCGGTCGCTCTGGGCGGCGAACTTCGACGGCTCTGCCTCGCCGACGCGGTCGGCCTCCCCGATGGCGGCGCTGAGGTTCTCGTTGAGGTGGTCGACGGTGTCCTGGAGGCGGGCCTCCAGTTTCGTGCGGTTGGCCTCCAGCCAGGCCTCCCCCCCCGTCGCGCAGAGGCGGTAGGCGGCGGCGGCCTCGCCGAGGCTGTCGGCGATGGCTGCCGCGGGGCCGGCCGCCGCCCTGGCGGCGACCCGCTGCAGGGCGAACAGGGCGACCAGCAGGGCGAGACAGGCGCCGCCGACGAGCAGGTAGGTGGCCGGTTCCCAGGAGAGCAGGTATCCGGTCGACGCGACCGCGGCGACGGCGATCGGCGCGAGCCACTGCAGCGGCAGGAAGCGGAAAAGCTTCGGGAGCGGGGCGCGGCTGAAATCGCGCAGCAGCCCCCGGGTGGTGTCGAGGTGGCCGCGCAGTTCGCCGGCGAGGGCGACGACGTCGGGGGCCGGGGCGCCCGGGTCGGCGGGGGCGCTTTTGGGGACGTGGTTGACCCCCGCGGCGAGCCGGGGGAAGCCGCGGAAGGCGGCGCGCGCGGCACCCCTGAGGTTGGAGAAGTGGCGTTTTTCGGCGCGCAGCTCCTCGGCCAGTTCGGCCAGCCGGCCCTTGGCGAAGGCCAGCTCGGTGTCGCGTTCGCGTTTCGCCTCCAGCGTCTGCGCCTGCGTCTTCGAGATCTGCCTGCTCTTCTCCCCCTCGACGGTCCCGGTGACCCTCCGCTCGGCGCTGTGGTGCGCGCGTGCGATCCATGCGGCGCGCCTCTCCCGCTTCGCCCCGGCGTCCTCCCGGGAGCGGTGGAGCTGCGACCGCGCCGCCGCCAGCCGGTTCTGCAGCTCGGCGTCGAGCGCCTCGACCTCCTCGCCGTGCTCGCGCTCGGCGCGGGCGACCTCGAGGCGGTAGCTTTTTTCGATCTCGTTTTCGCGCGCCGCCGCGTTCGCGACCGCGGCCTTCAAGGCGAGGGTGGTCTCTAGGGCGTCCGGGGTTCCGAAGGGGGGCTCATTCACAATCGCGTGGGGGCTCATTCACAATCGCGCCGGATCCGGGTCAGGATCTGGTCGATCTCCTCGATGATGCTGGAGGCGCTGTTGATCGCGTCGGGCAGCGGGGCCATGTAACGGTCCTCGAACTCGCGCGCCTTGTCGTCCCGCCAGTGGGCGCGGGCCTGCTGCCAGTTCACCTGGAGGTCGCGGACGGCTTTCAGCAGGACGCCGCGGCTAGATTTGACTGACATATCCAGAGTTTGCTAGCTCCCGGGTGCCCGCGCTAGTCTTTTAGTGTTAAGCAAGTGTTAACCGGCGGGGCCCGCCGGCGGGCGGGGTTCACGGTGTGTCCCCCCGGGGGGTGTCGGGCGGGGGGGCGCCGCCGACCTCGGCGTATGCCGCGAGGGTCTGGATGATCCCCGCGAGCTGTGCGACCGCCTTCGGGTAGCGGGTCATGACGAGGTCCTGGAGGGTGTCGAGCCGGCGGGCGAGCGGCTCGACCGTGCTGTCGAAGTCGCGCGCCCACCTCTCGAGCATGAGCAGCTTGGAGTCCGCCTCCTCGATCGCGCGCCGGGCGCGGCGCACCATCATCTGAGCCTCCGTGCCGGTGTCCTGCAGCGGTGACAGGCGCGAGCTGTAGAGCTCCTGCTCCGCCTGCTCCAGCTTGCGCTGGCGGCGGCGCTTCTCGCCCAGCCAATGGTTGCGCTGCTCGTCCTCGACCCACGAGCGGGTCCGGCGCACCGCGTCGCCCACCTCGTCGAGCGCCTTGCCGGCCCTCTCGGTGAACCGCACCAGGTGGCTCCTGAAGGTCTCGATGGCTTCGAGCGAATCGACTCTCGCTTGGTCGGCCATGGCCGGTCTCCCCGATCAGCGCTGGTCGAGGTACTCCTCGATGCGCCGCGCCTTGCGCAGGAGGAACGGGCCGTGGGCGTTGGAGGCCTCGACGAACTTGCGCATCGACTTCATCATACCTTCGAACTCCTCGGCGAACTTGGTCTGTTCCTGGTCCTGCCAGGAGTTGCTGAGTGACGAGAACCGCGCCTGTAGCGAGGCGGTGCGTGCGGAGATCTCCTCGTTGAAACGTTTGAGTTCCTCCGCGAAACGGCGGACCTCCTCCGGGTCCATGATCGCTTGGGCCATGATGTGTATCGGGGTTTGGGGGTTTTTGGGGGTGGCGTCCTGCCACGCACAGCCTAGACCAGATCGGGCGAATTGACACCCGATCTTGCGCGGGTCCCCGCTCCGCCTAGTAGACGTCGTCCGGGTCGTATGCGCGCTCCTCGCAGGGCGTGAGCTGTGCGACGCCGTCGCGCGCGGTGGCGGCGACCGCGTCGCCGAGCGGGATCTCGCGGTAGAAGCAGGTCGCGTAGCCCGCGTGGCAGCAGCCGGGTCCGACCTGTTCGACCTTCAGCAGGATGACGTCTTGGTCGCAGTCGGTGCGCGCCCCGAGGACCTTCTGCACGTGGCCGCTGGTCGCGCCCTTGTGCCAGAGGGTGTCCCGGCTGCGGCTGTAGTAGACCGCCTCCCCCCTGGCGAGGGTCTCGCGCAGCGCCCGCTCGTTCATGTAGGCGACCATCAGTACGGCGCCGCTGGCGGCGTCCTGGGTCACCACCGGGATGAGCCCGTCGGCGCCAAATTTCGGCGCGAAGTCGTTCCCGGTCTCCACCGCTTTCCGGTCGGCGCGCCCGCCGAAGGTGTAAGTGTCGCTCATTGTTCTGCGCACCAATAGCGTCGGGCGATGGTCTGTCAAAGTCCGGTTCGGGATGGGCTGGCGGTCCGCCCATGTCAAGGCGGCGGCTAGAGCGCATTCGGGTGAAGATGTCAAACACGCTGGCTCCCTAGGGCGACGACGATGCCTGCTTCATGGGCGGCAAGATGCCGCCCCTCCGATGGAGATGGCGCCGCCAGGAGGGGCGGCATCTTGCCGCCCACACCCGATGTCCCGCGAATCCTACAGGAGCCCGGCGGCGATGGGGTCGGCGAGCAGTTTGCCCTTCCGGGTGAGGCGCAGGCGGGGGCCGCACCGTTCGACCAGCCCGGCGGCCTCGAGCGAGGCGACCTCCTCCCCGCGCCCGCGGAGGTGCTCGAGCGAGACGCCGCCTGCGGTGCGCAGTTCGAGGGCGATTCGCTCGCTGCGGAAGGCCGCGTCGTCGATGGTCTCGGCCTCGGTGGCGAGTGAACTGAAGTCGCCGCTCCCGACGGCGGCGATGTAACCGGCGGTGTCCGGCAGGTTGCGCCAGCGCCGGCCGCCGACCGTCGAGAAGGCGCCGGGGCCGATCCCCAGGTAGTCGGCGCCGGCCCAGTAGGCGGCGTTGTGGAGCGAGCGGTGGCCGGGCCTGGCGTAGTTCGAGATCTCGTAGTGTTCGTACCCCGCTCCCCCCAGCGCGTCGGCGGCGGCCTCGAACAGGCCGGCGTCGCGGTCGGGGTCCTCGTCGTACTCGCCGCTCCGCAAGCGCTCGAAGAACTCGGTGTCTTCCTCGTAGTTGAGGTTGTAGGCCGACACGTGGTCGGGGGAGAGCGCCAGGGTGCGATCGAGGTCCGACCGCCAGGATGCCGGGGCCTGTCCGGGGACGGAGAACATGAGGTCGATGTTCAGGCTGCGGAACCCCGCGTCGCGCAGGGTGGCGAAGGCGGCCTCCGCCTGCTCGGGGGAGTGGTCGCGGCCGAGCGTCGCGAGCGTGGACGGCGTCCACGACTGCACGCCCAAGGACACCCGCGTCACGCCGGCGTCGCGCATGATGCCGGCTTTCCCGCGGCCGAAGGTGGCGGGGTTGGCCTCGACCCCCCATTCCCTCAGCTCGCCTTCCCCGAGGCGGTCGGCGATCCCCTCGAGCAGCTGCCCGAGGTGCTTGCCCGACAGCGCGGTCGGGGTGCCGCCGCCGAGGTAGGCGGTCTCCGGCCGGAGCCCCGCCCTGCGGCGGGGGTGGTCGAGTTCGGAGAGCAGCGCGGCGACGAA
>JANQMB010000070.1 GCA_028280355.1 Verrucomicrobiales bacterium
CCTGAGGGCGACGCCGAGGCGATCGTCCGGCGCAGCTTCGAGTTCTTCGCGCGCAGCACCTGTGAGCTGTTCTGGTCGTCGCGGCTCGACCGCGAGAACTACTCGGAGCACATCCAGGTCGACCTCGAGGACCCCGCCGCGTTCGAGAAGGCGGCGCGCGAGGGTGCCATCTGGGTCACGCCCCACTACGGCAACTTCGAGTGGATCAGCCTGATGATGGGCTTCCGCGGCCACCCCTTTACGCTGATCGCGCAGGATTTCAAGAACCCGAAGCTCACCGAGATCTTCACCCGGCACCGCGAGGGCAGCGGGCACAGAGTCATCCCCTCGCGGCGCGCCTTCGTCCGCCTGCTCAAGGCCCTCGGGGCGGGCGGCCACGCGGCCTTCCTCACCGACCTCACCGTCGCGCCCGACAGCACCGCGGTGCCGGTGCGCTGCTTCTCCTTCACCACCTGCGTCACCGGCCTGCACGCCTTCCTGCAGAACCGCACCGGCGCCACCCTGATCCCAGGCTACTGCGTCCCCTGTGGGGACGGCGACTACCTGATGAAACTCCTGAAGCCGCTCGAGGTCCCCGCCGGCGCGGCGCCGGCCGAGGTCGCGCAGCTCTGCTGGGATGTCTTCGAACCCGCCATCCGCGAGTTCCCCGAACCGTGGCTGTGGATGTACAAGCACTGGCGCTACCGCCCCGGCGGCGAGGGGGGGGCGCGCTACCCGGCCTACGCCAACCGCTCGAAGAAGTTCGACCGTTGGCTGGAGGGAGCAGAGGGGGGGAAAGCATAGAGGCCGGGAATCGCTTCCCGGCCTCGCCCGCGTCGAGGGGTGTCGTTACGGGGTGGCTTGCGCCGGCCTCTGCGGTCGGCGACAAACTGTTAGAGCTCCGCGCCGAGGCGGAAGAACCGGCGCCCGGCCGCCAGCGGCCGCGTGTCGCGTATCTCGAGCCTGCCGCCGGCGATGCTGATCTCGGCGCCGGCGCCGGCCGGCGACCAGGCGGACAGATCCTCGGACACCTCGACGGAGAGCAGGCCCGGCACCCCGGGCTCGGCGTCGAAGGTGATCACCATGTATCGCTGCCCCCCCTCGCTCACCAGGGAGGCGCTGGGGTAGACCGCCTGCGAGGCGTCGCGCGGGGAGGTGCCGAAGGCGTACTCGAGGGCGTTGACCACACCGTCGGCGTCGGCGTCGGCGCCCCAGGCGGCGTGTGGCTGGTCGAGTTCACCGGCGAAGTGCCCCTGCCGCCACGCCTCGGCCGCCGGGGCGCTCCCAGGCGCCAGCGCGGCGGTGCGCATGTGGAACCCATCGCCCGGGGCACCGATCGAGCCCACCACGGCCTGGCCGGCCGAACCGACGGTCCAGTCGACGGGCTGCGAGGTGGCGCCACCGGCCTGCCAGCGCCAGTTCGGATCGCTGACCAGAATCCATTCGACGCGGGTGCCATCACGCGAGTCGAAACCCCAGATGTAACCCTGCGTCCCGTCCGCGATCGCGTCGACGATCTGCGCCGAACCGGCGGCGAAAGAGAAACCTGTATGGTAGTCCGAACGACCCGCGGCCACCCAGTTCGCCTCCCACTGCCCGATGTTCTCCGCGCTGGGGACAAAACCGGGCTGGAACGCCCCCACCTCGAAAACGAAATCACCTGCCTGTCCGAGAGGCTGCAGATCGCTGGTGTAGTTGGTCGCCAGGCGGGTCGACCCCCAATTCACCGAGATGGCAGCGGCGCTCTGAGCCCCAGCCAACAGGGCGAGGACGATAAGGGACCGCAAAAGACTGATCGGGTTCATTGTTGAGAATTGTCGCAAACCTGCCTATCAGGAACGGGGGTATAATAATTCTCATATGATCCATTTCAAATATAATTTCTGTATTTCATTAAATAGTTGAGGCCGGGCTGAGATTTGTCGCAAATCTGAGAAAACGAGCGCGGCAGCACGTTTGTCCAGGGGATGGACGCCGGAACGTCGCGGCGAGCGTGAGCGAGCCGATGGAAACCGGCGCTTCACTTCCCGCTCCCCACTCGCTCACGCTCGTGGCTACCGTCATGACCGATCCGTGGGCGGCTAGACCTCCCGTCCGCATGCCAGGGGTTGGCGCCTCCAGTACCCCGTTACCGGAGACCGCCGCCTGCTCGCCGAGGGAACACACGGCGAGCACCGGGCATGTGATCGCCGGTCGCTCGCTTACGCCCCGGCGGGCGCCAGGTCGCCGGGGGGGAGACCGTCGGCGGGGCGATCGTCGCCCTGTGCCTGCGGTGCCTCAGCCTTCTCCTCGGGGGGGGCCGGCGGCTCGGGGCTTGCCGGGGGATCGCTCATCTCGCCGTCCTGCATCAGCTCGCGGATGTGCTTGCCGTCGAGCGTCTCGTACTCGAGCAGGGCCTTGGCGATGAGGTCGAGCTCGGTGCGGTGCTTCATCAGCAGGTCCTTGGCCTTGCTGTAGGCGGTATCGATGAGCCGCTTGACCTCGTGGTCGATCTTCTGCGCGGTGTCCTCGGAGTAGGAGCGGCCGCTGGTCATGTCCCTGGCGAGGAAGGTGTGTTCCTGGTGGTCGCCGTATTCGACCATGCCGAGCTCGTCGCTCATCCCCCACTGGCAGACCATCTTGCGCGCCATGTCGGTGGCCATCTTGATGTCGCCGCCGGCGCCGTTGGTGACGTCCCCGAACACGATCTCCTCCGCGACCCTGCCGCCCATCGAGACCACGAGGTCGTCGAGCAGCTCGTATTTGCGGTGGGTGTACTTGTCCTCCTCCGGCAGGAACATCGTCACCCCGAGCGCCGGGCCGCGCGGGATGATGGTGACCTTGTGCAGCGGGTCGGTGTGCTCGAGCAGCTCGTTGATGATCGCGTGGCCGGCCTCGTGGTAGGCGGTGTTCTCCTTCTCCTTCTCGTTGAGCGCCAGGCTGCGGCGCTCCTTGCCCCAGCGCACCTTGTCGCGCGCCTCCTCCAGCTCGCCGATGGTGATCGCCTTGAGACCCTTGCGGGCGGCCAGCAGGGCGGCCTCGTTGATGACGTTGGCGAGCTCCGCCCCCGAGTAGCCGGGGGTGCCGCGCGCGACCACCATCAGGTCGACGTCCTCGGACATCTTCACCTTCTTGGCATGCACCTCGAGGATGGCGTGGCGCCCCTTCACGTCGGGCAGGTTGACGGTGACCTGGCGGTCGAAGCGCCCCGGCCGCAGCAGCGCCGGGTCGAGGACGTCCGGGCGGTTGGTGGCGGCGATGATGATCACGCCCTCCTGGGTGTCGAAGCCGTCCATCTCCACCAGCAGCGCGTTGAGGGTCTGCTCGCGCTCGTCGTGGCCACCGCCGAGCCCGTGCCCGCGGTGCCGGCCGACGGCGTCGATCTCGTCGATGAAGATCAGGCAGGGGGCGTGCTTGCGTCCCTGGTCGAACATGTCGCGCACCCGCGAGGCGCCGACGCCGACGAACATCTCGACGAAGTCCGACCCGCTGATGCTGAAGAACGGCACGTCCGCCTCCCCGGCGATCGCCTTGGCGAGCAGCGTCTTGCCCGTCCCGGGCGGGCCGACCATCAGAACCCCTTTCGGGATCTGGCCGCCGAGGCGCTGGAACTTCTTCGGATCCTTGAGGAACTCGACCAACTCCCAGACCTCCTCCTTGGCCTCGCTGACGCCGGCCACGTCCTTGAAGGTCACCTTGTTGGTGTCCATGGTGAGCATCTTGGCCTTGCTCTTGCCGAAGCTCATCGCGCCGCGCCCCGCCATGCGCATCTGCTGGCGGAAGAAGAAATAGAGGATGAGCAGGATCAGGAAGATCGGCAGCAGCCCGAGCAACACCGAACCGAGCATGTTGCTGTTGTACTCGACGGTGTAGGCGAGCGGCACCTGCTTCGAGCCCTCGGGGGCACCCTCCGCCTTGAGCAGGGCATGCAGCTCGTCCTTCTGGAAGTCGAGGTTCACCAGCACCTTGAAGCCGCGCCCCCCCTTCTTGGCGCCCTCGCCGCCGGCGGGGACCATCTCGCCGAGCAGGTACTCCTCGGCGCTGCCCTGCTTGCGGATCAGCCGCAGCGGCTGGTCGTCCCCGACCTTGCCCTCCTCGACCGCGTTGACGAACTCCGGCCACTTGATCTCCTCGTAGCGGCCGTCCTCGCCCCGCCACGCGAAGGCGGCGACGATGAGCATGACGGCGATGGAGAGCAGGATGAGCCCGCGCCAGTTGAAACTGGGTTCGCCCCCCTGCGGGTTCTTGGGGTCCTCACCGCCTTCGGGGCGTCTCGGTTCGTTGTCGGGCATGGGTCAGTAGTTGGTGGCGTGGGGCTTGCGCAGGGGACAGCCGGCCGGGTGGGGACCCTACCACGGCTGGCCAGCCGGGGCAACGGGGCTCGCTCAAGGTCAACTTGGCGATTTCCAACAGGGGGCGGTGTGTTATCTTCCTCGCCCTGAAGCTAAGCCGTCCGGGGCGCATCTCAAACGAAACGTGGCGGATCGCCAATCGGATGCCCCGGGCG
Source organism: Verrucomicrobiales bacterium (assembly GCA_028280355.1). GTDB lineage: Bacteria > Verrucomicrobiota > Verrucomicrobiia > Verrucomicrobiales > DEV007 > JANQMB01. The sequence goes on from JANQMB010000070.1 coordinate 4,466, forward strand.
CAGATGTGGGCCTCCCCCGGGGCGCCGACCCCCACCGACCATACAGAATGCACGAAACCGGGGACGAAAGCACCCTCCCTCCCAACAAGCCCGCCCCCGGCCAGGAACCCCGGGCGGGCCGCGGGCTGGCCGGCAGGCGCCCCCCCCGACGCCGCTGGCGCCTGTTCCGCAGGCGCCCGGCCCCGGTCCCCGCCAGCACCAAAATGCTGCCGGTCCTGATCAAGGTCTTCGCCGGCTTCAGCAAGGTCGACGGCGTGGTGGAGGAGTCGGAGATCGACTCCAGCCTGAGCGCCCTCCGGCACGACTTCCCCGAAACCGTCTACTCCGAGCTGAGGCGGCTCTACCGCGAGGCCATCGAGGAGTCCGTCGACCTCAACGGGATCGCCAAGGAGCTGGCAGACGAGCTGGCAGACGACGACAAACTCCTGCTCGGCGCCCAGCTCTACGCCCTCATCTCGCAGTCCGGCAACCTCAAGGAGCACCTCATCCCCTTCTACCTCTTCATGACCAACCTCGGGGTCGCCTCCGAGGCGATCGACCTGGTCTACCAGCTCAACACCGGCGAGCTCGGCGCGCGCCCGCAGCCCAAGGAGGAACCGGCCGAGCCGCTGGAGAGCCTGCACGTCGGCCGCGGGCAGCCCGCCGACCTCGTGCTGGCGACGCTGCCCGAGGGGTACGAGATGATGGCGTTCCGCTTCGAGCGCCTGGTGCTGGTCAAGAACTCCGGGCAGCGCCCCTTCGTCGCCCGCGGCCGCCACGTCCCGCCGGGGGGGTTCACACAGCTCTACGCCGGCCAGCGCATCCTGCTCGCCGAGACCGTGCTGAGCTACGGCGACCTGGTCAACTATTTCAACGCCAAGAACAACGTCGCCACCACCCGCGTCTTCCTCTCGTTCCGCTGGGACGGCAACGCCTACGTCGAGAAGGCGCGCACCAAGGACTCCCACCTCGAGATCGAGTTCGGCCTCGGCGTCGAGGTCAGCGCCCTGCGCGACACCGACGCCGTCCTCGCCGGGCGCCTGCTGAAGCGCGGCTACAAGGCCGAGGCGGCGCTCACCGACCGCATCGTGCTCGCCAACGGCACCGAGATCTCCCTCTCCGAGCTGCGCCGCCGCGCCCGCGAGCTCGGCGGGCGCTTCGAGCTGCACCCCAGCAAGTTCGTCTACGCCGTCTCCACCGACCCCGCCAAGCTCGACGCCGGCGACATCCTGCTCTCCCCCGGCTCCGGCGGCGACGTCACCCTGCAGATCCGGTGCGATTTCGAGGCCAAGACCGGGGCGCTCCAGGTGGTGGAGAGCGACCAGCCCATCCACGTCGGCGACCACCAGGTCCGCGGCAAGACGGATCTGCGCAACGGCGACGTCATCCGCATCGGCGAGACCCAGTACCTCTCCTGCGACTTCGGCGAGCGCATCATCGAGGAGCAGCGCAACCTGGTCAGCGGCCTCGAGGTCGCCGACCTTACCCACAGCTACGACGGCAAGGAGAACGCCCTGGACGGGGTCAGCCTGAGCGCGCGGCGCGGCGAGCTCATCTGCATCATCGGCCCCAGCGGCTGCGGGAAGACCACCCTCATCCGCGCCCTCGCCGGCCACGAGCAGCCCGACCAGGGGAAGGTCCTCATCAACGGCTTCTCGCTCTACCGCAACCTGCCGAACATCGGCCCGTACATCTCCTACATCCCCCAGGAGGAGGCCTTCGACCCGCTGCTCACGGTGGAGGAGAACATCGACTGCGCCGCCGCCATCCGCTGCCCCCACCTCTCCCCCGCCGAGCGCCGCAAGCGCGCCGACTCCCGCCTGGTCGAGCTCGGCCTCAGCGAGCGCCGCCACCGCCTGGCCGGCGACGCCAACAACAAGTACCTCTCCGGGGGCGAGCGGAAGCGCCTCAACGCGGGGCTCGACATGATCAGCATCGCCGAGGTCTACCTGTTCGACGAGCCGACCTCGGGCCTGTCCTCGAAGGACTCCGAGCACGTGATGGAGATCATCCGCGGCCTGTCGCAGAACAAGATCACCTTCGTCAGCATCCACCAGCCCAGCTCGCGCCTCTTCCACATGTTCCACAAGGCGCTGCTGCTCGACAAGGGCGGCAAGGTGGCCTTCTTCGGGACCCCGGCGGAGATGCTCGACTACTTCCGCGGCGCCCAGGCCGAGGGCTCCCCCCAGGCGCCGGCCGCCGAACCCGAACCCGAGCCCGGCGGCGCGGGGGGCGCCGCGCTCCAGCCGGACTTTATCTTCGACGTGCTCGAGACGCCGCTGCGCGACCTGAGCGGCAACATCGTCTACGAGGAGGACAGCCGAGGCCACTACATCCCGGCCAGGCGCTTCCTGCCCGACTACTGGGCCGACCGCTTCCAGGCCCACCGCCTCATGCAGGAGGTGCGCGAGTCCAGGCTGGAGCCGGCCGACGGCGAGGCGGCGGCCGAACGCCCGCTCCCCACCCCGCCGAAGCGCGGCGTGGAGGGGGCGGCGCTCCACCTCGCCACCCACATCAAGCGCTCGTTCCTGAGCAAGCTGCGCAACCGCGCCAACCTCGCCACCACCCTCCTCGAGGCCCCGGCGCTCGCCCTGCTGATCGCCACCGTCCTGCGCTACTCCGAGGAGGGGCAGTACACCTTCGCCTCCGCCTTCCACATCCCCACCTACCTCTTCCTCACCCTGGTGGTGGCGCTGTTCCTCGGCCTCACCAACAGCGCCGACGAGATCATCCGCGACCGCCCCATGCTCGCCCGCGAACGCGGGCACGGCATCCGCGTCTGGCACTATATCGCCGGCAAGTTCCTCTCCCTCGCGGTCTTCGCGCTGGTGCAGTGCGTCATCTACATCACCGTCGGCAACGCGGTGCTGGGGATCCGCGACATGTTCTGGACCTACCTCGGCTGGATGTTCCTCACCTCCCTCACGGGGGCGGCGATCGGCCTGTTCATCTCCAGCGTCGTCCGGGACTCGAAGACCGCCCTCAACGCCATCCCCCTGGTGCTCATCCCGCAGATCATCCTCGGCGGCGCCCTCATCAAATACGAGGAGATGAACCGCAACCTCGACTTCGTGTTCCGCGTGCGCAAATGGCTCGCCAAGGACGAGTCCGGCCAGCCCGAGAAGCCCAGCGAGCTCAAGGTGCCGATCATCTGCGAGATCATGCCGCTGCGCTGGTCCTACGAGTCGATGGTGATCGCCCAGGACAAGCGCAACCCCCTCGCCAGGACCGTCGCCGAGATCGAGGAGGAGAAGGAGGCGCTGCTGGCGCTCCCCGACGCGGACGGCGACGGCATGTCCGACCTCGACGGGGCGCAGCTCGAGAGGCTCAACGACCTCAAGGACGCCCAGGCCATGGTCTTCGGGCTCGAGGACGAGAGCTACCGCGGGGTGCGCGGCCGGCTCGCGAAGATCCGCCGCGACCTGCGCGACGGCAACTTCGACCCGGACGACTTCCCCGAACCCCGGGGGTCGGACACGGTATCCTCCATCGACCTCTATCAGAACCAGAAGATACGCGACCTGGTCGCCAAGGCGGAGATGGAGACCGAGGACTACCGCCTCTACGAGGAGGACGCCTCGCGGCGCCGGCCGAACGTCTTCTTCGGCCAGCGCAAGACCTACCTTGGCAACGAGACCGACACCCTGGGCGCCAACCGCATCGCCATGTTCGGCTTCATCGCCGCCGCCCTCTGCGCCCTCGCCGCGAGCCTGCGCTGGCAGCTCAGGAAGGTTTGAAGCTTTCGAACGTCGAACTTCCAACTTCCAACTTCCAACTTCTAATGTTCGACGTTGGACGTTGGGCGTTCGATGTTGGACGTTAGAGCACCGCCATGACCTCCCGCACCCTGACCACCGCAGTATTCGCCCTGACGCTGATCGGCTCCGCCCCGGAACCCGCCGGGGCGCGCACCTGGACCAGCGCCGACGGGGAGCGCACCTTCGAGGCCGAGCTGCTGGGCTTCGCGGACGGGGAGGTCACCGTCCGGCGCAGCGACGGCAAGAGGTTGACGTTCCCGATCGGGCTGCTCAGCGAGTCCGACCAGGACTTCGTGCGGGGCGCCCGCCCCGGGGCCGCCGACGGGGACGGCGGCGCCTCCTGGCCACGCTGGCGCGGACCGCGGCTGGACGACCACTCGCCCGACACCGGCCTGCTCAAATCGTGGCCCGCCGGGGGGCCGGGGCGGCTCTGGCTCTACGAGGACGCCGGCAAGGGCTACTCCGGCCCGGCGATCGCCGGCGGCAAGCTGTTCACCATGGGCGCCCGCGACGCGATCGTCTACCTGATCGCCCTCGACGCCGCCACCGGCGAGGAGCTCTGGGCGACCGAGCTGGCCGCCCTGGTACGCAACAACTGGGGCGACGGGCCGCGCGGCACCCCGACGGTCGACGGCGACCGGGTCTACGCCCTCACCGGCAAAGGCACGCTGGCCTGCGTCGAGGTGGCGGGCGGCAAGAAGGTCTGGGACGTCAACCTCGAGAAGGACTTCGGCGGCGCGGTCCCCGGCTGGGGCTTCTGCGAGTCGGTCCTGGTCGACGGCGACCAGGTGGTCTGCACGCCCGGCGGCAGGGGCGGCGCCATCGTCGCCCTCGACAAGACCAACGGCCGGGAGACCTGGCGGAGCAAAGGCCTCACCGACGGGGCGCAGTACTCCTCGCTGGTGCCGATCGAACACGGCGGGCGGCGCCAGTACGTGCAGCTGTTCATGAAGACCCTGGCCGGGGTCTCCGCGGACGACGGGGAGCTGCTCTGGCGCAGCGGCTGGGGCGGCAGCACCGCGGTGATCCCCACCCCGATCTACCGGGACGGCCACGTCTACATCACCTCGGGGTACGGGGTCGGGTGCAAGCTGGTCAAGCTCGGCGCGCGCGGCGAGCCCGAGGAGGTCTACCGGAACGACGTCATGGTCAACCACCACGGCGGGGTGGTCCTGGTCGGCGACCACCTCTACGGCCACTCCGACAAGGGCGGCTGGAAGTGCCAGGAGTTCATGAGCGGCAAGGAGGTCTGGAGCTCGAACAAGCTCGGCAAGGGGGCGGTCCACTACGCGGACGGCATGCTCTACTGCCTCGGGGAGAGCGATGGCACCGTCGCCCTGGTCGAGGCGAGCCCGGACGGCTGGAACGAGAAGGGCAGGTTCAAGCTCGACCCCCAGAGCGAGATCCGCGCCGACGCCGGCCGGATCTGGACCCACCCTGTGGTGGTGGGGGGACGGCTCTACTTACGCGATCAGGACCTGGTCTATTGTTATAACGTGAGGGGGTAGCGAGGCGGTGCCTCGAATGACGAATGACTAAGGCCTAATGACTAAGGAATGACGAAGCCCCAATGCCGAATTCCGCCCAGGGCGGCCGCCAGTGCTTGGGCATTCGTCATTGCCCCCCACCCTCCTGCACCGCGAACCTTGTAAGCCCGCCCGACGCGCCGGACTCCGCCAAGGGGACAGGGACTCAGGGGGCCGACCGCCGAAGCTCAGGGCGTGTAGAACACCTTCAGCTCGATGGCGTCGAGATCGACGGTGTTGGCGTTCTGGGTGAGCTGGACGCCGATGTCCCCGGCGTTGACGTCGGCCGCCGAAACACCGCTCCCCCAGGTGTCGCCATCGCCGCCGACCCCGGTGAAGGTGGTGGCGGCGCAGTTGGAGGCGCCGCTCACCGAAGCGACCGTCTTCGAAGCCCCGACCGGCGCACCGCCGCGGGTCAGCTGGACGGTGTTGCTGCCGCTGGGGCTGAGGTACTTCAGCCGCACCTCCACCCCGGTCACCGTGGCGCCGGGGGGGAGGTTCGCGGCCGGGAAGGTGAAGCGCGCCCACGAATTGGCGATCGTGCCGCCGGTGCAGGTGTCGTTCGGAGGCCCGAGGGGGTTGCCGCTCGGCGGCGGCGGCGTCCAGTCGGCGTTGTTCTTGACCGTCCAGCCCGAAGCGTAATGGGCCTCCGACGCCGGTCCTTCGGTTGGCGGCTCGGGCCCGGGCTCCGGGCCGCGGCAGTGACGCAGGAGGAGGAGGACGATAATGAGGAGGATCAGCAGGAGCAGCCAGAGGAGCTGGCGGCTCGGGTTGGTCGATGGCATGGCGAGTTTCCCGTTGTGGCGGAGCGGCCGTTTCAGCGTTTCAGAGCACGCGATGGGAGCCGGGCGATCCCCGAATTGAGCGGTTCCCCCCGCCCCCGGCGCCTCCCCCCATCCTGTCTTTCTCTATCTCCGGGGAGCCTAGCGGTCGGGGGCCGGCATTTCAAGGCCCCGTCCTCCGCCACGGGACGACCCCGGCTGGCCGCGGGTCACTTCACCGCCCCCTCCAGCGCCTCCCCCAGCGCCGCGTAGTCGCGGGTCACCGGGAACTGCGGGAACTCGTCGACCACGTTCTGCGGCGGGCAGAACAGCACCCCCGCGTCGGCCTCGGCGAGCATGCTGGTGTCGTTGTAGGAGTCCCCGGCGGCGACCACCTTGAAGTTGAGCCCCTTGAGCGCCTTCACCGCGGCGCGCTTCTGGTCGGCCATGCGCAGCTTGAAACCGGCGATCCGCCCATCGCCTGCGATCTCCAGGCGGTGGCAGAACAGCGTCGGGAACCCCAGCTGGCGCATCAGCGGGAGGGCGAACTCGTAGAAGGTGTCCGAAAGGATCACCACCTGGAAGCGCTCCCTGAGCCAGTCGAGGAACTCCGCCGCGCCGTCGAGCGGGCCGAGGCCGTCGATCACCTCCTGGATGTCACCGATCTTCAGCCCGTGCCGGTCGCAGACCGCCAGCCGCTGGCGCATCAGCTCGGAGTAGTCTGGGATGTCGCGGGTGGTGGCGCGCAACGCGTCGATGCCGGTCCGTTCGGCGACGTTGATCCAGATCTCGGGGACGAGGACCCCTTCGAGGTCGAGGCAGGCGATCTTGCTCATTGGGAGGTGGGCGTAGTCTTGGCCGCAAAAGGGGGCAAGACACGTAAAAAATACCCATCCGCTGTGCCGAACCTGGCCGCCTTGAGCGTATCCTTGCGGATCTCGGGCGCCCTCATTCTGAAATGACTAAGGCCTAAGGCCTAATGACTAGGGAATGACGAAGCCCCAAACCCGAAAGACCCAACTCCATGAACCGTATTTGGACCTTCGTCATTGGGCATTGGGCATTGGGCATTCCTTAGTCATTCGTCATTAGACCTTAGTCATTCCCCGAAGGGGGTAGTCATTCCCCCGAAGGGGGCGTCAGCGGCCGACCGAGCCCGAAGAGAGGGCCTTGAGCTTGTAGATCTGGAACGGCGAGTTGGACCGGTCGCGGCCGGCGTTGTACGGGGCCATGAGGTGCATCTGGTTGGCGTAGAAATACAGCCGGCCGTCGTTCCCGAAACATAGCCCGTCCGGCCACAAGAAGCGGTCGTTGGCCTCGTAGATCTCGTACTTCTTGGTCGCCGCCCGGATCACACCGATGGCCTTGCTGCCGACGTCGGCGACATAGATGTTGTCTTTGGAGTCCATCGAGATGCCGTCACAGGGCGGCTTCGGAGCGTAGCCCTCGACGCGCGAGACCAGCTCGAGCGGCTGCAGGGAGGTGTCCCGGAGGTGCTCCGCCCGGATACGGTAGAGCGTGCGGCCGGCCATCGGCCCGAAATAGACCCAGCGCCCCTTCCGGTCGACGGCGATCGGCCCGGCGCCACCCATCGGTTTGACGCTGCTGCCGTCCGGCCGCTTGACCTCCAGCACCCGGCCGTCGATGACGACGTCGACCGCCTCCGGGACGACGCTGAAGTGCCCCTGCAAGACCCGCCGCGCCAGGCCGGACTCGAGGTCGACGACGATCAGGGCGGCGTCCGCCCCGGCGGCCGGGTCGGTGATATAGACGAAGGGCTCCTCGGGGTCGACGGCGAGGTCGTTGACGAACGAGTTCGGGGTGGTGGCCGGCTCGGGCAGGTAGATGATCTTCACCAGCTCGCCGGCGCCGCTGTCCCAGCCGACCAGCTTCGGCACCGCCTCGCCGCGGCGCCCGTTGTCCAGCATCCAGACCACCCCGCGCTTGTCGCACTGCAGGCCGAGCACCGCGTCCAGCTTGAAGGGGGCGCCCTCCTTGCCGCGGCTGATCTCGGCGTTGGGGAACGACAGGACGTCGCCCTCGGGGGTGATCTCGACCACCCGCTCCACCGTCTTCTGGAACTGGTGGAGGCTGAGGATGATGCTGCCGCTCGGGGTGATCGTCATGCCGCCGGGGCTGTGGGTGACCTCGGCGGCGTCGGAGAGCTTGCCCTTGCCAGACCCGGCGGCCTGCCCCGGCGCGGGGCCGGCCAGCGCGATCCCCATCGCGAGCGGTAGCGAGATCCTCAGCGCCAGGAACATCGGTCAGGTGAGCAGCTCGGGGTAGTGGGCCAGCGCCAGCTCGCGGCAGCGGCCCAGCACCCGCGCGGGGTCGACGTCGCCGAGCGCGTCCTCCGCCAGCGTCTTGCAGGTGGCGTAGGAGAGCTTGCGTACCGCGTGCTTGACCGCCGGGACGCGGGGGGCGCCGACGCTGAACTCGTCGATACCGAGCCCCACCAACAGCGGGGTCATGAGGATGTCGGCCGCCATCTCGCCGCAGACGCCGACCCATATCCCGGCCGCGTGGCCGGCCTCCACGGTCATGTTGAGCAGGCGGATCACCGCCGGGTTGAGCGGCTGGTAGAGGTCGGCGACGCGCTCGTTCACCCGGTCGACAGCCATGGTGTACTGGATCAGGTCGTTGGTCCCGACGCTGAAGAAATCGACCTCCTGGGCGATCTGGTCGGCCACCAGCGCCGCGCTCGGCACCTCGACCATCACCCCGACCTCGAGCGCCTCGTCGAAGGGGACGCCCTCCGCGCGCAGCTCGTCGGCGCACTCCGCGAGCAGCTCCTTGGCGCGCCGCACCTCGTCGAGGGTCGACACCATGGGGAACATGACGCGCACCTTGGCGACGCCGCTGGCGCGCAGGATCGCGCGGAGCTGGGTCTTGAACAGCCCCTTGCGCCCGAGGCTGACGCGGATCCCCCGCCAGCCGAGGAAGGGGTTCTCGCCGGCCTCCTCGGCGTCCTCGGGCAACTTGTCGCCGCCGATGTCCATGGTGCGGATGATGACGCCGTCGGGGTCGACCCCCCTCGCCACGCGCGAGTAGTTCTTGGCCTGCTGGTCCTCGCCCGGGAGGGCGCCGTCGTGGAGGTAGAAGAACTCGGTGCGGTAGAGCCCGATGCCGCGCGCGCCGCTCTGCTCGATCATCCCCGCCTCGTGCGCGAACTCGATGTTCGCCGACAGCGTGATGGCGCGGCCGTCGCCGGTCACCGCGTCGCTGTCGCGCAGCTCGTCGAGCCGCCGGGCGACCTGGTCCTTCTCCTCGGCCAGCCGGTCGTACTCGGCGAGCGTCTCCGGGGACGGGTTGAGGATCGCCAGCCCGTTGTATCCGTCGAGCAACATGTTGTCGCCCGTGTGCACCTGGTCGCAGAAGCCGTGGAGGCCGACCACCGCCGGCAGCCCCAGCGAGCGGGCGATGATGGCGGTGTGCGCGGTGTAGCTGCCGACCTCGGTGGCGAAGCCGAGCACCTGCTCGCGGTCCATGGCCGCGGTGTCCGAGGGCGTCAGGACGTGGGCGACCAGCACGTGCTCGTGGCGGGCGCTGTACTCCGCCGGGGCGGCGCTGCCGAGGTTGCGCAGCACCCGCTGCATGACGTCCTCGATGTCGATCACCCGCTCGCGCAGGTAGGGGTCGTCGATGGCCCGTATCGACTCGATGTAGCGGCTCATCGTGCGGTAGAAGGCGGACTCGATGTTGAGCCTCCTGTCGCGCACCGCCGCGGTCACCTCGTCGAGCACGCTGCGGTCCTCGAGCACCAGCAGGTGGGCGTCGAAGATGCTGGCGTCGCGCCCGCCGGCGGCGGCGGCGACCTGCTTCTGCAGGACCTCGATCTGCCGCCTGGTCTCGGCGAGGGCGTCCTCGAACCGCGCGATCTCGGCCCCGGTCGCCCCCTCTTCGAGGTCGAAGCTGTCCGGCTCGACGAACACCTCCCCCTTCACGAAGGCGTTGCCCCGGGCGATGCCCGGCGACACGGCGACCCCCTCGAACCGCCTCTCGGGCTTGCTGGCTTCGTGCGGTGGGATTTCGGACATATGCGAGGGCGCTAGCCCCGCCCGGCTACCGCGAAAAGCGGGACGGGGGATAGCCGTGCGCCGGGGGGCGATCTCTTGGTCAGCCCTCTTGGAACCCCCCTTCGACGAGCCCGCCCAGGGCGGCCATGGCGTCTGATGCGTCACCACCCTCGGCGCTGATGGAGATGGTCGACCCGCCAGGGGCGGCTAACATCATCAACCCCATGATACTCTTGCCGTTAACCTGCTCGTCCTCCTGGCCGACCCAGATGTCGGCCTCGAAGCTGTTGGCCAGCTTGACGAACATCGCAGCGGGACGCGCATGCATCCCTAGCTTGTTGTTGATGGTGAACTCCTTACGGATAATTGTGGCATCTTCTCCCATGGTGGAAGGGGTGCTCCAACCACCGCCCCAGATGGCTGGGGAGGCGGCGGCGGGCGCTTAATTCATCCGCTTCTCCGCCATGATTTTCAACAATTTCTTATCGAACTCCACGGCGCCGTCGTGTCCGAACGACTTCAGTTTCTGGTCGAGCGCGGCGACCTCGACGAGGCTCGCCATGTCGCGGCCGGCGGCGACCGGCAGCTCGACGTGCGGGACGCGGATCCCGAGGATCTCGTAGGACTTCTTCTTGAGCCCGACGCGCTCGATCCCGGCGGTCTTGCCCACCGGCTTGAGGGTGACCACGAGGTCGAGGCGCTTCTCGATCCGCATCGAGGCGGCGCCGAAGATGGCCGGCACGTTGATGATCCCCAGGCCGCGCACCTCCATATGGAAGCGGCCGAGGTCGGGCGAGGTCCCGATCAGCTCGCGCCCCTCGATCGCGCGCAGGCGGGTGATGTCGTCGGCCACCAGGCTCGCGCCGCGCTCCAGGAGGCCGAGCACGCACTCGCTCTTGCCGGTGCCGCTCTCGCCGCGCACCATCACCCCGATGCCCTGGACGTCGACCATGCAGCCGTGCTCGCTGGTGCTCGGCGCGAAGTCCCACTCGAGGCGGATGGTGGCCGCGTTGATGAACTTCATCGAGATCATCCGGGTCTTCAGGACGGCGATGCCGCGCGCCTGGGCGATCTCCAGCAGATCGTCCGGCAGCGCCTTGCCGCGCGAGACGACGATGCAGGGGATGTTGCGGTCGCAGAGGGCCGCGAAGTGCCCCGCGCGCTCGGCCGGGGGGAGGCTCTTCAGGTAGGAGCTCTCCGAGTTGCCGATCACCTGGATGCGCCGGAAGGCGAAGTAGGTGAAGAACCCGGCCAGCGCCAGGCCGGGCCGGTTGATCGTCGGCTCCTTGATCGGGCGGTCGAAGCCGGCCTCGGACCCGTGCAGCGATAGCCCGAGCGCGTCGGCGTAGCGCCCGAAAAAATCGCCCACGGTCAGGGTCTCTGGCCGGCGGTTCGCCGCCCCCCGTTTCGCTGGCATCGGTCGTCCTCGGGGTTATCGGCTACGGGTTCGCTAGAGCTCGGGCTCGATCACTCCGTAGTCGCCGTCCTTGCGGCGGAACAGGATGCTCAGCTTGTCGTTCTTGGCGTTCTTGAAGATCACGAAGGGCTTCTCGCTGAGCTCCATGTCCACCATGGCCTCGTCCTGGAACAGCGGCCGGATGCGGTAGCTCTCCTTGTGCACGATCACCGGCTCGAGCTCGCCCTCCGCCGGGGCCCCGGCGTTTTCGGCCTGGCCCCCCTCCAGCCCGTCGAGCGTTTCGAGCGCCTCGGGGGAGTAGACCGCCTCCGCGAGGTGGTGGATGCGGTCGTTCTTGCGCGGGCGGTGTTTGCGCAGCAGGCGGGTCTTGTGTTTGCGCATGCGGCGCGCGATCTTGGCGATCGTCTCGTCGATCGAGGCGTACATGTCGCGCGTCTCGCTGTGCGCTTCGATGGTGATGTGGTTGGCGCAGAAGAGGATGATCTCGGCGATGTGCCTGTGGTGGGGTTGCACGTCGAGGATCACCTTGGCCTCGATGATTTTGGGGTAGTCGAGGTGGAGCCCCTCGACCTTCTTGTGCGCGTGCTCGCGCATGGCCTCGGTGATCTCCACATGCCGTCCTGTGACGGTGATCGCAACGTTGACGTTCTGTGTCTGCATGACCGAAGCGTAGCAAGCATTGCCCTCACTGCCAAGCGCGATAGCGCCCCACACCCCGCGGAGCCTGCCTGCAGAGCCCCCGCGAAGCAGGGGGATCCTGCCAAGCGCGATAGCGCCCCAGGCTCCGCGGAATCTGCCCGCAGAACCCCTGCTGGGCCGGATCCCTTTGCCCTGCGGAACGGCGGCACCGCGTGCCCCGGACGGCGGCTACATGCTGAAGCTCTGCCCCAGGTAGAGCTTGCGCGCCTCCGGGTCGTTGACGAGCTCCTCGCGCGAGCCCTCCATCAGCACCTTGCCCTCATAGATCAGGTAGGCGCGATCGACGATACCCAGGGTCTCCCGAACGTTGTGGTCGGTGATGAGGATCGCCAGCCCCTGTTCCCGCAGGCCGCAGATGATGTCCTGGATCTCGCCGACGGCGATCGGGTCGACGCCGGAGAAGGGCTCGTCGAGCATCAGCAACTTGGGGTCAGTCACCAGCGAACGGGCGATGGTGAGGCGGCGTTTCTCGCCACCCGAGAGCGTGATGGCGACGTTCTTGGCGAGCTTCTCGATGCCGAACCGGCACATCAGGTCGTGGCAGCGCTCGCGGCGTTCGGCGGCGCTGTAGTTCTGGGTCTCGAGCACCGCCATGATGTTCTGCTCGACGGTGAGCTTGCGAAAGATCGACTCCTCCTGTGGTAGGTATCCCATGCCGAGCCGGGCGCGGCGGTACATCGGCTGGCGCGTGGCGTCGGCGCCGTTGAACTCGACGTGCCCACCGTTGGGCTGCACGAGGCCGACGATCATGTAGAAGGAGGTCGTCTTTCCGGCGCCGTTCGGGCCGAGCAAGCCGACGATCTCCTGCTGCCGGACATTGATATCGACCCCGTCGACCACGGCGCGGCCGTCATAGACCTTGATCAGGCCGCGAGTCTGCAGCAGCACCTCGCCGGAGGGTTCGCGCACCCGGCGATCCGGCGCGGCAGCGAGTGTCACGTGATTACCGCCAACAGCCACTCCAAGGCGGTGCTGCGGGTCGCGATCGAGGAGGTCGTCAAGGCCAAC
>JANQMB010000072.1 GCA_028280355.1 Verrucomicrobiales bacterium
TGGTGGTCGGAGACCCGTATGACCACTGGAGAGACACCGTCTTCGCAGCCCTCGAAGGTGGTTCGGAAGCCCCGCTGGCAGGAGACTACAAGGACCCCGATGGGGACGGTTCGAACAACCTGTTCGAATTCTCTCGCAACTCCAACCCGCTCGTACCCGATGCTTCCCCACCCGACGCCACCTACAACGGCGGGCAGCTCCGATACAGTTTCCGCCGACGCAAAGGCGACGGCCAGGGCGACACCGTGAGTGGCTACACAGTCGACGGGATCCGATACCTCGTCGAAACAAGCTCCGGGCTCGGCCTATGGAACTCCGGCCCCGACTATCTCACCGAGATCGGCAGTCCGATCGACAACGGGGACGGCACAGAGACGGTGGCCGTCGCCCCCCTTCCCGCCGCCATCCAACATGGGAGGGTGCTTGTCAGGCTGAGGATAACCAGGGAGCCCTGAAGTCGGCGCCCCCCTTACTACCTATCGGCACGGCTGGCCACACCAACGGCGAGCGCTAGCCACCATCACCACCGCAGCCGGTGGGAAATTTTCGACCGGCCGGCCGTCGGTCGCCACCGAAGCAAGGGAGCTGCGTGCGGACGCAACCAATTGCCCCAGAACACCTTATATGATCCCAAAGCCGGCCGATCTCGCCGGCCGCCGCCGAGACGAACCTCAAGGCGAAAAAAAAATGGTCCCTTTCCCAACCAGACGTCGCTTGTGAGAGTGGCGGCCTCTGCCCCCCATGGAGCCGCCGACTAACCCACCCCACACTGCGGGTCTCCGGCTCTTCCCCCCAGAGCCGGGGGCCTGTCCCCTCTCACCCTCGACACAACACGCCTCTTCACCCGCGAGCAATGCGACGCAGTCTCCTCCTGACCTCACTGCTCCTCGCCGTTCCCGCCCTCTCCTCGGCCGCGACGGTGGTCGTCCCGATCACCTTCACCGCGGGAGGGACAGGAACCGTCGGCATCGCCCTCGGGTCCGCCGCCCCCACCACGAGCCCCACGACGGTCTCGGGGACGATCAACACGAGGGTCACCCTCGATGTCAGCACGCCCAGCTCGCCATCGGTGACCAACGTGGAGTTCCTGGGCGGCGAGACGCTCAGCTTCTCGGACGTCTCGATCAACCTTGGCCTCACCACGGTGAACTCGTCTGCCGTGAAAGGGGATTTCACCGGGTCCGCCCTGGTCACGGCCGGTAACATCGGTGCCGGCGTGAGCTCCAACCTCAACGACGGCGCGATCGATACACCCGCCACCGCCACGAACCCGGATATCGACCTCAATGTCTCCCCCTTCACCGGCCCCCTCGCATCTGGGACGATCAGCCTCTCGAACATCAGGTTCTCCGGCAAGACGCTGGTGTTCGACTCGAACCTGTCCCTGCCAGTCTCCATCACCCAGACAACCAACCTCAACCTCCCGGTCTTTGGCCCCACCGACGTCCACAGCACCGTCGGAGGGACTGTCACCGGTCAGTCTTCGGGGTTCGAGGTCGTCATCCCGGAACCCCAGACCCCGCTGATGCTCCTCGCCGCAGGCTCCCTGGCACTCATCACCCGACGCCGCAGGGACGGAAAACGATTCTACTCTACCGGTTAACCCAAGAACCCAAATCTCGACTTTTCTTGTTGAGGTGCACAGGCCCGTGGTTGCCCCCTTCGGGGGGCAGCTGCGGGTCTAATCTTTTCAAGCCCCAACGCGTCCCGAGACCCGGAAGACCCACAGCAACGGGAGATTTGCGGGAATTCCGCCGCCGAAGTAAACTCTAGGCTTTCTAGCGAACCTGGAATTTCGGCACCGTGACTACATCGTTTTCGTTCCCACTCGTCCTCGTGCTGTCTTGCGCCGGGGCGCTCGCCCAGCTCCCCTCCTACCGGGACGACCCCTTCCGCCAGCTAGACGAGGTATTGCCGACCCCCTCCGAGACGCGCCTCGCCTCGGGCGCCCCCGGTCCCGCCTACTGGCAACAGCGCGCCGATTACCACATCAAGGTGAAGCTCGACGACGACAGGCAGCGCCTGTCGGGCTCGGAAACCATCACCTACCACAACCGCTCCCCGCACCGCCTGTCGTTCCTCTGGCTCCAACTCGACCAGAACCGCTTCAAGCCGGACTCGGGGGAGATGCGCACCCGTGAAGCCCCAACCTTCGATGGCCTCAGCTTCGGACGCCTGCGCTCACAGCTCTCACGCGCCTCGTTCGACGGCGGTTACCAGATCGGGAAGGTCGCCGGGACCGATGGCAAGGCGCTGCCCCACACGGTCGTCGGCACGATGATGCGGATCGACCTGCCCACCCCCCTGGAGCCGGGGGCGAAGTTCGCCTTCGAGGTCGCCTGGGAACACAACATCGTCGACGCCGACCTCAACCGGGCGCGCGGCGGATACGAGTTCTTCGAGGACGACGGGAACTACATCTACGAGCTGGCGCAGTGGTTCCCGCGCATGGCGGCCTACACCGACTACGCCGGCTGGCAACACAAACAGTTCCTCGGCCGCGGCGAGTTCACCCTCGAGTTCGGCGACTACCGCGTCGAGATCACCGTCCCCGCCGACCACATCGTGGCCGCCACCGGCGAGCTGCAGAACCCGGGGCAAGTGCTCGGGGGCGCGCAGCGCGAGCGCCTGGCCGAGGCGAAGCGCTCCGGCAAACTCGCCTTCATCGTGACGCCGGAGGAGGCGAAGGCCGCCCAGGGGGCGGATGGGAAACCCGGGGGCAGCAAGACCTGGACCTTCGTCGCAAAGAACGTCCGCGACTTCGCCTGGGCCTCGTCGCGCAAGTTCATCTGGGACGCCAAATACCACGAGTTCGCCCCGGGCAAGCACGCCTGGGCGATGTCCTACTACCCGAACGAGGCGGAGCCGCTGTGGAGCAAGTATTCGACCAAGGCCGTCGCCCATACCCTCGACGTCTACTCGAAGTTCACCTTCGACTACCCCTACCCCGTGGCGATCAGCGTCAACGGGCCGGTGTTCGGCATGGAGTACCCGATGATCTGCTTCAACGGCCCGCGCCCCGAGGAGGACGGCACCTACTCGGAGCGCACCAAGCACGCGCTGATCGGTGTCGTCATCCACGAGGTCGGGCACAACTGGTTCCCGATGATCGTCAACTCTGACGAGCGCCAGTGGACCTGGATGGACGAGGGCCTGAACAGCTTCGTCGAGACCCTCGCCGAGATGGAGTGGCAGGACCGCTGGCCCGGCAGCCGCGGCAAGCCCAAGAGCATGCCCGGATATATGGCGAGCGAACGGCAGCGGCCGATCATGACCAACTCCGAGTCGATCCACCAGTTCGGCAGCAACGCCTACGGGAAACCCGCCGCCGCGCTCAACGTCCTGCGCGAGACCGTGCTCGGACGCGAGCTGTTCGATTTCGCCTTCAAGGAGTACTCCCGCCGCTGGGCCTTCAAACGCCCGGAGCCCGCCGACTTCTTCCGCAGCATGGAGGACGCCTCCGGCGTCGACCTCGACTGGTTCTGGCGCGGCTGGTTCTACACCACCGAGCACGTCGATGTCGCCGTGAAGGCGCTGCGCCTGTACGAGATCGACACCCGCGACCCGGACATCGAGAAGCCGCTGAAGAGGGAGAAGCGCGACGAGGAGGGCGCCAGGGACCTCACCGACCGGCGCAACGCGAAGCTCCCCAAGGCGGTCGAGCGCGACCGGGGCCTGCGGGACTTCTACGACAAGTTCGACGCGCTCGACGTCACCGAGAAGGACCGCCGCGAATACCGGGAGTTCCTCGACGGCCTCGACGACGAGCAGAAGAAACTGCTCGCCCTGCGCCGCAAGTTCTACGTCGTCGAGCTTGAGAACGTCGGCGGCCTGGTGACGCCGGTCGTCCTCGAGGTCCGATACGCCGACGGCAAGGGCGAGACCCTGCGCGTGCCGGCGGAGATCTGGCGGCAGAACACGGGGACAGTGCGCAAGCTGATCGTCGCCAAGAAGGAGATCACCGGCATCGAGTTCGACCCGATGCGCGAGACCGCCGACGCCGACCGCCACAACAACCACTGGCCGCCACGCCCGATCGAGTCCCGCTTCCAGCTGCGGAAGAAGAAGGACTCCAAAAACCCGATGCAGGAGGCCAAGGAGGAAAAGGAACGGGCGGAGAAGGAGAAGGAGAAAGCCAAAGAGGAGACCAAGGAGAAGGCGGGCGACAAAAAGAAGGGGAAGAAAGCCTCTTGAGGGGGCGTAGGCTGAGATAGGGTCCCCCTACCGCCCCCTTCCATGTCCGCCACCTGCCGGATCTTCAGCATCGCACTCTGCCTCCTCCCCCTCGGAGCCGCGCAGGCCCACCCCGTCCACGCCACCTTCGCCGAGGCGGTCTGGAACCCGAAGACGCATGCGGTCGAGGTCGCCCTGCGCGTGCGTGGCCTGGACCTGGAAGACGCCCTCTCCAAAGGGCGCGAGGGGCGCGTCGACCTCGATGAGACGGAGGGGGTGGACGCCCTGATCGGCGCCTACCTCGACACCCACTTCACCCTCACCCCGGCAGGCGGCGAGCCGTTGAAACCCGATTACGCCGACAAGGAGGTCGGCCTCGTCAACACCTGGCTCTACTTCAGCTTCCCGCTCGGCGAGGGGCGACACCCCGGGGGCTGCACCCTCCGCAACACCATCTTCTTCGACGACCTCGATGGCCAACAGAACGTCGTCGAATACCGCGAGGGTCGCGAGAAGCGCATCCTCGCCTTCGAGGGCGGGACGCGGGAGGTCGCGATCGGCGGAGCGGGGCAATAGGGCTCTGGAGGCGCGGTGGCGTTGCCCCTGGAAACTGGACGGGGAGACCTTCACGCATCGACCGCCCAGCGACCATGGAAGAACCCTCCGGAGAAAGCCTTCCCAGACGCAAGGCCACCCCTCTTCCGGAGCGCGAGTTTCCAACTCGCACCAGGCGGCTCCCCACCATCATCTCTCCCCTACCGCCACCCACCGCTTTCTTCCTCAAAATTTGGAGGCTCAAAATCTCTGCCATTTTATTGGTCTAGCGAAAAAAGGCGTGACAACCGATGCCCGACGGTGATTAGATCAAAGCGGATCGGAAATTTGGAGATATTGGAGGGTTTGAATAGAGGGAATTGATTGGGGGTGGTCGCGCCAGTCAGCGTGGTGCTGCTCCCCCCACCGGAGGAATCTGAAACCGGAATGGATCGCCCCCGGAGGGGCGGCAGCACGAGCATAAGGGGAACGGGCAGCCCCCCTACGACAATGGATACAGTATGAAGATTTCCAATCTTTCGATCGCCTTCCTTCTCGGGCTCGCGACCCCGGCACCCTCGCAATCTGGAGCGGAGGAAGAGCAGCCGGACGCCAAGACACTCACCATCGAGATACCGGCACCCGACGGGCGCCCCACACCAGACAAGGTACTGGATTGGCTGTCGACAACCCCCGGCTATGGCCCGCCCGGCACCCAGGGAACGGGGGGGGCGACCCCTTGGGGGACCGCCGGATCCGAGTGGAGCAAAGAGGAGGAGTACTACGGACAGATCCTCGCAAGCAAGTCCGGCCTCAGGAACGCCATAAAGAAACGCGACGAGCTTCAGGTGAAGCTATCGGAGGCGAAGGCACATTTGAAGAAGTCGGAGGATTCTGGCGACCTGAAGCCAGGGGATAGCGCCTACAAGTCGTTGGCCGACAAGGTCGACGACTTGAACCAGCAGTTGCTGCTCAACGAAAATCAGGTGACCAAACTAAGGGCGACATACTCATTGGCGCGCATGGAACTCCATGCATGGAGTGGCGTCCCGGAAATCTGGAAAACAGTTCCCAAACAAGACCCTGCGTATGTCATGGGTTCGATCCTCTCGTTGAGCAGGGACGTCGAACAGCTAAAGAGCTCTCAGAGGGAGGACAAAGCGCAGATCGAAAAACTCACCCAAGCCGTCAGTTCATTGGTCGATTTCTTGCAGGAGGAGAGAAAAAAGAAGGACTCTGGAGGGGACGAAAGTGAGTAAACTCGATGACATAAAGACGATGGTCGATGGGGATGCTAGCCCCGGTGAGGCCGGCGCCAGGATCGAAAAAATCGAGGGCGACATCTCTTCCCTCGTCTCAGCGGTGGATGACCTCCGCGTCGCGCCCAATTCGGCCGGTTTTGAATCCGCCTGGCAACCAGCTCATGCGATATTGTCGGCCACGATCCTGTGTTTCATCTTCTTCATATCCTTATGGTTCATCTACCTGATGGCCAAGAAAGGTGTTTCTTCCGGTGGTCTCATCCGGATCATCACCGTCCCCCTGGTGGTAGTTACCGGAGCCCTGCTGATCGTGCTAGGATATGGAGAGAAGCAGGTGGCCCCAGCGTTCACCTTGATGGGCACCCTCCTCGGTTACCTTCTTGGGAAGGGCAGCAAGGCGGCGCTACCACCCCAAGATGAGCGGGGACCCGACGTCGTGGCTGCCCGAAAATCCACACAGGCACAGCAACAGGGGGGGTGACGCTCGGCTATAGGAACCCTATGGGCTCCTGCACATGCTCCAGAAAAGCCTCCCCCGATTCTCGTCGCCGCGCTCACAGGAACGTGACGAGCAGGGCCAGCGTGATCGACAATGGGACGCTCAAAGACAGTGAGCTGATAATGCTCTGACACTCTGTTGACCCCTAAAAGTCGATCCAGCTTCAATTTGCCGCCCTGCTCAACACCTAGCAACCGAACACCGAAGATCAAAAATATTCGTTTGCGATATCGAAACCGTATAATTACGGTGTCGCGATGCCCAGCCTGCGCGATCTGCGCCAGCAATCTGGCCTGACCCAAGCCGAACTCGCCACCCGATCCAGTCTCCGCCAGGCCACGATCAGCGCGCTTGAGAACGGCCACACGCGCCCCCACCCCGCCACCGTCAGCGCCCTCGCCACCGCGCTACAGGCCGCGCCCGAGCAAATCCGCGCCGCCCTCAGCGTCACCCTGAAAGTTTCAGGGGAATCCCCCGACGAGCCGACGGACGCCATCGCGCAGATGGGGCGCGACTGGCCCTTTCTCGAGGGGCTCGATCCCGATCTCCGTTCCGGGCTGGCAGCCTCGCTGGTCGCCGAGTGGACGCACTCCTCCACCGCCCTCGAAGGCAACACCATCAGCGCCGGCGATACCCTGTTCGTCCTGACTGAAGGCCTGACCGTCAGCGGCAAGAGCCTGCGCGAGCACCAGGAACTTCACGGCCATGCCCAAGCGTTAAGCCTCATGGCCGCCTGGGCGCGAGCCCGGCGGGCGATCCGGGTCGAACACCTGCACCAGCTCCACCGCGCGGTTCAGACCGGCACCACCATCGACGCCTTCGCTCCGGTCGGGCGCTGGAAAGTCGAGCCCAACGGAACCAACGCCATCACCACGGGCGGCACGACGCAATGGCACGAATACGCGGAACCTCGACATGTGCCGGTCCTGGTCGCCACCTGGCTCAAGTCCCTCGCCACCTTCTGCCGCCACCCGCTTCTGAAAACGGCCACCCATTCCGCTGAGGATGGACGAGACCCCGCCCGCCGCGAGGCGGCGCTCGACGCCTACACCGACGCCCACCTCGGTTTCGTCGCCATCCACCCCTACGCCGACGGTAACGGCCGCATGGCGCGCCTGCTTGCCAACGTCCCCCTCCTCCGCGCTGGCCTCCCGCCGCTACTGATCGACGCCGCCGGGCGCCGCAAATACCTGACCCTCCTCGGCGACTACACCCTCGCCCGCGGCCAACCGGCACCTGGCGAGAACCTCGCCCTCCCCGGCCACGAACGCGACGCCCTGCGCCAACTCTTCGCGACCT
The DNA here is from genome assembly GCA_028280355.1 of Verrucomicrobiales bacterium. Classification (GTDB taxonomy): domain Bacteria; phylum Verrucomicrobiota; class Verrucomicrobiia; order Verrucomicrobiales; family DEV007; genus JANQMB01. The sequence continues at coordinate 7,768 of JANQMB010000072.1, forward strand.
GCTGGGAGAGCACCCTAGAACGCGTCGCCGACTTCCACCGGCGTCAGGCGAGGCGGGGGTCGCCTCCTTCATAAAACTCAGAACTCCGCCTCATTTCCCCATTGCTCTCGCTGTTTCACCTCGACAGACTGGTTATCATCCGATCTTGACGATCAAGCGGTTTAAATGTTCACTTGAACAGTATGGAGATCCAACATCAATTCTTCAGCCTTTTCACCGATACCGGTAGATTGAGTCTAGGCTTTGAGACAGTCACCATCGCCGTGGAAATGGACGAACTCTACATCTGCACCCTGGGTCACAACCGCGCTTGCTCCCACTCGTTGTTTGTCTTACCCCCAAGAGCTAGCATGATTAACTGCATTTAGCGCGATCCGACGATGGCGCATTTAACTCAATCGACGATGACAACCCTCTCCACATTTTCCGGAGCGGGAGGGCTAGATTTAGGGTTAGAGGCAGCGGGTTTTAAAACGCTAGCCTGTATTGAGATTGATGAGCGAGCCCGTGATGCTCTCGCACGAAATCGCCCATCGTGGAATCTCCTGGATGAGGGAGATATCGCGAACGTAGCTGCCACTCTTACTCCTCGCACTCTTGGAATTCGAAAGGGTGAATTGGGTATACTTTGCGGAGGGCCACCATGCCAGCCATTCTCGAAAGCAGCCCAATGGAACCGCTCGTCACGAAAAGGATTGGCTGACCCTAGGTCGACTCCGCTTGAAGCATTTTTTGAGCTGGCCAACCGTTTTCGCCCTAAAGTAATTCTCATCGAAAATGTCCAAGGATTTATCGATGGCCCAGTATCCGCTCTCGACAGGATTGAGCATGCCGTGTCTCAAATGAACCGACAGCGCGGTGAAAATTATCATCTGTTTCACCGTGTCCTGAATTGTTGTGACTTTGGTGTTCCACAACGTAGGAAAAGAGCTATAATTCACATTGTTCGAGGTGCTTCTAATGTCGAATGGCCTATAGAAACACATTCTAATGCACCAGTGAGATCTTGGGATGCACTTGCAAATATTAAACCTCAGAACCCTCCTCGTGCGGGTGGAAAGTGGGCCGATCTCCTGCCATCAATTCCAGAAGGGGAAAACTATCTTTGGCATACACCCGATGGGGGCGGACTGCCATTGTTCGGGTACCGCACACGATTCTGGAGTTTTCTTCTGAAACTAGCCAAAAAACACCCTGCATGGACTATCCCCGCTCAACCTGGCCCGGGTTGTGGGCCGTTCCATTGGGACAATAGACCACTCGCCATCGAAGAAGCCGCTCGACTTCAGACGTTTCCAAAGTCCTGGAATTTCTCAGGAGGTCATCGTGAAAAAATGAAGCAGGTCGGAAACGCCACCCCGCCGCTCCTTGCAGAAGTCCTAGGGCGCAATATCGCCGATCAGTTTTTCGGCGAACCCCCATCGACGCGACCCAAATTCCACATCGCCAGAAAGCGGTCTATTCCAAAATCAAAAGAGGTTAGTCAAGTCTCACAAAAATATATTATCCTTCGCGGAGATCACAAACCTCATCCAGGCAATGGAAACGGCCCGTCGCCACGAAACTAAATGCCAAAATACAATTCAATCCCGAAACTTCAGAACATCGATCTAGAGAAACTGGACTACGACCCAACTAACCCTCGGCTTCCAATGAAGCTCCATGGGGCTTCCGATTCCGATCTCGCAAGTTACTACTACGAGTCAAGTTCAGTCCGCGAACTCGCAGAATCGATGGTCGCCAATGGTTACTTTCCACATGAACCGCTCATCGTGGTTCCCAAGGGGGAAAATTATATCGTTGTCGAAGGCAATCGGCGCCTAACCGCGATTAGGCTATTGCTTGGGCACGAGTGCACTAAAGGGCTCGGATCGCCAGCCGAAGAAAAAGATATCCGCTCGCTGAGGAGAACCTTGACGAAGATTCCCTGTGCCGTAGTACTCGATCGCGAATCGATCGATGAGTACATCGGATTCCGTCATATTGGCGGACAAAAAACCTGGAGCCCTGAGGCTAAAGCACGATTCCTTGTCCGACTCGTTAAAGAAGCTGCAGGCTCTGGCTCCGAGAAAGTATTCCGTGATGTTGGAAGAAAGATCGGAAGCAACACTCAAGGAGTACGGAATCCTGTAGTAGCCTACATGTTGTTAGATCTTGCTAGGGAGGAGTTCGGAATTGATGTCGCATTTGTCGAGCGGCATCGATTTGGCGTGTGGCATCGCCTTTCAACAGTTAGCGAAGTTCGTGAATTCATTGGATTCGAAGGAGGCAGTGAGTTCACTGATATTGAAAGGAACTTGAGTGATGTTGAATCTAATGCGCTCCAACAGGTTATTTCAGATCTAACGCCTGGAACCGAGAGTTCAAAAGCTGTCCTTTCTGACTCTCGAGATGCAAACGTCTATGGGCTTGTGTTGCAGAACAAGCAAGCATTAGAGACCTTGCGTGACACCAACGATCTATCGATAGCTAGGATCCATGTTGAAGATATTGAGCTAGCTGATCGAATCGATGGAATTCGGGCGAAAGTAGAGGCTCTAAAGAAAGAGGTTATGTCGGCACAGTTAGGAGAGAAGGTTATCGAAGCGACAAAGCGCCTCTCTCTCTCGGCTAAGACTCTTCATGCTAGCGCGGTTGCGGTGTCGGAATGATAGATTTAGATCCTGACGCATACGGCACACACGCGCCCCATTCGGCAATTGCTGACTTTCTTGAGATCCAAGCACTCCAGCATGGGCAATCATGGTCGCTTGGAGATGTTAGTGACCAGCTATTGGACTTAGGATTCGGGAGGCGAGCGCTCTCAAGTTATGCCGACGCCTCCCATCTTCTCCGATCTGCTGAGAACGACACCGAGGAGAAAACTGGAAGTCTACAAGACGTTTGTCACGAACACGCTAACGTCGTTTTCAATACTCTTCAGCAACGCAAGCGAATTCTGAGTAACGTTTACCCGTTTGAGATCAATTCCACTCGACTAGTTTTTGACGCGGAATGGCGCAATCAACCCTATATTCAAGCGCTATGCCTCACGGTGATACATGCGTGGAAACTGGAGTCAGAATTCAAGCCGACCGAAACTTTTCCAACTTGGGTTGCGGAGTCTTTACGTTCGCAGGGACTCATAGCTACTGAGATTCCTGGGGCATCCAATTTAGAAGGCCAGTATTCTATACGCGTTAGGAAAGCGGCTTTAAGCCTCGGGTTGCCGATCAATCTTGAAGGCGTCTTAGTATCCAGGAGAGCCCAAGATGAAGGAACCGACGTTATTGCTGTATGGCGGCATCGTGATGAGCGCCACTGTCAGTGGTATTGTGTAGGGCAAGTGACCTGTGGAAAAAGTGACTCATGGCTGCGCAAGGCTCGAGAGGTGTCGGCCGGAAAATGGAAGGAAATCTCCGGAAATCAGATAGAGCCAGGCAAATTCTTGGCCGTTCCCCACCATGTTTCCGATGAACAATTCGAATATCTCGCTCAAGACGGCCATGTAATTCTAGACCGCCTGAGGGTAGTCCCCTTTCTGAAAGGATCGGAAGTCATGGCTAAGGCAGCCAAGCAATCAGTCAAAGCTGCTCAAAGCACTGCACCATAGTCACGGCGAAACGGTTCCTGTGTTCGAACATGATCTGTCGAAAATGGCTATGGCTTAAACCGTAGCATCGCCTCTCAGGGCACCTCTTAGCTCGGCTACGACCTCCCATCTCTCGTGCATCCAGGATGCATGACTAACGAGTTCGCCAACCTCAGAAGGAGCGATGGAGAATCTTGACTCTAAGACACTCCCCCACAATAGACCAACCTTCCTCGCCTATTCAGGGAAATCTCATTTGCCCAATGCCTTTTTGCCCAGCTTCTCCAGCCACAAACTGAGCGATTTCCCCTCTTTCTTCGCCCTCGCTTTGGCTTTCTTCAGGAACTCTGGATCGAAGTTCACCGTCGTCCGCACCCGCTTCTCCTTGCCCATCAGCTTGGGTCCCTTGCGCTTCGGCTCGGCCGCCTTCTTCTTCGCCATGGGGCGATGTTCGACCCGTGTTAATAAATATGCAATTTTTTCTTTCCAGCCCGAATCGCATATGCAACTGATTAGACCGTAAACCAAGAAAGCGGCTCCCGCCAGTGTCCTACCACCGACGGAAGCCTAACCACAACACAGAAAGGACCTGTCTTATGGCTAAGACAAACCATGGGGACGCGCGCGGGCGCGTCAAATCTTCAGCGTGCCGCTATCCGAGCACGCCTAACGGCACGAAACCCTCCCCTTCCCCCTCCGCGGCGGCGGCGATCCCGACCCCGCTCGGGGATCCGCCCGCCTACGAATTCCAACTGCGCCCGGTGCGCGAGTTCGGCGCGCGGCGGCCGATCGGCTCGCCCGAGGCCGCCTACCGCTACTGGCAGGAGGTGGTCTGTGCGGCCGACTGGTATTGCCCCGCCAAGGAGCACCTCGTCGTGCTGCTGCTCGACACCCGCTGCCGCCTGCTCGGCCACCACCTGGTCTCGGTCGGCTCCCTGACCGAGACGATCGGCGAGCCGCGCGATATCCTGGCACCGGTGCTCTGCTGCGCCGCCGCCGGCGGCTTCCTACTCATGCACAACCACCCCAGCGGCGACCCGAACCCTAGCCGATCGGACCACCGCCTGACCGGCCGCGTCAAGGCCGCCGCCCAGCTTCTACGACTCCCCTTCCACGACCACATCATCGCCGGAGCCCCGATCCCGCCAGACGACCCGGCGCTCGATCTCTATGAGACGCCGTACTACAGCTTCGCGGATGACGAGGAGGGGTGGGCTTGGGGAATGTCCAATGGGAAGATCGAATGACGAAAGAATGACCAAGCCTCAATGACGAATTCTGCCCCCGAGGGGACTGATCCACCAACACCCTCAGGGGCGGACGAAGCGTGCCGCCCGAGATCTGCTACCGAACTCTTCGGCGCCCACCGCCGCCCTTGAAACCCTCGGCAAGCAAGACCACGTTGCCCGTCATGTATCGGGCCATCTACCGGTCGCTGGCGGGGGCCCTGCTCGCCACAGCACCGAGCGGGATGGGCGGGGAAGCCCACCCCACCCCCGCACACGAGCCTCCTGGAGCCCAAGAGTTCGCCATCTGGCCAGATGGCCTACCGCTCATCGTCCCCGGGGAGGTGGGCGCCGACGGGCGGAAGGCGCGGTTTCTCATCGATACCGGATCATCCCGGAACGCCTTCAACCTGGCCCGCCACCGCGAGGCGCTGGTCGCAGGCGGAGAGGAATCCGTCATGACCCCTACGGGGATACAGAAGCTGAAGACCTACAAGGGGATCCCTGCCTCGTTTGGCAAACAGACCATCCCGGAGACCGAGAGGTACTGGGGGCAGGACTTCTCGCTCATGGAGGTGTACTTCGGGAGCAGGTTGGACGTCCACCTTGGGACGCCGGCGTTCGCCGGGTTGACCCTCGATATCGACTGCCGGACCGGCACGTTGAAGATCCATCAGGGCAGCGTCGAGCCCGACTTCGAGGCGGTCGATTTCGACTTCACCATGGTCAAGGGGGTACCCTACTTCAAAGCGGACTTCGGCGATGGTATCTCCGCGAACCTGGTGATCGACACCGGCAGCATCGGCACGGAGTTCGACCTGGAGCCCGAGGTGTTCGAGCAGCTCGTCGAGAAGGGGCTGGTCGCGCTCGGCCCCAACAAGCGGTCGGCCTCCGCCAACAGGATCACCGAGCACCGCCACGGGCGGGCGGAAGCGCTGTCGCTAGGGGGCCTCGTCGTCCGTGACGCCGGGGTCGCCGAGCTCGCCAGGAACCGGATGGGGTTGGCCGCGCTAGCGAGGTTTCGCGTGGTCATCGATTTCGAGAAAAACCTGCTCCGCCTGGCACCCCGGGGGGACGGTTTCGGCCGGCCCGTCGACAGTTTCGAGGCGCTCGGGATGGCGATCGCCTTCACGAAACCCCTCCCGACAATCATGAATGTCCGGGAGGGGCGTGACGCCGGGGCAGCGGGGGTCGCGAGGGGCGACAAGCTCGTCCGGATCGCCGGCTTCGAGGGCGGCCAACTGGATGCCGGGAGGCTATACGAGCTGGTGACCGAGAACTTGGGGAAGCGAGTCGAAATCCTGACGAAGGGCAAAGGGGGAACGCTCGACTCGGTGGTCGAAGTCAAACCGCTGAAGTGATCCCGGTCGACGCCCCCCGAAACACACTAGACCTCGCCCCCAAATCCGCTGGGGATGTCGGGCTACCTCCTCCTCCGAAGAGCCCCGGCGAGGGCCGCCCCAGCGATCAACAGCATCGACGAGGGCTCGGGGATCCCCGCCTGCTGGATCGTGAAGGTGTCGATGTTCGCACCCGTCCCCCAAGTCCAGGTCGATGTCGGGACGAGCCCCATCGAGGCGATCGTCTGGCCGATGATCGTCAACGTCCCCGATATCGGGGTGCCCGACACGTAGGTCGCCGGGAGGTTGACACCACCCCCTGCGAAACTGCCTGGTTCACGGATCCCGAAATCGTTGCCAGTGCTGCTCGCGTTGGCAAACCCGATGAAGGGGCTGGTGCCATACGATGAAGGGCCGTCGAAGGTCGGTCCGTTCCAAAGAACCCCCGCGGTGGACGACTGAAGCAGTCCTGCAGCAGCATGCGTAAACGAACCAGTCGCCGAGTTTCCCGAGTTGGTCAGATCGGTCGTATTGATACTTCCCGATGCGGTGAACACCACATTCCCCCCCACCTCCGTGTAGCTGACGATGACTGCCCCCCTCGAATCGCCGACAGAAACAAGCCATAGAGAAACCAGTGGGAGCAGTTTTAATAAATTTTTCATATGTTGATAATTAACATATAGGCAGGAGTTCCGAGAGATCAACCGATATGGGGCAACCGCGGCCAGTTCTCCCGAACTCGCCCCGTCCAAATCGTACTGAATATGCTCTGGGCTGGTCCGTCTGACACCCAGACGCCATGACCACCGCCACGCTCGCCATCGCCGGAATCGGAATCTTCGCCCTCGCGGCTTGCTTCGTCGGCTTCTTCTTGTTCGCAAGCCTGCGCCGCGACCGCCTGACCCACCGTTCGGCCGCTTGGCAGAGCCGTTCGCGCCGGCTGAGCGCCCTCGGTGAGACCCTGTTGAACCAGCGACAGCTCGACCTCGAGAGCAAGCATCTCGAAGGCCTGGTCATCTGACCTCGCTGGCCGTCCCTCCGCCCTTCGAAGGGATCGGCGGCCAGATACGATCCCTCGGTCGAAGGCCCGACCGCCCCCTCGCACCGGGATCTCGGCAGCTAAGCCGGGATCTGCGTTGACATAGGGTTTATCTTTCCCCCCCTATGTCTGCCAGGCAGATCGAATCCCCGGTGCCCGAGGCGGCGCCGGGGCTCCGGCCCCGGACCGCACGGGCATTCCTGGCCGTCGTCCTCTCTCTGGCGATCGCCCCACTGATCGGCGACGAGGCCTCCGCCCTGCCGGCCGACTTCGAACAGTCGCTCTTCGTCGGCGGGCTCAAAGACCCAGCCACCATGGCCTTCGCGCCTGACGGGCGGCTGTTCGTGGGCGAGCGCATCGCCGGCAAGGTCCGCATCGTCACCGCCAGCGGCCAGCTCCTGCCGACGCCCTTCCTGACCCTCGACGTGCCCCCAGAGCGCCACCGGTCGGGCGGCCTGCGCGGTTTCGCCTTCGACCCGGGGTTCCCCGCCTCGCCACACATCTACATCTTCTACACCAAGCAGTTCGCCGACGGCAAACGCCACAACCGCGTCTCGCGCTTCTCGCTATCGGGGACCGATCCTGACGTCGCCGACCCCGGCAGCGAACTCGTCCTGCTCGAGCTCCCCTTCAACAGCAGCGCCACCGGGTCCAGCGGCAGCCACAACGGCGGCGCGGTGGTCTTCGGCGGCGACGGGAAGCTCTACGTCACCACCGGCGACGGCTGGCAGGACAGCAATGGCTACTTCGCCGGCGACAACGTGCAGAGCTTGACCACATTCACCGGCAAGGTCCTGCGCATCGACAAGGATGGCACGATCCCGGCCGACAACCCTTTCTATGCCACCACCACCGGCGACTTCCGCGCCATCTACGCCCTCGGCCTGCGCAACCCCTACGCCGCGGCCACCCACCCCGTCAACGGCGAGGTCTACGTGTTCGACGTCGGCACCGCCAACGGGGGCGGCAAGGACCACATCTTCAAACTCGCACCCGGCGACAACTACGGGCACGACGGTGACTCCGGCATCGGCAACCGCACCGGCACCTGGGCGAAGACCGGTAGCGGGATCGTCAGCGGCGGCGCCTGGTATTTCGCCGACCAGTTCCCCGCCACCTACCGCGGCCGCCTGTTCGTCACCTCCTGGAGACAGGGGCTCGACACGGTCACCGATACGCCCCCCCCTGCCGTCGCCGACTTCGGGGGTGGCGACGTGCCCAACCAGGGCCCGCTCTACCCCGCCGTCGGACCCGACGGCAGCCTGTACTACCTCGACTCCACCTACGAGACCGGCGACGGCAGGGTCTACCGCATCCGCTACACCGCTGCGAACACCGCCGCGCAGCCGACCCTCTCCCCGAACGGTGGTAGCTTCGTCGACTCGGTCACAGTCGCTCTCGCCAGCATCACGCCCGGCGCGGTGATCCGCTACACCACGGACGGCTCGGTCCCCGACGGGAGCTCCGATCTCTACACGCCCCCCCTGACATTGGACCAGAGCGCCACGCTCTCCGCCAGGGCCTTCGCCAGCGGGCTCGACCCCAGCCCCGCCGCGACCGCGACCTTCACCATCCTGCCCAGCTCGCCGCCGAGCTTCACCTCCTCCCCGGTCACCGCCGGCAACGTCTCCTCGCCCTACCGCTACACGGCCAGCGCGGACGCCACGCCCGCCGCGACCTTCTCGCTCGACGCCAGCCCGGCGGGCATGTCGATCAACCCCAGCACGGGGGCCGTCTCCTGGACCCCGCCGGCGCCCGGCAGCTTCCCGGTCACCGTCCGCGCCGCCAACGCGGTCGCCCCCGACGCGACCCAGTCGTTCACGGTCACCGTCACCAACTTCCGCCTCGCCGACTCCCCAGACCCGGCCGAGCTCGCCAACGGCGTCCAATACGCCTATTTCGAAGGCGGCGCCACCGTCGCGACGGGCGCCGGGAACCTGCTGATCCCCGACCTGAGCCCGCGCTCGCAAGACGACGGGTTCGAGTTCGCCTTCAACGGCTTCCTCGAAGTGCCCGCCGACGGGGACTACCACTTCCCGATCGTCGCCGATGGGAACGCGACGCTGACGATCGGCAGCGCCGACACCGCGCCTGGACCGATCGGCCTGCAGGCGGGCATGCATGCCATCACCCTCCGCTACACCTCGTCGCCGTCCCCGCCGTCGCTCTCCCTCCGTTGGAGCGGCCCCGGTCTCGCCGAACAGGAGATCCCCGCCGCCAGCTACTATCGCTACACCCAGCCCTACGGCATCTTCGCCCTCCGCCCGGCACCCGCCTTCCTCTCCTTCCCACCCGACGAGACCGGCCCGCTGCCGCCGCGGCTCTCCGCCACCGGCGCCTTCGCCGACCTCGCGACGCTGACGCCCTCCCCCGGCCTGGTACCCTATTCGATGAACTCGCCGCTCTACTCCGACGGCGCCGGCAAACGCCGCTGGATCGCGGTGCCGGACGGATCGGCCATCACCTACGACCCCACCGGCGAATGGGCCTTCCCACCGGGCACGGTCATGGTGAAGCACTTCGAGCTCGGCGACGAACAGCGGCGGCTGGAGACGCGCTTCGAGATCATCAGGGCGGACGGCACGCCCTATTTCCTGACCTATCAATGGCGTGCCGACCAGAGCGAGGCCGACCTCCTGCCCGCGGCCGGCGCGAGCGCGGCGGTGGAGTTCGACGGAGGGGAGACGCAGACCTGGCACTTCCCGGGCCGGGCCGATTGCCTGAGCTGCCACAACGCCTCGGTCGACCACGTCCTCGGCCCCAACACCCGCCAGCTCAACGGCGAACACCTCTACCCGGGTTCCGGTCTATCCGACAACCAGCTCCGCACCTGGTCGCACCTCGGCCTCTTCGCCAACCCCCCAGACACGGCGAGCCTGCCGGGGCTCCCCTCCCTGAGCGAGGTCGACGCGGTCTCCGAGCCGCTCGAACAGCGCGCCCGTTCCTACCTCGACGCCAACTGCGCCTTCTGCCACAACCCCGCCGGCTCGCCCGAGGGCACCAGCTTCGTGCTCGACTACCACACCGCGCTCGAACAGAGCGGCCTGGTCGGCGGTGCGGTCGCGGACGAGCTCGGCCTCGGTCCCCTCGCGCGCGTGCTCGCCCCACAGGACCCGCTACACTCCGTCCTGTTGAAGCGGGTGGGCTCCAACGACCCGGTGGTGCGGATGCCGCCGCTCGGCCGCGACATCGTCCACGCCGCCGCGCGGGACACCATCCTCGAGTGGCTGCTCACCCTCCCCCCCGCCAACACCAGCAGCGATGTCGGGGGCTGGAACCGGCGTTGGGCCTTCGACGGGAACATCGACAGCGGCACCTGGCGCGACGCGGGCAACGCGCCCCTCTTCGCCGCCGGCCAGGACGGCCAAGCCCTCGCCTTCGACGGCATCCACGACGCCGTCGACCTCGGTCCGCTCGACGTGCCGGGCGGCGCGCTGACGATCGCCCTCTGGTTCAAAGCGGACGATTTCGGCACGGGCGACGCCCGCTTCCTTTCCAAGGCCGACGGCCAGAACGACCAGGACCACTACTGGATGCTCTCCACCCTCGACGGCACCAAGCTGCGCCTCCGCCTTCGCGCCGGCGGTACCACCACCACCCTCATCTCCCCCGCCGGCACCCTCGCGGCCGGCACCTGGACCCACATCGCGGCCGTCTACGACGGCGCCTCCATGGCGCTCTACAAGAACGCGGCCGAGGTCGCTTCCGTCGCCAAGACTGGGGTGCTCGACACCAGCGGCACCGTCGACGCGGCGATCGGCAACCAGCCCGCCACCGCCTCCGGCGGCGCTCGCCCCTTCGACGGCCTGATCGACGACCTGCGGATCTACGACCGCGCCCTCACCACAGCCGAGCTCGCCACCGTCCGCGACGCCGGAACCCAGACCAACACCGCCCCGGCGACCTCCGCGACGCCACCCGCAAACGTGGTGGGGACCCACATCACCCGCGCCGGACTAAGCCAGCTCTCCGCCACCGCCTCCGACGCCGAGGATGGCCCGCTGGCCGCCAGCTGGTACTCGAACCGGAGCGGCGCCTTCGACCCGGCCGCCCCGGGCGCCCTGCCCGATGGCCGACACCGCATCGTCGCCACCGCCCGGGATACCGACGGTTCCGCCACCTCCGCCAGTTTCCTGCTCGACGTCGTGCCCGGCTTCTCCGGCTGGGCCTCCGACGCGGGCCTGCCCGGCGCGAGCCCGCTCGACAACCCCGACGACGACGCCCTCCTCCTCGTCGAGGAGTACGCCCACTACCTCAGCCCCTCCGAACCCGAGGCGGGTCCCATCACCTACAGCTTCATCGAACTCGCCCCCGGCAAACACGCCCTCGCGGTCAGCTTCCCGACCCGCAACGACGCCATCGACCTCCGCTACACCGTCGAGCTCTCCGGCGACCTCGTCACCTGGACCACCGGCGCCACCTTCACCCCGACCGGCACGGCCACGACCCGCACCCCCAACGCGGGCCACAGCGAACCCGTGGCCATCGACAACAGCGAACCCACCTCCTCGATCACCGAGCGCGACTCCGTCGTCCTCGAACTCCCCGATACCTCCCGCCGCTTCATCCGCGTCACGCTGGACCTCGAGACGCCCTGACGGGCGGTGGGCGAAAATGTCTAATGACTAAGGCCTAATGACTAAGGAATGACCAAGCCCCAATGCCGAATTCTCCCCCGTGGCCACCGTCAGGGCTTAGTCATTCGTCATTGGGTATTCCCTAGTCATTAGACATTAGATCTTAGTCATTCCCCTCCCCTCTCGTCGAGGAAGCTCGTCTTGCACAGCTCCGCATAGAGACCATCGAGCGCCAGCAGCTCCTCGTGCGTGCCGCTCTCGACCACCCGCCCGTCACGCAGGGCGTAGATGCGATCGGCGTCGCGCACCGTGCTGAGGCGGTGGGCGATGACGAAGCTGGTGCGGTTCTCCATCAGGTGCTCCAGCGCCCCCTGGATCAGGCGTTCGGTCTCGGTGTCGACGCTGGCGGTGGCCTCGTCGAGCAACAGGATCGGCGGGTTGCGCAGCAGGGCGCGGGCGATGCTAACGCGTTGCTTCTCGCCGACGCTGAGCTTCACCCCACGCTCGCCGACGTGGGTGTCGAGCCCCTCGGGCAGCGCGCGCACGAAGGCCTCGGCGTTGGCGGCGCGCAGCACGTCCCACAGCTCGGCGTCGGCGGCGTCGCGCCTGGCGATGCAGAGGTTCTCGCGGACGGTGCCGTTGAAGAGGAAGCTCTCCTGGGTCACGTAGCCGATGGCGCCACGCAGCGAGGCCTTGTCGAGCCCGGTCACCTCGGCGCCGTCGATGAGGATCGCGCCGCTATCGTGCTCGTAGAAGCGGGTGAGGAGGTTGATGACGGTCGACTTTCCCGCCCCGGTGGGGCCGACGAGGGCGACGGTCTGCCCGGGCCGCGCCTCGAGGGTGACGCCGCTCAAGGTCGCGACGCCCTCGCCGTAGGCGAAGCCGACGTCGCGGTATTCGACGTGCCCGCGCACCGGCCGCGGCAGGGACGCGCCGCCGCCGAGCCCCGGCTCGTCCTCGGCGTCGAGGATCTCGAACACGCGCTCGCCAGCGGCGCGCCCCCCCAGCAGCATCTGGTTGAGCTGGTGCAGGCGGCCGATCGGTTCGTAGAACAGTGTCAGGTAGAGGAGGAATGCGGTGATCTCCCCGGCCTTCAGCGCCCCCTCGATGGCGAGGTGGCCGCCGAAGCCGATCACCAGGATGAAGCCGACGCCCCCGACGAAGCTCATCGCCGGGTTGTAGATCGCCCAGGCGAACATGGTGCGCAGCGTCGCGCGGCGGACCTTGTCGCTGGAGCGGTTGAAGCGCTCGTGTTCCTCGGCCTCCATGGTGTAGGCCTTGATCTGCCGGATCCCCGCGACGTTGTCGTGCAACAGCGCGTTCATCTCCGAGGTCGCCTGCCGCACCGCCCGGTAGCGGTCGCGGGTGCTGGTGTAGATGGCGGCGCCGATCGCCAGCAGCGGGATCGGCGCCATGGCGACGGCGGCGAGCGCCGGGTTGATGAAGAACATCACCGTACCGACCGCGAGGACCTGCAACAGGGCGACGCCGCCCTGCTCGACCCCGTCGATGAGGACGCGCTCCATGGCGGTCACGTCCTCGGCGACGCGGGTCATGATGTCGCCGGTCGGGCGGTTGTCGAACCAGCGCAGCGGCAGCCGCTGGAGCTTGGCGTAGAGGTCGGAGCGGATGTCGTAGATGACCTTCTGCTCGAACAGGTTGTTGAGCATGATGCGCATCGAGTTGAGGAAGTCGCGCCCGAAGTAGGCGCCGAGCCCGATCAGCATCCACAGCACCAGCCTGCCGCGGTCGCCCGCCGGGATGACGTCGTCGAGCATCACCCGGGCCACCTGCGGGAAGACGATGGCGAGCAGGGTGCCGGCGACCGCGCAGGACAGCTGCAGCGCCGCGAGTTGCGGGTAGCGCTGCAGGTAGGCGAAGACGCGCAGTATCGTTCTCATCGGGGCGGCGGGCGGGGACAGTCTTAAGCGCAGCCCGGCGCCCGCCGCAAGCCGGGGGGCGAAGAAAGGGCTGGATTCGCGCCAGCCCCGGTTGAAAGTCGGCGCAGTGTCGGCGCAGTCCCTGTTCGTGAAACCCGAGGAGAGCTTCTGGCGGGCGCCAGGGCGGGCGGTGCGTTTCGCGGTGCTGGCCGCGACGCTGTTCTGCCTCGGCTGGGCCCTGTTCGGCACTAAGCCCTGGGTCGTGGCGGAGGCCGCCGCGCTATTGGAGGAGGCCGGGAAGAAGCCGGACCTGGACCACGACGTCGCCCGCGGGCTGTGGTTCGGTTTCGCCGCCAGCGCCGCCGCCGGCCTGCTGCTGGTGTTCACCTGGAGGCTGTGGGGCTCGCCGCCCCCCGCGCCGAAACCCCGGACGGTGCCCGCCGCCGAGAGCATCACCCCGGCACTGTTCTGGGTCCTGGTGATCGCGGCCCTCGGGCTGGGCGCCTACGTCCGCTGGGGCCTGGCGAAACGCAGCCTGTGGTGGGACGAGATCTGGTCGGTGAAGCACGCCTCGCTGGGCTACCTGAAAGAGAAGGGGGATGCGCCCGGGGAATACCGCTTCCTGGAGCGCGACTGGCGCCACGCGCTGTGGGCCTATCAGAAGCCGACCAACCACCCGCCGGTGTCGGCGGCCTCCAAGATCACCCAGTCGGCCTGGCGCAAGGCGGCTGGCGCGGACGG
>JANQMB010000210.1 GCA_028280355.1 Verrucomicrobiales bacterium
GGCCCTTCTCGATCTGCGGCCCGTCGTAGATCCCCGCGCTGAACAGGGAGACCAGGCCAGCCCCCGTGAGCGCGAAGGTCGTATGCCCCCCGCCCAGCGTGTATCGGAAGCTGCCGTCGGCGGCCTGGCTCTTCTTCACGTATTCGATGCACTTCTCCCGCGCGGCGTCGGGGACGTTGATCCCCGCGTCGCGCGCGGCGCGCAGCGCCATGATCTGGCAGACCGTGACGGAGAGGTCGGCGTCGCTCTTCACCGGCCGGTAGCGCCACCCCCCCTGGTCGTTCTGTGCGGCCAGCGTGCACTTCACCGCCAGGTTGAGCTTCTTGCCCAGCTCGCGTTTGCGGGACATCCCGAAGGCCTGCGTCATGCACAGCATCGCGAAGCCGTGCCCGTACATGTTCCCGACCGCGCCCGCACCGCGGGCGATGTAGCCCGTCGGCCCGGTGTGCCGGGTCAGGAAATCGGCGCACAGGTCGACCTGCCGGCCGAACTTGCCGACCCCGGGGGTGCTGCCCTCGCTCATGAAGGCGAGACCACCCAGCCCGCAGATCCCGACGCTGCCCGAATACCCCCCGGTGCCGAAGGCGCCCCGGTCGTTGCCGCGGTTGATCTGCCGCCCGGCGAGGTAGCGCAGCCCCTTCTCGACGGCCGCGCGCGTGGCGTCGGTCATCAGCTCGTCCGCCGTCTTCTCCTTCGCAGCGAGGGCGCGCCCCGCCGCGGTGAAACCGCAGATGCTCGCGAGCCCCGCCGAGCGGAGGAAAGAACGGCGATCCGGCAGGCGCCTGCAGTCGCTGGGCTTGGTCGGTTTCATATCGGGAGATCTATTGGCTTGTCGTTCTCGGCGGTCAGAAATCTAGCGGCTCGACGTCCAGGCCATACTTATCGAACACCGGTGCGAGCGTGCTGACCCGCTCGACGTACTGCTCCGCGGCAGGTTCGAGCAGATCCTCTAGATCGGTGCCGGCGGCGCCCGCCGCCGCCTTCTCGAGCGCTGCCACCACCCTCTTCTGGGCGGCCTGCAAATGCTTCTCGAAACGTTCGCGGTTGCGCCCCACGGCCTCCGCGTCGGGAACCGGGAGCTTCCCGATACGATCCCCGAGCTCCTCGAGGCGAGCCGCGTCCACATCCAGCATGGCGCGGAAGCCGGCGACCAGGGCATCGGGATCGTCACCACCCTCCGCGAGGATCTTCTCGAAACCGGTGGCGAGCCCCTCGATGGAGGCCTCGATCTCGGCGACGACCTTCTGCAGACTGTCCTCCCCACCCTGCTCGTCTAGTTCGCCAAGGGCATAGACCCGCCGCAACCCCAGTACGAACATGCGGTCGCCGTCGCTGTAGAGGTTGCCGACCGGGTGCGCCCGATGGGTGGCGACCTCGGTCTCGGACAGGCGCCGGCCGTCTTCCAGACCCAGCTTGATCACCTTGCCCCCCGCCGCGGGGACGTAGATCCCGTCCGGGGTCAAGGTGCCGCGGCCGAAGCCGGGCTCGAAGGTCGTCTCCCAGAGCATCCGCCCGCCACCGACCCGGTAGCAGCGGACGACGTCCTTGCCCGCCACGTAGAACTTGTCATCGCGCACCCCGAGCGCGTAGTCGCTCTGCCCCCCACCCTCCACAGGGGTCCGGGCGGACTCCCAGAGCAGCGAGCCGCTCCGGCGGTCGAAGGCGACGACGTGGTTGAAATCGGCCGGGGTGACGATCAGCGCGTTGCCCGTGGGGATCAGCATCTCCTCTGACCAGCCGTCGAACCGCGTGAGGACATTGAAGCCCTGGGGGATGAAGCCGCCGAACCGCTGCAGCTGCTTCTGCCGCTCGGAGTCCTCGAGGGGGGTCCTGGGGTAGCGGACCACCCAGTTGACCGAACCCGAGATCGCATCGACCGAGAACACCAGCCCCGCCCCGGTGGAGACGTAGGCCTCGCCGCCGTCGACGGCGACCATGATCGCCGAGCCGGGCGAGGTCGCCGATGCGGGCTCGTCGCCGAGGAAGGTGCGCCACTGGGTCGCGCCGCCATCGACGTCGATCGCGGCGAGATACATCCCCGCCCCCTCCAGCACGGGCACCAGTACCAGCCCAGCGTAGGGGACCGGCGGCCCGGCGAAACAGGACGCCTTGGGGGCATCGTCCCCCGGCTCCATGGCCGAGCGCATCCACTGCAACTTGCCGTTGCGGGCCTGGTAGGCGACCAGGCGGTTGTCGCGATAGCGCGCCGCGCTCATGCCCCCGCCGCCCATCCCGCGCATCCGCATCACGTCGGGTGCGCGGCCGGCCGCGGCGACCGGGGCGTCCTCCTCGGTGAAGTCTACCGGCTTGCCCTGGATCGTCAGCACCTTGTCGCGCACGATGCACATCGACTGGTTGACGCTATCGGAGAAGTTCTGCACCTCGTTGGCATCGCGCGGCGCGCGCCCGACCACGTCGTCACCGCCGCGGTTGCGGCCGTACGTGTTGTTCCTGCTACTGTCGATCGCCGGCGGCGCGGGATACTGGGTGCGGAACCCCAACCAGCGCAGCTCGCCGGTGGCGGCGTCGGCGCAGACGAGGCGGTTGTGGTTCTTGAAGTAGATCCTACCCGAGTGTAGCAGCGCCCTGCCCGCCGGCCGCCAGCCGTGTTTCGTCCACGCCTCCGCCATGGTCTTCGGCGTCGAAGGTTTATCCGACGAGCCCCCCCTCCTCTCGCGCACGAGGCCGGGGGCCGGCGCGAACGGGTCGTCCACGTTGAGGGAGCTCGCTACCGACATGTCCTTGGGCAGCGGCGGCCAACCCTCCGGGGGCCGCAGCTCGTAGGGCTGCGCCCACGCCTCGCCCGCCTGCCCCGGCAGCGGCCCGGCCGGGGCCGGCATCACCCCCCTGCGGGACGCACCCCCCATCGCCATCGGCCAAACCGAGGCGCCCCTCTCCACATGCCCCGAGCCACGGGCCGAACTCGCGATGTCCGCCTCGACGATGGCCAAGATGGAATCGGGCACGGCGGGCGTGACCCTCGACTTCAGGTCGGCGACGATCTCGAGCGCCCGCTCCGGGTCGCCGACACGGGCGTTGAGCGCCGCGAGGCGCAGCAGCACCTCGTCGCGCCCGACGCTGGGGTCGGGGTACTCCGAGATGATCTTGTCCAGCAGCCGGATCGCCGGCAGGAACTCGTAGCGGTCCAGCTTCTGGCAGGCCAGCTCGAACGCGGCATCGTCGCCCACCGAGCTGAGGAAATAGCGCCGCACG
>JANQMB010000097.1 GCA_028280355.1 Verrucomicrobiales bacterium
GCGGGTGACCTTCTGCAGGAGGGGATTGTCAAACTCACAGGAGGGAGTTCGAGTTTGACGATCTGCTGCACATACGGAGGGGCAACCTGGGAGCTGTCCCGGCGTTCCGGGCCGGCGAACTTCACCATGCCGTTCTCTCGCGGGGTTCTCTACGAGTTCAAGCTCGGCGCAGATACGGCAGCGCCGGCCGCCATCGACCTCCAGCCGCAGCCGGGTTCTCCAGGGACGTGGAGTTGGTGGGTCGAGGTCGGCGACGGTCAGGCGGCAGGTGGCACCAGCTCGCCAACCGGAGATCACCCGACCGCGAAAGCCCTCCTCCCGGTGGAGATCGTCCCCGACGATGGGCAGGTCGGGGTGACGGGCGACTTGATCCCGAGCGTCAATGGCCCAGACGGGGACGGGCACTACGTCTCGCCGAAGAAGAGCGAGGAGATCCCGGACGACTACGTAGTGCTCAAAGCGCCGGGGTATGACGACGCGAAGTTCGACGAGCTCTTGGAATGGGAGGGGGGCGAGGCGGTTCCTGGCGAGTCCACGAAGAGGCAGGTCAAACGGGATGCCGCCGGGAGGACCGCGGTGAAGCTCAAGGTCAAGGCGACCGGGGAGGTCGCCCAGGCGATGAACGTCTGGGTCGTGTGGTGTGAGACCACCGCGCAGCCTGGCACGGCGGAATTTTTCCATGTGACTCAGGGTGGCGAATACCTCGGGTCGAGGGCGGGGGTTGCGAAGCTCCCTGCATCGGAATTGAACCCGGCCAGATGGTGGCGCTTCTCTTTCCGGATATTGCCCCCGTTGGTCATCACGGCTGAGGAGAGACCCAATTTGCACGGCGAAAACGAAAGCCCCGTCCCCAGCGAGGGAGGGTCGGACGGCGAGGGGGAAGTCTACCATATCGTCCGCATCAACAGCCTTGCAGGATCAGCTTCCACCAAATGGGACGTGAGCAGGGCGATGCAGGTCACGATCAACAACCCGAACCTGATTCCCGAGGCCACGTTGAAAACCAGTCCAGCTTACGGAAACTTGTTCAAGAACCAGACGCCCCCCAAGGAGAGCGATCAGGTCGTGGTATTTCCAGTGAACCCCGTGATGGGCAACGACGATAGCGATGTTGTATTGGATGAAGATACGAACCCATACGCAGCCTCGGCGCACCTGTTCTTAGGGCATCCTGTCGGGGAGATAACGAGCATAGATGCGCCCTGGTTAGATTTTGACAAACGCTGGGGTGCCGACGGACACCGTTTTGGAATCGAAGTGAGCTTCCGGGAGTTCGCACGGGTCGAGTTGTGGGACGGGGAACGGGAGGGGGCGACCTGGTTCCGCATCTCCGACTACCACGACTGGCATTTCGTGGCCGAGGCGAAGTTTGACGATCCGCTGGAGAAGTGGAATGATGATGGAACTGCGACGGGGAACGGCCATGATCTCTAGGGCATGCATTCTTCAGGCCGGGCTGCTTTTTGCTATAAGCCTGCCGTCGTTTGCCGTCGAAGAAGGGTCGCACCGTATGTTGCGCGACGAAGTCAGAGACGCGCTCGCCATGTTGGAAGATGGCTCCATCGAAAAGGTCGAAGAGGTGCTGGGATCGGGGACGCTCGACCAAACTTTGGGGCTGCGCGCCGCGTTCTGGAAGTTCCCCCAAAGCGACTTCAAGGTCGAGGTTCTCCTCCGCTTTCTGGATCAGCCTGACCGATTTTGGGTGATCCCACCTTTTACTCCAAGTACCAGAGCCGAGATCGATGTGGCTGACAGCCTCCGCATAGATGTCATAAGCTACCTGAAGGAACATATCGATATCGATCTTGTCGATAACGAGCTCTTATCTCTCAATAACGCGGAAGGGCGGGAGGAGATCGTGCAGATGATCCAGAAGAGACTGGGCAGACCGTCCCCGGAAGAAGAGGGCGAGTCGTCCAGTGGAGGGAATCACGAGCCGGGGATAAGCGATCCGCCGAGACCGAAGTCGGAGGATGCACTAGATGGAGGCGAACCTTCCGTCAGCGAGGCCAGTGATGGTGGCAACCCCTGGCCGCTGATCGCCCTCGGCGGCCTTGCGGTGCTGGGCATCGCAGCGGTTCTCGCCCGCGCGAAGGGACGATAGCCCACCTCCGGGCGGAGATGCTGGCTACTTCGAAGTGAGCAGGTCGCTCGTCGATAGTTACGAGGCGGGGCGCCTGGCGATTTGGAAGATTCACGCCATCGCGCCCGATGTGGTGCTCTCTGACCCCTCGGGTACGCCGGCAGACGCTACCTCATCTCCGGCTTCGCCATTCTGCTCCTCCTGAGTCCCGTGATTTTGTCTTCGACGAGTTCCCCGTCCCTCTTCAGCTTCTCCTTGGTGATGGCTCGATCTGTTCAAGGTCGCCGGGTAGGTGTTCGGCCATCAGTCGGCCTAGGGTTTCCGACGCCTCTTCTCCCGCTTCGACAAGCTCGACGTCATCTTCACCGCATACGTCCGTTTTGCCCTCGCCGTCGAAGTATGGCGAGGAACACGCCCTAGCCCCAATGTACCGCCAGCCAGACGGTGTCCTCGCCGGCTGCGGTCTCCTCGACCCGGTGCCTGCGGCCGGGTGGGATCTCCAACCAGTCGCCGGGCGCCAGCGGGACCACTTCGTCTTCGCCCTCGAACCGCAGCACTGCCGAGCCGCGCAACAGCACCACCCACTCGGCGCCCTCCTGGTCATACCAGAACCCCGGCGGCGACGCCTGGCCGCGCGACACGATGCGCTCGATGCGCACACGACCTCGCCCCTCGGCGAGCACCTGGACGAGTTCCTCGGGTAGCTCTGGCGGGATGTCGGTGTAGAGGTTCCCCGGCCTCATCTGGCCGGGAAGTGGACCGTGGTGACGAGGTCGGTGTCGTCGGCCCCGCCGGGCTCGTCCTGGTAGATCTCGAAGGGGGGTAGCCTCTTGTTCTGCCGGAACACCTTGGCGCGGGCGTGCATCATGCCCGAGGCCCACGCGTTGCCGAGATGGTGATAGGGACCGGTGTGTCGGACCTGGTAGCAGCGGCAGCTGGGGAGCTCGCCGGTGACGAAACCGGATGGGGGGGTGGCGGGCGGACCCCCGACCGGGAACCCGATCGTGTACTCGGTGAGCCCCTTGGTCAGCGCCCACTTGTGGTAGATCGAGAACGGTTTGCCGGCCGGCTCGATCCCCCGCTCGGCGAGCAGCGCCTTGAGTTTCTCGAAGTCCTCCCCCATGCGCGGTCCGATCTCGGCGATCGCACAGGCGGTCTTGACGCCGAGGTAGGGGAAGCCCTCGAAGGGGGCGACCCCGGCGAACTCCAGCTCGCAGGGCACCGAGCCCTTCTCGACATGATCTTTGAGCATCGCCAGCCCGCGCTGGTAGTCCATGCCGACGAACGCCGTCATCATGCCCTTCATCCAAAACATGAAGAAGGGGAGCGAGCCGCGCATCGTCCAGGTCACCTCGGTGGCGCCGCCGCGCGCGGCGAAAGCGAAGCGCACGGCCGATCGCGATTTCCAGGGCTTGAGGAAATCGAGCTGGCAGTCGATCGAGCGCGGGGCCTCTTCGCCGACGACCGCCATCTCGCCGGAGCCGACGATCTCCCCATCCCAGGTGTAGCCAGTCCCGTCCTCCCGGTAGTCGAGCTTGCAACCGGGTTCGGCGATCAGCCACGGCGACCAGGCCGGCCAGCTGCGGAAGTCGCGCACCGCGTCGAACACGGCCTGCGGGGGGGCTTCGATAGTGGTGGTCTTCTCGACGGCGAATTCTGGCATGACGAACCGGAGATAGGGAATTTGAAGCCTCTCTTGCCCGATACAGGTACTCCTATGAACACGAAACCGGCTACCGACAGCTTGAAATATAGGATTCTATGCGAAAAATCGCTAAGAGAAATTAATTATAAAAATTATTATATTTTTTAAAAAAGTGTTATTATTTGGCAGTGGATGACTATTGTCTTTCAAGTCCTGTCGATCGAGGTCGAGGGGGCGTCTGGCTGCTCTGTCTCCTGGTCGCGTCTGGCGTCCTCGGAGCTGGCGCGCGTGCGAGTACCCTGCTCGACTGGCAACTGTGGGACGCGGCGTTCTCGGACGGCTCGCTCGATCCGCAGTCGACGACGCAGAATGGCATCGGGATCGACTACGACGCCGACCTGGTCGACCTGGGCACCCCGGGTGCTGACGTCGCGTTTATCAGCGGCTATCACCAGGTCACCATCTACCCGGACGACCCGGCCGCTTTCAACGGCACCGGCAGCGGGAGTTCGGGGGCTGGCGAGCACTACCTCGAGATCTACCAGCGGGGCAACTACGACAACGAGGGTTCGACACACACCTTCGATCTGGACACCCCCGTGGACGCCCTCGAGTTGACCTTCTGGGACGTCGACAGCGATTCCTCCAACCAGTCCGGCCACTCGTTCATCGATTACATCTCGGTCCAGGTGCGCTTCGCCGACGGTTCGACCGCTGCCCCGACGGAGATCCTCCTCGCCGACCCCGGCGTGACCCAGGTCTCGTCCGGCACCTCGGTGTCGGGGATCAACAACGTGACTTCCGACAACCAGAGCACCACGGGCAACGTGACGTTCCGTTTCGACGAACGGGACATCACCGGCCTGACCATCACCTACCTGAACGTGGCCGGCAACGGGCGCTACGTGGGCCAGGGCGCGAGTGGGAACGCCGGGCATGGCGTCGGCCTCACCGACCTCCTGCACACGGTCGACAGCCAGGTGACCTTCGAGCTCGGCGGCGTCCAGGTGGGCAACGGCGGCAGCGCGACCGCGGACCTCGGCAGGGTGTTCTTGAACGGGACCTTTGGGCCGGCCGCGGTCGGGGTGGTCAGCCTGGGTAACGAGGGGACGGTCTTCGACCTCGCCACCTCCGGCGCTGCCTTCACCGATGTCGCCGGTGTCGGGATCGGCTCGGGCTTCGACGGCTCCGCCGACCTCTCGGCGTTGAGCAGCCGCGACGGGGCGGCGGCCAGCGCGACCTTCAACGCCTCGCTGTCGAGCGCCTCCCTCGGTTCGGTCTCGGGCACGGTGAGCAACGACAACCTGGATGGGGTCACCGACCTGGGCGGGTTCCAGCGCGGCGGCGAGGACCCGGTCGACTCGATCCAGCTGGCGGGCGAGGTCTGGGCGCACTCGAACGGGACCTTCGTCGACCCCGCCGGGGCGTCGCTGGTGCCGGCGGCCGGCCTCGACGTGTGTGTCATCGACTTCGGTAGCCAGCAGCGTGGCGGCGGCCTGCTCGACCTGCCGTTCGCGGTCGGCAACCTGCCGTTCGCCG
>JANQMB010000158.1 GCA_028280355.1 Verrucomicrobiales bacterium
AGCTGCATCTTCTTGCGCAGGATCGCCAGGCGGGTCTCGACGTCGGGCAGCTGCAGGCCGGCGGTCAGGCCCCACTCGCAGCGCGACACGATGCGCTCCTCCAGGTCGGAGATCTCGTTGGCCGGGCGGTCGCTGCTCACCACGATCTGGCGTCGGCCGTCGGAGATCATGTTGAAGGTGTGGAAGAACTCCTCCTGGGACTTCTCCTTCCCCGCCAGGAAGTGGATGTCGTCGACCAGCAGCATCTCCGCCCTGCGGTATTTGTTGCGGAACTTGCTCAGCGAGTTGTTCTGCAGCGCCTCGATGAAGTCGTTGGTGAACTGCTCGCAGGTGACGTAGACCACCCTGGCCTTCGGGTTCTCGCTCAGGTGCTTGTAGCCGATGGCGTGCAGAAGGTGGGTCTTGCCCAGGCCGGGCCCGCCCCAGATGAACAGCGGGTTGTAGCCCTCCGAGCGGCCGCTGGCCACCGCGTGCGCCGCGGCGCAGGCGTACTCGTTGTTCGAACCGATGACGAAGGTCTCGAAGCGGTGGTGCCGGTTCAGCCCCACGCGCTTGATCGTCTTCTCGAACGCCGTCCCCCCCGGGGCCGGCTCAAGCACCTGGCGCCCGGCGGGGCGCCCCGGCCCGCGCGCGGCCGCCGGCATCTCTGGCGCCCCATCGTCCGCGGCCACCGCCGTGCTGTCGCCGGGGGCTTCGGCCTCCGGCTCCAAGGCATCCGCGTCGGCCGGCCTGGCGCCGCCGGCACACTCGTAGTCGACTTTGCGCGGGGCGCCTAACACTTCAGTCACCGCATGGTTGAGGATGGCGATGTAGTTGGTGTCGATCCACAGCCCGTAGATATGGTTCGGCACCAGGACGAGGAGGCGGTCCTCGTCGGCCTCCTTGAGCTGCGTCGAGGAGAACCAGCGCCTGAACGTGTCCGGGCTCACCTGCCCCCGGACCTTTGCACAAATCTCCTTCCAGATAGCGTTCAGCTTCTCCGCCATCGACTATCCGAACGTGCAGGTGGGCAGGTCGGCGACAATACGGCTAGGCTGGGCCGACATCGGCTGTCGGCACTGGGTGATGCAGTGGGTGATTTTCATGTCTCGGTAGAGCTGTTGGTAAAGGTTTGTGAAGTTCCCGTTGTTGGCGCCCCGCCGACCAAGGCATCGACCGGGCTGATATCGCGGGACAACCCGTCGGGCGGCCGGGGCTCAAACACCCGGCGCACACCCTCTGTGCTCCCACACGATTCTGTTGCGGCGGTCTTGCCCCCTCGTGGCCAGCCGACCCCACGAGTCGCCGAGGGACCTTTCCTAAACCCGTCCCAGGCTCGTCGCGGCGCCCACCAACCGGACTGCCGTCGCAGCGGGGAGAGTAACTTCTCCGTCACATACCCGACAAGACTTTTCGTGAACCAGATCGAAAAAAAACCTCCTGCGGGATCTCTGTACCGGGAGGATTTCCCGGCGTTTCACAATCGTCCAACCCACTATAAATCGACACCACAAACACCTCCCCAGCAGCCGCCCGAACTGCTCAAAAAAACGCCATTTACGGTCGCCCCGGGGACACTAACATAACCCGAACGATGGTAAGTTTTCACGCTGAGGGAGTTGCGTCCTCCCCCTCTACGGAGGAGAAGAAATAGCCGCAGACGAAGGTGATCAGGAACGAGATCGGGAACATCCACGCCCACGAGATGTCGGGCCGGATCGCCTCCGCCGTCCCCTCCCCCATACCGAAGGCCCAGCCCGCAAATTGGTAGAAGTGGGGCTGTACCCACAAGGTAAATATGACGGACGCCCCGACCCCGAGCAGGATCCCCCCGGCGGACCGGCGTTTGCCCAATACGGCGAGCATGAAGATGCCCAACAGGGGGCCGTAGGTATAGGTCAGCATGCCGAACGCCAGCGCGATGAGGTCGGAGTCCTGCCCCACGGTATAGAGCACCATGGTGAACAGCGTCAGCGCCACCCCCCAGCCGACCACCACCAACCTCGACAGGGAGACCAGCCGCCCCTGGTCCGCGTCGATGGTCTCCTGCTTGGTGAACATCGAGATCGACGTCTGGGAGAGCGCCGCCAGGATGGAGTCGAGGCTGCTGATCGCCGCCGCGAACGCGCCCGCGATAATCAGCCCCCCCACGCCGACGGGGAGGTTCTCGAGGATCCACAGCGGGAACACCGTGTTTCTCTCCTCGGCGATCTGCGCGGCCATCTCCGGGGACATCTCGTGTGCCTCGTAGAACGCGTAGAGGCCGGCCCCGACCAGCAACATCACCAGGGTGACGACCTGCGAGACGCTGCTCCAGATCACCGCCTTGCCGGCGTCCTTGGCATCCTTGCAGCAGAAGGCCCGCTGCACCATCAGCTGGTCCAGCCCGTACGCGGTGACGTTCTGGAACGGGATCGCGAAGATGGCGACCCACAGGATGTATTCGTCGGTGAGGGAGAACTCGAGGTCGAAGACCCGCAGCTTCCCGGCCTCCCCGGCCACCCCGGTGAAGTCTCCCCACCCACCGGCCGCCGAGATCAGGACGACGAGGGCGACAATCCCGCCCACCAGGAAGACGAGGAACTGGACGACGTCGGTCCAGATCACCGTCCGCATGCCGCCCATCAGGGTCCAGGCGACAGCGAAGGCGCCGACCAGGAGGATGCAGAGGTTGGCGTCGATCCCGGTCACCGCGCGCAGGATGATGGCGGTGACCATCACCCGCACGCTCTGCCCCAGGATCCCGCCCACCCAGAAGAGCACGGTGGTGGTCCTCCGGGCGTGCTCCCCGAGCACGTTGCCCATGAAGTCATAGGGGCTGAATATCTGTCGCCGGTAGTAGAGCCGGACGAAGAAGACCCCGACGATGACGCGCGCGATGATCGAGCCGATCGCCCACTGGAGATACCGCATGTCGCCGTTCGCCGCGAAGACCCCCGCCGGCACCGCGATGAACGTCAGGGCGCTGATCTCGGTGGCGATGATGGAACCGCTCACCGCCGGCCACGGCAGCGACCGCCCGCCGAGGAAGAAATCCTTGATCGTGCCCTGCTTGCCCTTCATCGCGTGGCCGATCCATGTCGTGAGACCGAGGTAGGCGGCGACGACGACCCAATCGATGAGGTGGAATCCCATTGGCCGGAACGCTCCCGTCTGAAGGTCGAAAGATCAATCGGCGATTCGGCCCAGCCGCTTGCCGGGGCGGTGCGCCTCGCTAGAGGTAGTGGGGATGCCCGACGACCTCCAGACGCTCGCCGGCCTCCTGCGCCGCCGCCTCGATCTCATCGCCGACCACGCCTGGCGCGACCGCGACCCGGACGGCCACCTCGGGGCGCTGCGGTCGGTCTCCGAAGAGATCGGGCAGCTCCACCGCTCCCTGGCCGGCACCCTGCCCCCCCGCCTCGAACACTTCCTGGCCAACTGCAGCTTCGACAAGGCCCTGAACTTCCTCGAGGAGGCGGACCGCTGAGCCGCCCCCCCGGTCCGCCGGGGCGCGAATTCCCCCACCTCCCCTTGACCACCAACCCTTGACCGTTCACGCTTGCCCGCACAAGAACTCGAAACCCGAACCCAATCCGAACCCATGGCCCACGAACTACCCGCCCTCCCCTACGCTTTCGACGCCCTCGAGCCGCACATCGACGCGCGCACGATGGAGATCCACCACGGCAAGCACCACAACACCTACATCACCAACCTGAACAACGCCATCGCCGGCAACGCCGAGCTGGAGGCGAAGTCGATCTGCGAGCTGGTCTCCGACCTCGACGCGGTGCCCGAGGACATCCGCACCGCCGTCCGCAACAACGGCGGCGGGCACGCCAACCACTCGCTGTTCTGGACCAGCATGGGGCCGGGCAAGGGCGGCGAGCCCTCCGGCGCCCTCGGCGAGGCGATCGGCTCCACCTTCGGGAGCTTCGACACCTTCAAGGAGGAGTTCGCCAAGGCCGGGGCGACCCGCTTCGGCAGCGGCTGGGCCTGGCTCAGCATCGCCGGCGGCAAGCTCGAGGTGAGCTCCACCGCCAACCAGGACAACCCCTGCATGGAGGGCAAACGGCCGCTGCTCGGCCTCGACGTCTGGGAACACGCCTACTACCTCAAATACCAGAACCTCCGCCCCGACTATATCGCCGCCTGGTGGAACCTGGTCGATTGGGACGCGGTCGCCGGACGGTTCGCCGACGCCGGATAGACGGCGAACGCCACACAGAGCCGGGAACAGGCGGCTCCCCTAATAGGTAGCCTCGTGGCCACCCCCGTGGTCGTGTCCGGCCTGCGCCGGTTCCCCCAAAACGCAGGTCTCCCCAAACGCAGGTTCCCCCTACGCAGCGAGCCGGCGGCGAGACGCCAAGGCGCTGGAAGACACCCAGTCTTCGAGGGTTTGGAAAAACGAGGCACGGCCGAGGTCGTTGAACGGCTCGTGCAACAGCTCCGGAAACTCCGCGAAGTGCTTGCGCCCTGCCGGCATCGCCTCGGATACCCGCCGCGCGATCTCCGGGGGACAGATCGCATCGGCGCCGCCGTGGGTGAACAGGACATCGGCCACCGGCCGGCCGGCGGCGAGCCGGCCGGACAGGGACGCGGATGCCACCAGCAGATCAGACGCCAGCCGCAGGGACAACGAACGATGTACGAGCGGGTCCCCCTTCGCCTCGCTGATCCGCTCGGGGTCGCGCTTGCACAACTCGGAGCGGATTTTCGTCTCGGTCGTGAACCCCGGGGCGACGAAGGCGGCGAGCCGCAAGGCCGGGCGCAGCACGGCGGGGACCTTCGGCCGGGCGTCGCAAAGGGCGGAACTCAACCAGACGAAGTCCAGCGCCGGCCGCCGGTCGGCCAGGTAGTTGAGCGCCAGGAACCCCCCCATCGAGTGCCCGCACAACCCCACCGGCGCCCCTGCCGGTAGATACCCGGACTCGCGGAGGTGGTCGAAGGCCTCGTCGACGATCTGATACACGATCTGGAAGCCCCGCCCGAGATACCCACGGCGACCGGCGCTGCGGCCGTGCCCGGGCAGATCGACCGCCAACACCGCAATCCCGCGGCTCGCGAAAACCTCCAGCTGCCGCAGGTGTCGGCCACCGTGATCCCCGAGCCCATGGAGGAAGACCGCCGCCCCAGCCACCTCTCCCTCCGGCTTCAGGAGATGGCGACAGACGCCCGGCCAAGCCGCGCTCCGGTACGATGTTGTGCAAAAAGACAAGGGCGGAAAACATAACATTTTCGAAACTGGGGGACAAACGCCTTTGCCCTTCTGCGCCCCCTTTTTTGTGACGATTCGTCACATTGTTCACAATTCCGACACGAGTTATTCCCAGCGGCCGACGGGGGCGTTCGTTAGGTTTTCCCCAGCACTTGCCCGAGAACGGGTAGACAATGAGGGTCGCCATCGTCACGGACACGTACCCACCCGATGTCAATGGGGTGGCCACCTGTCTGCAGCGCCTGAGCCACGGGCTGGTGGAGCGCGGGCACGAGGTCGAGGTGTTCCGCCCCAAGCCGGCGGCGGGCGACGACCCGGTCGCCCCCCCCGAGTCGGCCTGCCGCGAATACCGGGTACCCGGCGTCCCGCTGCCGCGCTACGGTGACCTGAGGCTGGGCTTGCCACGCAAGCGCCGCCTGCTCACCCACTGGCAGCAGACCGGACCCGACGCGGTGTATGTCGCCACCGAGGGGCCGCTCGGCCGATCCGCGGTCAGCGCCGCCAGGCGGCTCGGGATCCCGGCGGTCTCGGGCTACCACACCCACTTCCCGGAATACCTCGCCCACTACCGGTTGCCCTTCCTGGGGTCGTTCGCCGAGCACTACCTGCAGCGGGTCCACAACGACACCTCCTCGACCCTCGCCCCCACCCAGTCGCTGGTCGACGACCTCGGCCGGCGCGGGTTCCGCAACGTGCAGCTGCTGGGGCGCGGCGTCGACACGGAGCTCTTCTCACCCCACAAGCGCCGCGCGGAGCTCCGCCGCGGCTGGGGCGCCGCCGACGGCGACCCGGTCGTCCTCTACGTCGGCCGGATCGCGCCCGAGAAGAACCTGCCCCTGGCGCTCTCCTCGCTGCGCCAGCTGCGCGCCGCCCACCCGCGGGCCAAGGCGGTCATGGTCGGCGAGGGCCCGGCGCGGAGGGAGCTCGAACGCCAGTTCCCCGAAGCGGTATGGACCGGTGTCAAACGGGGGCAGGAACTGGCCGCCCACTACGCCTCCGCCGACATCTTCGTATTCCCCAGCGAGACCGACACCTTCGGCAACGTCGTGCTCGAGGCGATGGCCAGCGGCCTGGTCCCGGTCGCCTTCGCGATGGCCGCCGCGGGGGAGTTCGTCGAGAACCGCCACAACGGCTTCACCGCCCCGCCCGGCGACCGGGCCGCGCTACGCGACGCCCTGCGCCGTGCCCTGAACTCGCGCGCCCACTGGCCGGCGATCAGGGCCGCGGCAAGGGAGACCGCCTCCGGCCGCTCCTGGGACGCCATCGTCCACCGCTTCGAATCGCTCCTGGCCAACGCCTCGCAACCGCGGCGGCCGGCCGGGGGACACGCCCGCCGGGGGACCCGTCCCGAACCCGCCGCAACGCCATGAAACGCCCGCTGATCCGATACAAGACGATCTTCATCTCCGACGTCCACCTGGGCTGCGCCGATTGCAAGATCGGGCAGATCAACTACTTCCTGCGCCACACCACCTGCGAGAAGCTGGTGCTCAACGGCGACATCATCGACGCCTGGGCGCTCGCGCGCCGCGGCCGGTGGACGCGGGACCACACCCACTTCTTCCGGCTGATCCTGAAGAAGGCGGAGAAATACGATACGGAGGTCGTCTACCTGCGCGGCAACCACGACGACTTCCTATGGCGCGTGCTGCCCTTCGAGTTCGACAAGATCACCGTGGCCAACGAGCACATCCACGAGTCCCCGCACGGCCGCTACATCTGCGTCCACGGCGACGGCTTCGACGCTGTCACCACCAACCACCGCTGGCTCGCCATCCTCGGCGACTTCGGCTACACCCAGCTGCTGCGGCTCAACCGCCTCTACAACGGCTACCGCAGGCTGCGCGGCAAACCCTACTTCTCCCTCAGCAAGGCGATCAAGGCCAAGGTCAAGTCCGCGGTGAGCTTCGTCGGGAAATACGAGGACCAGCTGCAGAAGTTCGCCAGGCGGCACCACTGCGACGGCATCATCTGCGGCCACATCCACACCCCGGCCGACAAGCGGGTCGGGGACGTCCACTACCTGAACAGCGGGGATTGGGTGGAGAGCCTCACCGCGGTCGTCGAGACCACCAGCCGCGAGTTCCAGCTCATCACCTTCGACCAGTTCGAACGCGACGTGCGGGAGATGCGGTTGAACGCCGCGAAGCGTTACGGGGAGGAGAGGCGCTCCCGCGAAGGGCACCAGACCTCCGGGGCCAGCTGAACCCGCACCGAGATCCCGCGCGCGGCCTAAAACCCCTCCAGCCGGTCCGGCTTGCCGGTCGGCTTCTTCTCCTCCCCCTCGGCCGCCGCGTCCGCCGCCTCCCCGTCGCCGTCGCCCTCCTCCTCGGCGGCCAGCTTCCTCCTCGGGTGGCGGTCCGCCTTCAGGCTCGCCTTGGTCATCACCACCAGGCGCCGGGTCGGGTAGATGAAGTGGACGGCGTGCAGCCCCTGCTCCCTGGCGATCCAGTGCTGCGCGTCGAGGAACTTGCCGCTCTTCCAGGCCGCCTCGCCGGAGTTCTTCGCCAGCAGGCCTTCGACGTCCTCCTTGTTCAGCCCCTTGCCCGCGTAGCTGAGCAACCACGCTTTGCCGTCGCGGTATTCGACGACGATCTTCAAACCGCCAAACTCGAACACGTCCGCGTCGGCGTCGCTCTTGACCAGCTCCGCCGCGACCGTCTTCACCGGGGTGCCGTAGCGCTCGACGCATTCCAGTTTCGACTCCCCGATCCGGGCGATGCAGGGGGCGGCGGGCAACGAGGTCAGGAGGGCGACGAGGAGTGGTCGGGCGGGGGTCATCGGCAAAGATCATAGAGGGTTCCCCCACCCAGTCAACGGCTCTCCGGGAAGCCGGCGCCGAGGCCTTTCATGACAAAGAAATCACCCTGTTTCAGGTGCGGGGATGCGCCCCCGCATATAGGCTAACGCCGACCTCAAAAATACCCCACCCCCCCAATCTGAATGCAGGCCGCCCCCACCGAGCCCGCTCCCACCGAACGTGTCATCGCGTTGGCCCGACGCGGCAACGAAGCCGCCTGCCGGGCGCTGGTGGACCACCTCCTCCCCACCGTCGTCGCCATCGTCCGCAACCACCTCCCGAGGAGGGAGGAGGAAGAGGACCTGACACAGGAGGTGTTCATGAAGGTGTTCGCGAGGCTCGACCGTTTCGCGGGCGGGCGGCCGATCGCCCACTGGGTGTCGCGGATCACCATCAACACCTGCTACGACCGGCTGAGGCGGCAGAGGGTGCGGCCGGTGGTGTGCTTCGCCGAGCTCAACCTGGACGAGACAGAGTTCCTCGAGCGGGCCACCGGCGGCGAAGCGGAGCAGGTCGAGGTTGCCGGCGAATTGCTAGAAAAACTCCTCGGCACATTGAGCCCCCACGAGGGGGTGGCGATCCGCCTCCTCGACCTCGACGAGCACACCGTCCGGGAAGTCTGTATGCTGACCGGCTGGGGCGAGTCCAAGGTGAAGGTGACGGCGATGCGCGCGCGGCGCAAATTGCGCGCGGCGCTCAGGCGCCTGGAGGGCCCATCCGCCCCGGGCGGGCCGCCCCCGGACCCCGGGCCGATCGCCCCAGGAACCTGTCCGGGGCGGCACCCGCCGATCCGCCGGCATGCC
>JANQMB010000214.1 GCA_028280355.1 Verrucomicrobiales bacterium
ACCTCGTCACCTTCACGACCTGGGGGGCGTAACGGGGCAGCTCAGCAGCACCACCACCACAAGGTCCATCAACAGCGTGGCCCTCTGCGGCCCCTTCGACACCTTCTTCGTCAGGGTGCAGAAGTTCTAAGCCGAAGGGGACGATAGGAGCGCCTGCCCGGGATCTACCAGTCCACCTGCTTCTTCGTCTTGTAGACAGGTGAGGGTTCCGGGTCGAACGAGCGGTCGAAGTCTCGGTAGTATCCCTCCACCTTCCGGTTGGGGAACTTCTTCATCAGCAGCATGTGCTCCTGGATGAGCTTTGTCATTCCGGGGCCGGCCCAGAGCCCGTTCTGGATCTCGTTCGGGAACCGTTCGGCGGGGTCGTGGTAGATGTTATAGACCTCGTAGAAATGGAAGTCGGGGTTGCGCGGCTTGAGGTTGATCTTTATCTGGTCCTTCCGGACCGCCTCGAGGGTGTCCCTGTTCCAGTGGAACACGAAGTCCCGACGCCCCTTGCCCTCGCCGAGCAGCAGGAGCCCGCTCTGGTCGATGCCGTCGGTGACGCGATCTCCGGGAATGTGCCCCCCGGCACCGGCGAGGCTCGCGAAGGTGGTGAACCAGTCGGTGATCTGGACGAGATCCAGCGGTTCCTGCCCGGGTTCGATCATCCCCGGCCACCAGGCGACCGCCGGCACGCGGACCCCACCCTCGCGGGTCTCGCCCTTCGCCCCGGGCAGGAGGGAGTAGCCGCCATGGGGGTGGACGGTATACATCGGCCCGTTGTCGGCACACCAGACCACCAGCGTGTTCTCTGCGATACCCAGGTCCTTGAGCGTCTTGAGGACCCTCCCCACGTTGTGGTCGTGTTCCACCATCTGTGCGGCGCAGTTCGTCCCGGCGGGGGTGTCCCGAAAGTCGGGGTGTGCGCCCCAGAAGTGGTTGCCCTTGCCCCAGAAACTGACGAAGAAGGGGCGGTCGGTCTTCGAGCGGCGCCCGATGAAGTCGATGACGTGATCGGCGACCTCGGAGTCGTAGGTGTTGTACTTCTCCATCGAGTACCGGTAGACCATCTCCGGCTCCCGACCCTTCCTGGCGCGCATCACGCCACCGGTTTCGTAGGGGAAGTTCTCTGGCCCCGGGGAGTGGATCATGCCCCGCTGCGTGAACCCTCCCACATCGTCGGTCGCCTTGGCGTCCCGGTTGCCGACCCACCAGGGGGGGTTGCCCTCGGACCACTCCGCCTCGTCG
The DNA here is from genome assembly GCA_028280355.1 of Verrucomicrobiales bacterium. GTDB lineage: Bacteria > Verrucomicrobiota > Verrucomicrobiia > Verrucomicrobiales > DEV007 > JANQMB01. The sequence goes on from JANQMB010000214.1 coordinate 1,231, forward strand.
AACCCCTGGTTCGTCGGGTGGTGGTCGTCCTCGCCGCCCATGTGCCATTTGCCGAAGAAGCCGGTGTAGTACCCTGCGGCCGAAAGGACCTCGGCAATGGTGACCTCCTCGCGGTGGAGCCCGGAGCCGACCTCCCCAGGGAGGGTGATGTTATAGAGGCCATTGCGGATCGGGTGGCGCCCAGTCATGACGGCGGCGCGTGAGGGGGAGCACTCCACTTCCGAGTAGAACGAGAGGAACCGCATCCCCCGCCGCGCCATCTTGTCGAGGTTCGGCGTGGGTGCCCCGCGGATCTTCCCGCCGCCGTAACACCCGAGCTCAGTGTAGCCGATGTCGTCGGCCAGGATGAAGACGATGTTGGGTTTCGTTCCGAACTTGTCCTCCAGCGCCGCCAGTTTCTCCCGGACGGCCGACCCGTCGGCCCCCCATTGCGCCCCGAACTCTTTCTCCATGCGGACAAACTCGGCGTCGTGCACGATCTGAGATTGGGCTCTAGCGGCTGGCGGGCAGATGGCTGCGGCCGTGGCTGTTGCTGCCACGGCGACCGATATGGGGGCGATACGTTTCATGATAGGCGTCTTTCGAGATCGCGTCGAACCTACCCCCGTCCGCCGTCCCCGATATCCACATCGTGCCTCGGGATTATCCGCAACGTGCCAGAATACCTTTGCCTTCCCCAGTTCGGGCGGCCTAGGCTGATCCGGTGTCGGCACAGGCGAAAAACGGGGCGCGCGGGTCGATGGACGAGGGCGTCCAGGGCCCCGAGGACTTCCTGTCCCGTTTCCCCGTGCTCCGCAGCCGGGATCTCGACGAGTCCCGCGCCCTCGTCTGTCGCGTCTACCAGGAGGTGAAGCTGGAGACCGCCCGTGGCGCGGGTGGGTTCCGCCTGTCGATGAACATGCGGCCGCTCCGCTGGCTACGCCTGGCGTCCACGGATTCCCCGGTGGAGTTCACGACGTCGACGTTGGCGCCGATGAAGATCCACTCCTTCGACTTCGTGACGTCCGGCGCCTACGGATACCGCTCTGCCGGCAACCGGTTCCTGGCCGACAGCAAACAGGTCGCGGTGGCGTCGGGCGAGAGGCCTTTCGATGTGGTGGCCAACACGCGGAGCCATCTGCTCAGCGCCATCATCGACCATGGGGACATGGAGGACCTGGTGTCCACGTGGATCGGCAGGAAGCCGCGCCGCCCGATCCGGTTCGCCCACTCCCATCCCTATAGCGAGGCCAAGGTCGCCTCGTTCGCGTCGATGGTGAAGTTCCTGGCGCGGGAATTGAATCGGCCAGGAGGTTTGATGGACGCGCCCGCTGCCTTGGCGAGCATGGAGGAGGCCGCCATCGCGGCCATTTTGTTCGGGCTGGAGAGCAACCTCCGTGAGGAGTGGGAGGTTCCGGCGCCGGATGCGGGATCGGGTTTGGTGCGGCGCCTGGAGGACTACCTGGCGGCGCACGCCGCCGACCCCATCGACATGGCCACGGTGGCGAGGGAGACCGGATACAGCGCCAGGTCCATCTATCGCGCCTTCCGTCGATATCGGGACTACAGCCCGATGGAGTTCCTCCGCACCGTCCGCATCAGGGCGGCCCGCAAGAGGCTCCTGGCGGGGAGGCCGAACGACAATGTGACCTCGATCGCGTTGGATTGCGGGTTCCCGCACCTGGGGCGGTTCTCACAAGAGTACTCTAAACGGTTTGCCGAGACGCCCTCCGAGACATTGCGCCGGTCACGGCCCCCCGGGCGCTAGGGCGAGCTGCCGCACCGCGATCAGGGGAGGGCGGCCCTTGTGGACGGGCGGCGTTGAAGATCCCAGGAGAGCCCGGACGGACTGTCGCCCCGGGCGTCGCGCTGCGCCATCGGCCAGACGCCCCTACCGGCCGCCCTTCCCCGGCGGATGCTTCGCGCGCAGTTCCTCGAGGAGGTCCACCGGCTTCCCATACTTCGCCGGCTGGTCAGGGGCCTTCCCCTGATGGCGGATCAGCTCCTCCAGCATTCCGATCGCCTTCTTCTCCCAGCGCCTGTCGTCCGAGTAGCCGTAGAGTTCGCATTTCGCCATCCACGCGTCCCAGTACCATTTGTCGATATCGATCGCGCGGTCGAAGGCCTTGTCCGCCTCCGCGGCGAGTTGGTACTGCTTGCGCGGGTCGGGTTCGCCCCACGTGGCCAGGGCCAACAGCGACCCGAGCGCGACCTGGGCGCCCTTGTCCCGGCGGTCGGCCTTCGCGAGGCGCCGCATCTCCGCCAGCACCGCGTCGAGCTCCACCGATCCCGCGATGCGCCCCAACAGGGCCTCGCCCTCCGGTTCGTAGAGGCTCAGCCGGGTGAGGCGTGCGGCGTCCCCGACCGGGTCGACGGGCACGGCCGCCAGTTTCGCGTGGCCGGGGTCGGCAGACCGTGACCAGGTCGCCATCATGGCCTTCGAGATCGCCGGCCAGTCGCCGTCGTCTTCCGGGATGACGGTCATATAGACCTCGCACATCTCCTGGTCCGTGCCCCAGCCCCAGCCGACCCCCTGCGGCGGCGAGTGCGGATTGGCCGGGTTGGCGGCCGAGTTGTCAAAGCGGAACCTCGCATGGATGCGGCTGCCCTTCGGCAGGCGCACCGGCTCGCGGAAGTAGTAGCCGGTCTGCCAGTTGAGGTCCCAGTCGCTGATGCCCAGCAGCGGGAGCTCCTCCCCGCCCGGGAGGACGGCGTGGACGTGTGACTCCCTGCCGAGGTAGTGCATGTGCGAGCTGACGTCGAGCAGGCGCAGGTCGGCGGGCACGTCCATCCAGACCTCCCGCCAATAGTCTTTTGCCCCGGCGGGGATATCGAGGTCCTGGGTGCCGATGAAGAGCCCGCTCACGTATTCCTCGACCGGCGCGTCCGCGAAGTAGAAGCCCAGCGAGCTCCGGTCGACGGCCGCCTTGCCGGTCGGGTGATAGTGGATCTCCATCACCACATCGCCGCCACCCGTGATGGCCATCCCCTGTCCCTTGGCGAGCTTGTAGGGCTCGGACCCGGGCGCCCAGGCACCTAGGAAACCCGAGTCGAAATAGTTGAGGAAGCCGCCCGTGCCGCTCACGGAGAAGCCGGGTTTGCCGTCCGTGCTCTTCTGCCTCAGCGCCTTCCCCGAATAGTCGATGAAGTAGTCGCTGTGGTGGACGACGCTGGGGTCCCCCGGCCTGAAGTCGATTCCGACCAGCACCCGGTCCCGTTTCAGTTCGGGCGGGCAGGGGATCACGAAGTAGCGGTAGATATCCGGCCCGTCCGCGGGCACCTCGAAGGCCTCCGGCATGGTCATGACCAGGTCTGGCGTGCCGTTCCGCCAGCCGCCGTCGGCGAACTCCGGGGCGGGCAGGAGGTCGGCCGGATCCCCCTCGGGCGCGCCGCCCTCAGCCCATGCGACGATCAGGTCGATCTGGCGATCGGTCAGGCGCCGCTCGTTGCGAAAGTGTGGGCGCCCGGCGTCTGCGTCTGCCTTCCACGGTGGCATGACGCGGTCCTCGGCCACCAGCGCGGCCATCTTCGCCTTGCGCAGCGCCTGCTTGTAGTTCTGCAGGGCAAACGGCGCGATGCCGCCCGAGCGGTGGCACTCGACGCAGTGCGCGTTGAAGATCGGGGCGATGTCGCGGTTGTAGGTCACCTTCCCTGAGGGCTCTTCGGCCGTGGGCCAGCCTTCGAAGACGCAGCCGACCGGTGTGGTCCTGGCGACGCGTGGCGCCTTTCCCCCGGCCACCGCCCGTATGGCGTCCGCCAGGTCGTGGGAACGGACATCGGCGCGGCGCTTCCCCACCGCCGCGAAGCGATCGTCGATGCGGCCACGGTAGGCGAGGGAACCCCCGGCGCCGACCACGAACGCCTCCGGCATGTGGGTGGGCTTCAAGGTCGAGGCGAGTTCTCCCGACGCATCGAAGAGGACCGTGAAATCGATACCGAACTCCGCGACGAACTCCTCGGCGTCCCTCGCCGTCGTGTGGGGGCTCGATATCACTCCGCAGAACTCCACCCCCGCGCGGGCGGCCTCCCCGGAGACGACCTTGGACAGATGCGGGGCGTACTTTTGCGATATCGGGCAGATCGGGTCGAGGAAGACCAGTGCGACCGGGCGCGGCTTCCCGTCGTCCATACCGAGGGAGTGGATCTCGCCCGACAGGTCGACCGCCCGGGAGCCGATGATCCCGGTTCCCGAGGCGTCGAGGTGGAGGGGGGCAAACGCCGAGAGCAATAGGGCTAGGATCTTCATGTGGATGACAGGTAGGGGGGGCGGCTCGGTGAGGGTTCGATTCTGCGATGATGTCTAGGTCGTGCGCCAGGAACGAGGTTCCCGACACGGGCTCGTAAATTTTCGATTTAGAAAATCTATTGCCCGACGCATTTAGATTGTCAAATATGAAAATCTAAATATCGTGCCGCCGATGCCGAGACCGGATCTCACCACGGAGCGCACCGAGCAGATCCTCGATGCGTTCGAGCGCTGCATCGTGAAGTATGGGCTCGAGGGCAGTTCGTTGGAGAAGATCGGCGAGGAGGCGGGGATGAAACGGACGATCCTGCGCCACTATATTGGGAACCGCGAGGATCTGATCCGCTCCCTATGTGGGCGGGTCGTGTCCCGGTGGAGCCAGCACCTCCGTGCGCTCGAGCGGGCCCCGTTGGGCGCCAATCCCCGGGAGGCGCTGATGGGCTATCTGTTCGACGACCTGGCCGACCAGTCGGGCGAGGCGATCCTCGTCGCGGAGAACCTGATCGCCGCCGCCGAGCGCTACCCTTTCATCGGCGACCAGATGCGCGGTTACATGGGCGACCTGACGGATGTGCTCAGCGGGAGGCTGGCCCTGATCTACCCGGAATCCAAGGCCGCCGCCCGCTGGCAGGTGGCCTACGGCCTGACCTCGATCTTGTTCAACGACTCCTCGCTGGCGACGCTTGGACTGCCCCCGAAATACCGCAGGGCGGCCAGGGGCTGTGCGGCTGCGCTCATCGACAGCCTGGCGTAGCGAGGCCGCCGCCCCCCTAGGGGGCGGCGAATTTTTGGGGTGATCGGTTTCATGTGGCCGTAGGCTGGCGCGGTGAACTCCCGACTGAGTTCTGAAAGGAACCGAAGTGGGCGCAGTTGGGGGCGCTCGGGCTGCGCGGCGACCATCACTGGCTCGTGCGCAACAACATCGTCCGCTACACCAACGCCGACGGGATCGACATGGGTTCTGGGGCGGGCGACAACGAACAGGAGTCGCCCGCGGCGGGGGGGAGCCCCGTTCGGCGAGATGTCGGGACCGACGCGCCGCGGGGGCCACCCCGCGCGAGGGGGTGGGGGGGACTATTTCGGCGAACCGTTCCCGGCTGGCCGGCCGGCCATCCCCGGTCCCATCCAGAGCCTCGTGCGCGGCGAGAACGCGGTCGCTGTCTGGGAGGGCCTCCGCCCGCTCGCCAGGGGGGAGCTGCCCTGATACCGCGCTGAGGGCATCGGGCACGATTTGGGCGGGCCAGCTGACGGGACGGCTTTTTCTTTGAGGGGCGGCGAAAACTCCGGCTACCGGGTGGTCCATTTTAGGGCGGGATGTCGCTTTAGCGGGGTGTTCACCTCCATGTTTTCCATCACCACCATCTGCCACCTGCGCTCCCCACGGTTTGGGGGCGGTTCTCTACTGTATTGGGGACTCCTGCTCCTCTGCGGCGTCGCCGCCCAGCCGGCCGCCGCCGCCAACGTCCTCAACGCGGGCGTGACTGCGGGTGCGCCCAACCGGCTCGTCGTGGAGAGGGCGCCCGCCTCGTCGGCCACCGTCGTGGCGTTCGAGTCGTCGCCCGCCGCGACCGGCGGTCAGATCAATATCTATTTTGGGGCCGAGTTCGAGTTCCTCGGCCGGTCGATGCCGGCGGGTTGGAGGGTCGATGTGACGAGTGTCGATGCGACGCGGAAGGTGGCGTCCCTGTCGTTCTCCGGTTTCGACGGCGCCAACGCCTTCGAGACCTACAACTTCAACGCCCCGCTGGCGGTGGAGTTCGACCTGGGCGGCCTGGATGCATCGGTGCGATCGGCCGAGGTGCATGTCGAGGCCAGGGTCTCGGTGCTGGTCCCCGGTTCCGGGTACTCCTCCAGCTTCAGCCGGTGGACCGCCAACGTCATGGTACAGGTGCGGACGCTGCTCGCCGGTTGGAGGGCCAGCAATGGCCTTCCCGCCGACGGCTCGGGCGACCTGGCCGGGCGGTCGGGGAACGGCGTGTCCGGACTTCTCTACTACGCGTTCGGGATGGGGGATCCGTCGTCGGGCGGGCTGGTCTATGCAGACCGTACCCGAAACTCCGCCGGCCTCCCCGTGGTGGCCGACGATGGCGACGGTTACACCTTCAGCTACGTCCGCCACCGCTGGCCCGACTCCGGCGTGCGCTATCGGGTGGTGGTGAGCCGGGATTTCATCACCTGGGAAGACGTGACCACCCTGGGGGGCGCGCGGGCTGTCAGAGGGGAGACGAAGGTCGTCCTCGACGCGAACTACGAACTCGTCACGCTGCGGTTCCCCGGCGGCCGGCCCAGGGAATATGTCCGGGTGGATGTGAGCAGGGGGTAACGGGGGCGCCGCAGACTTGTGGGGCGGCCAGCCGCGTGGTCCCTCGTCCCGCCGGGGGCGGCGCTTCGGGGGGCGGAATGTCTAGAGCACTTTAAAACGAGTTGTATCCCTCGGACGAGGCCGCGTCGCCCTCACGGCGCTCTTATCCTCGCTGCGCTCGGCTCTGCAGTTTGGCTTCGCCATGGAGAAGCGCTTCGCGCTGGCAGTGGCGAGAGCGCCCTACCCGGTCTGCGGATGTGCGGACGCTATGGGCGAAGTAGGGCGGCCTCGATGAGGCCGCCGCCTGGGCGCGAGATCTGTTCCCCGCAGACGTCACATTTCAATTCTGACTGCTCTAGGTGCCCGTCTCCTCAGGCCTGCCGTCGAGCTCCCTGTTCACCATCGCCTCCAGCGCGTCGTACCAGCGCGGGTGTTCGTTGAGGCAGGGGATCAGGGTCAGCTGATCGCCGCCGGCTCGCTCGAAGTCGTCTTTGGCCCGCATGCCGATCTCCTCGATCGTCTCGAGGCAGTCGGTGACGAAGGCGGGACACATCACCAGCAGCTTCTTGACACCCTTGGAGGGCAGTGCCTCGACGACCTTGTCGGTGTAGGGTTGCAGCCAGGGGTCCTTGCCGAGGCGGGACTGGAAGGCGGTGGAGTGTTTGTCGGCGGGGATGCCCGCCTTTTCGACGAAGTCCCGGACCGTCTTGTAGCACTGGGCGCGGTAGCAGGTCCGGTGGGCGGGGTGCTCGCCGGCGCAGCAGTTGTCGGCGGCCAGGCAGTGCGAGCCGGTGGGGTCGGACTTGCGCAAGTGTCGCTCGGGCAGGCCGTGGAAGCTGAACAGCAGGTGGTCGTACCCCCCGGCGAGGTGGTCTGCCGCGCTGGCGACCAGGGCGTCGATGTAGCCCGGGTCGTCATAGAAGGGGGGGGCGTAGCTCGCCGAGATCCCCGGCGCCATCTTGGCCAGCACGGTCTCCACCCGCTCGGCGGCGCTCTCGTAGCTGGACATCGCGTAGTGCGGGAAGAGCGGGACGACCGCCAACTGCTCGACGCCCTGGTCGACCAGCTTGCCGACGGCGTGTTCGATGGAGGGGTTCTGGTAGCGCATCGCCAGCTCGACCGGTATCTCCAGGCGGCGCGCCATCTCCTCGCGCTGCCTCTGGCTGGTGACGACCAGCGGCGAACCCTCGGGTAGCCAGACGCTGCGGTAAGCCTCCGCCGACTCCTTGGGGCGCTTCGGCAAGATGAGGCAGTTCACCACGAAGAAGCGGATCGGCCACGGCGCGTCCCAAACGCGAATTTGTTCTCCATACAATAAGTCCACAGCCTCAACTGACTTAAAGGCTTTTTTGAGTTTACGTTCTTTTGCAAACCGGTCTTCCCACAGATTT
>JANQMB010000217.1 GCA_028280355.1 Verrucomicrobiales bacterium
CCTCCTCACCCGCGGCGACTTCACCCGCCCGGACCGCGAGGGGGGCCTGCTCTCGCCGGGCGTGTTCGCCGCCGTCCCGCCGGCGCTGCCGCCGGGCGACGAGCCGCGCGACCGGCTCGACCTCGCCCGCTGGCTCGTCCACCCCGACAACCCGCTCACGCCCCGGGTCACCGTCAACCGCATCTGGATGCGATACTTCGGCCGCGGCCTGGTCGAGACCGAGGAGGACTTCGGCACCCAGGGGTCACCGCCCTCACATCCCGACCTGCTCGACCACCTGGCGCGGCGTTTCGCCAGGGGCGGCTGGTCGATGAAGGCGCTACACCGGCTGATCGTCACCAGCGAGACCTACCAGCGATCCTCCGCCGCGCGCCCCGACCTCGTGGAGAAGGACCCGCTCAACCTCCTGCTCGCCCGCGCCCCCCGGCTGCGGCTGGACGCCGAGATCATCCGCGACGCCGCCCTCTCGGCCAGCGGCCTCCTCTCACCGAAGATCGGCGGCCCCGGCGTCCACCCCCCGCAGCCGGACGGGATCTACGCCTTCACCCAACGCGCCAAGGGCTGGCGCACCAGCACCGGCGGGGACCGCTACCGGCGGGCGATGTACACCTTCTTTTACCGCAGCGCGCCCTACCCCCTGTTCGGCACCTTCGACGCCCCCGACTTCCAGACCACCTGCACCCGGCGGCCGCGCTCGAACACCCCCCTGCAGGCGCTGACCCTCGCCAACGACACGGCGTTCCTCGAGCTCGCCCAGGGCCTCGCCGCCCGCGTCGCCGAGGAGCTGCCGGGGGACCCCGGGGAACAGCTCGAGGCGCGGGCCACGCGTGCCTTCTCCCTGGCGCTCTGCCGCCCGCCCTCTAGCAAAGAGTTAGACATTTTAACCCGATACGGCCGGGTGGCCGCGGCCAGCTTCGAGACCACCCCGAACGACAGCAGGGCCCTGATCGACAAGCGGCTCGCCGCCACCCGCACCCCGCCCCACCACGCCGCCGCCCTGGTCGCCGTCGCCCGCGCCATCTTCAACACCGACAACTTCATCACCCGCGAGTGATCAGAAGCCAGTATGCAGTGAGCCGCCCACTTAACACTTAATCACTTAAAACTTAAAACTCAGACCTGAACACCGACCTCCAGACCCTCGAGCGCACCCGCCGCCACTTCTTCGGACAGTGTGGCGTCGGCGTCGGCGCGATGGCGCTCAACCAGTTGCTCGCCGGAGACGGCCTCGGCAAACACGTGCCGCGGATCGACCCGTCGCAGCCCATGGCGGGGCGCCGCCCCCCTCTCGCCGCCCGGGCGAAGAACGTCATCTTCCTTTTCATGGCGGGGGCGCCGAGCCAGCTCGAGCTGTTCGAGCACAAGCCCAAGCTCAACGAGCTCAGCGGCAAGACGCCGCCGGAGAGCCTCATGAAGGGCAAGCGCTTCGCCTTCCTGAAGGGCAACGAGACCCTGCTCGGCTCCACCCGCAAGTTCGCGCGCCACGGCCGCTGCGGCATGGACATCAGCGAGATGTTCCCGCACCACCGGAAGATCGTCGACGAGGTGACCTGGTTGCGCGGCATGACGACCGACGTCTTCAACCACGGCCCGGCAAAGCTTTTCATGAACACCGGCTTCGCGGCGCCGGGGCGCCCCAGCATGGGGGCATGGGCGACCTACGGCCTCGGCAGCGAATCGCGGAGCCTGCCCGGCTTCGTCGTCTTGCAGAGCGGCCCACGCGGCCCGCGCGCCGGCAATTCGCTGTGGTCGAGCGGCTTCTTGCCGACCTCCTTCCAGGGCGTCCCTTTCCGCGGCAAGGGGGACCCGATCCTGCACCTGCGCAGCCCGAAGGGTTTCACGCGCGAGCGCGAGCGGCGCTTCTACGACGCCGTCGGCGCGCTCAACCGGGAGCGCCTCGACCAGGTCGGGGACCCGGAGGTTCTCACCCGCCTCAACGCTTACGAGATGGCGTTCCGCATGCAGACCAGCGCCCCGGAGCTGATGGACCTGGGCGGGGAGTCCGAGCGGACGATGGCGCTCTACGGCGCGCAGCGCGGCGGCGCCTCGTTCGCCAACAACTGCCTGCTCGCCCGCCGGCTGGTCGAGCGCGGCTGCCGCTTCGTCCAGCTCTACCACACCAACTGGGACTCCCACGGTGGGCCGGGGGAGAACCTGAACAAGGACTTCGAGAAAGTCTGCAAAGACGTCGACCAGGCCAGCGCCGCCCTGGTGCTGGACCTCAAACAGCGCGGCATGCTCGACGACACCCTGGTGGTCTGGGGCGGCGAGTTCGGCCGTACCCCGATGGGCGAGGTGCGCGCCACCATCGGCCGTGACCACCACATCGACGCCTTCACCATGTGGGTGGCCGGCGCCGGGGTGAAGCGCGGCTACATCCACGGCGCCACCGACGAGCTCGGCTTCGGCGTCGTCGACGGCGAGGTGCACGTGCACGACCTGCAGGCGACGATCCTGCACCTGCTCGGCTTCGACCACGAGCAGCTCACCTACCGCTTCCAGGGGCGCGAGTTCCGCCTCACCGACGTCCATGGGAGGGTCGTCTCGGAGATCCTCGGCTAGCCAGGGGTGCCACGGTCGGCGCGGGGCGAATTGTGGGTGCGGGCGCCGGGCGACTTGCATGCGGGGGCGGATCCATTATTTTAGGCGCGATGAAACGTACTGTTCAGATATCCACTTTCCTCGGCGCCCTCAGCCTGGCCATCCCCGCGATGGCGGACTTCGAGAAGGACGTCCTGCCCGTCCTTGAGAACAAATGCATGGCCTGCCACCGCGAGGCCTACAAGACCGCCTCCGGCCGCACCAAGAAGCCCAAGGGCGGCCTGCGCCTCGACAACCCCGCCGAGATCCTCAAGGGCGGCGATAGCCAGGAGGACGGCGACGCCTCGCTCACCCCGAAGGACTCCGGCAAGAGCCTCATCTACGGCCGCGTGACCCTCGACAAGGACCACGACGACTTCATGCCCCCGGAGGGCAAGGCCGACCCGCTCACCGACGCCGAGCTCAAGGCGCTCAAAGACTGGATCGACGCCGGCGCCGACTTCGGCGACTGGAAGGGCACCAAGTTCGACGCCGAAGGCAACAAGGTCGAATAGCGCCACCGCGCCGACCGCCACCGATCAACCGCTCGTGGGGCACCGCTCGCAAGGGCGGTGCCCTTTTTTCGCCCGCCGGCCGCGGCCGCACCCCGATAGAAAAACCCTGTCCGTTTCCCCAATCCCGTCAATCCTACCCGAACCTTGTCACCGACACCCCCAGCCCTCGACCTGTCCGTCTTCGTCGTCACCCGGGACGAGGAGGCCAACCTGCGCCGCTGCCTGGACAGCCTCCGGGGCATCGCCAGGGAGATCGTCATCGTCGACTCCGGCTCCACCGACGGGACGCGGGCGGTCGCCGAGGAGTTCGGCGCCGCCTGGCACCAACGCGACTGGTCCGGTTTCCGCGACCAGAAGAACCACGCGCTGTCGAAGTGCGGGGGGGGGTGGGTGCTCTGCCTGGACGCCGACGAGGCGCTGTCGGACGCCCTGCGCGACGAGATCAAGGCCACCGTCGAGACCGCGTCCCCGGAACTGGGCGGCGCCCGCTGCCCGCGCCTGAGCAAGTTCCTCGGCCGCTGGATCCGCCACGGCGACTGGTATCCCGACAGGCAGCTGCGCCTGTTCCGCCGCGGGCGCGGGAAGTTCGCCGGCGGGGCAGGCCACGACCACGCCGAGGTCGAGGGCGAAGTGGTCGAGCTGAAGGGCGACCTCCTGCACTACTCCTACCCCGACATCAACACCTTCGTCGCCAAGCTCGGCACCTTCGGCGACGCCTTCCTCGAGGACCGCCTCGCGCGCGGCAAGAGCTGGTCCCCCCTCGGCAACGTCCTGCGGCCCTGGTGGCGCTTCTTCCGCGGATACGTGCTGAGGCGCGGCTTCCTCGACGGCTTCCCCGGCTACTGGGTCGCCAAGGCCACCGCCTTCTCCACCTTCCTGCGCCACAGCCGCCTCTACGAGCATCAGCAGCGGGGGGACGAGGGGTGAAGATCGCTCTGATCTATCAACGGTTTGTCTCCAAGGGCGGCCTCGAGGGATACCTGTTCGGCCTGGCGCGTGCGCTGCGCGCCGCCGGCCACGAGCTGCACGTGCTCACCGGGGCGACCGACCCGGACACCGAGGCGGTCGGCGCTGAGATCCACCGCGTCGAGCTCCCCCGCTCGAAGGCGCGCGCCATGCTCGCCTTCGAACGCGCCGCGCTCCAGGGCGGCCCGGAGCTACCGGTCGATGTCACCCTCGGCTTCGGCCGCACCACGGCGCAGGACCTGCACCGCGCCGGGGGCGGCTGCCACGCCGCCTACGTGCCGCTGCTCAACCCGCTCAAGCGGGTCGCCCCCAAGACCCGCCTCGAGCTCGCCCTCGAACGCGACCTCTACACCGCCGGCCGCACCCGGCATTTCGTCGTCAACTCGACGCTCGTCCGCGACCAGCTAGTGGATCACTACGGGGTGCCGGCGGACCGCTTCACGGTGATCCACACCGCCGTCGACAGCGGGCTGTTCAAGCCCGACCCCGCCGACCGCGCCACCTTCCGCGGGCGGGTCGGCATCGGCGACGACACCCCCGCCCTGCTGTTCGTCTCCCGCTCCCACCGCCGCAAGGGCCTGCCGGCGCTGCTCGCCGCCTGGCCGGAGATCCACCGGGGGACCGGCGCGCAGCTCTGGGTCGCCGGCCCCGACATCGGCCGTTTCATCAAGCCGGTGCCGGCGGAACTCCGCACCAGCATCCGCCACTTCCCCGAGGACACCCCCATCGTCTCCCTCTACCGCGCCGCCGACCTCTTCCTCCACCCCACCCTATACGACGCCTGCGCCAACACCGTCCTGCAGAGCATGGCCTGCGGCCTGCCCGGGCTCATCTCCAGCGCCGACGGCGCCCGCCAGTTCCTCACCCACGGCGAGACCGGCTGGCTGATCGACGACCCCACCGACGCGGCGGGGATCGCGGCGCTCGCCCTGGAGGCACTGGAGGCCGACCGCGCCCCCGTCGCCGCCGCCGCCCGCGAGCGGGTCCTCCCGCTCACCTGGGAGGCGCATGTCGGATGCTGGCAGAACGCGATCGGGAAGGTCGTCGAGAGCCGGTGAGCGGACCGGGGCAAAAGGCCTTCAGAAAACTTCCACCGATCCAAACGATTCTGCTAAATATGTCAGAAACCCCGCCACCCGATCATACATCCTCATGAACCCGAAGCTCTCCCGTCGCCAGTTCACCAAGGCAGCCGCCGCCAGCGCCGCCTTCAGCCTCATCCCCGGCCGCGTCATCGGCGCCAACGAGAAGGTCAACGTCGCCTTCATCGGCTGCGGCGGCCAGGGTGGCGGCGACGCCAACAACATCCTCCGCAGCAAGCTCGTCAACCCGGTCGCCCTCTGTGACGTCGCCATGGGCACCGGCCACACCGCCGGGCTGGAGAAGAAGCTCCCCGGCGTCCCGAAGTTCAAGGACTTCCGCCAAATGTTCGACAAGATGGGGGGGGAGATCGACGCCTGCACTGTAGCCGTCCCGGACCACGCCCACTTCCCGATCTCGATGCGCGCCATGGCCGAGGGCGTCCACTGCTACGTCGAGAAGCCGCTCGCCCACACCTTCCAGGAGATCGAGCTGATGATGGCGGCCGAGAAGAAATACAAGGTCTCCTGCCAGATGGGCAACCAGGGCCACTCGGGCGCCAACTACCACCAGTTCAAAGCCTGGAAGGAGGCCGGCGTCATCAAAGACGTCACCAAGGTCACCTCCTACATGAACTCCGGCCGCCGCTGGCACCCCTGGAAGTTCGACGAGTGGCAGACCGGCGAGGAGGTGCCCGAGGGGCTCGACTGGGACGCCTGGCTCGGCACAAAGCCCGAGCACCCCTACAGCAGATATCTCCACCCCGGCAACTGGCGCAGCTGGTACGACTACGGCAACGGCGCCTTCGGCGACTGGGGCCCGCACATCCTCGACACCGTCCACCGCTTCTGCAAGCTCGGCCTACCGAACAAGATCACGGCCGTAAAACGCGAGGGCGTGAGGAAGCTCATCTACCCGATGGCCACCACGATCCGGTTCGACTTCCCCGCCCGCGACGGCGAACCGCCCTGCGCAGTCACCTGGCACGACGGCACCGCGAACAAGCCAGAGCCCCCGGCGGAGCTCGAAGCCGACCGCAAGCTCAACAACAACGGCAAGGTCATCTACGGCAAAGACCTCACCTTCATGGGGACGTCGCACGGCAGCCCCCTGCGCATCATCCCCGAGGCGAAGATGAAAGAGATGGCCAAGGACCTGCCGAAGTTCGAGGTCGGCTCCGACCACTACCTGAACTTCGTCCTCGGCGCCAAGGGCGAGGAGGAGACCCGCTCCCCCTTCTCGGTCTCCGGCCCGCTCAGCCAGATGTTCTGCCTCGGCGTCATCGCCCAGCGCCTCGGCGGCGAGCTCGAGTTCGACCGGGAGACCAAACGCATCACCAACAACAAGGTCGCCGACGCCCTCCTCGAAGGCCCTCCGCCCCGCAAGGGCTGGGAGGAGTATTACAAGTTGTAGCGTTCGCCCTACGACGAATCCACCGGCAGGGTGGGGCACCCCGTGTGCTGTACAGTGATCACTGGCCACAGATCCCCGCCAGCTTCCCTTTTCCTGGCAACCGTTCGAATACCCTACACGCTCATCCCGTCTTACGTGCGAGACCATGCAACAACGGTCTCGCACACCATGAAAACGAAACATCTCTTCGCCCTCGCCATCGCGGGTGCCGCACTGCCCCTGTCCTCCGCTTCCGCACAGTACTGCGACAGCTACCGCGGCGGCTTTGGCCATCATTATTCCCACTCCTCCCGGAGCTACCACGGCGACCGCTACGATAACTTCCACCGGGGTCACCACAGCTACCGCCACGACAACCACCGCTCCCATCGCTCCTACGGCGGCCACGGCCGCGGTTGCCATGCCTGTGGTTCCGGCGAGCGCATCCGCCTGATCGGTGGCCACCAGCG
>JANQMB010000215.1 GCA_028280355.1 Verrucomicrobiales bacterium
CCCGCGCAGGGTGTCGCGGAACTCGGCCCGCCGCGCGCGCAGCTCGGGCGGGGCGGGTTGCGCGCCACCCTGCGCGGGCTGCTCGAACCGCTCAACCGCAACTACGTCGCCGCCCTGAAGAAGGTCGAGCGCGAGCTGGCGTTGGCCGGGGACTACGAGAGCGCCATCGCGGCACGCAACGAGCGGCGGCTGGTGGCGGAGATCCTCGTCGCCGCGAACATCGGCGAGCCGGAGTCCGACCCCTCAGAGGAACCGGCGGTGGCGGATCCACCGTTCAGCGAGACGGCGCGCACGCTCACCCTGACGGCCTCCGAGGCGACGCTCACCGAGGGGGCCACCCCGGCCGGCTCCAGCGTCGCCGTCGGCGACACCGACGCGACCCTCACCTGGAAGCTCCCGGAGCCGATGCCTGGGGGCTTCGATGTCTCCGTCACCTACTCCTCCGGCGGCGACGCCTCGCTCTGGGTCCGCGAACGCTTCTTCCGCCTCAAGGGGGAGATCGGGGCCGGCGAGTCGGCGACGGTGAAGCTGGGGACGCTCAAGATCACCGCGGACGCCGACGCGATCACCCTCCAGGCCATCGAGCTACCCCCGGAGGGCTTACACATCGAATCCGTCACCCTGACCGAATCCCCAGAATGACCGGCGCCCCCGCGCCTCCCCGCCGGACGACCTGAACCGCCGCTACGCCATGCCCCGAACACTGCCCCTCCTCCTGTCGCTGTCGGCGTGTGTCATGCTCATCGGCACCGGCGGCCAGCACTTCGCCGCCGGGCCACCCCCGGACGCCCCACCCGCCACCACCACGGTGAGGGAGCCGCCCGAACTGGCCCGCTTCCGGGACAAGTTCGAAGCGGAACTCGAGCAGCGCCTGGAGCCTGCCAAGGAGAGCTACATCACCAGTCTGAAAAACCTCGAACGCAAGCGCGCGCTGGGGGAGAACTACGATGGTGCCCTGCGCGCAAAGAGACAGCGGCTGGCGATATCCGGGGGTGATCCCGCCGGCCTGGGCGCCGACACCCCCCCTGGCGAGATCGTCCTCCCCCTCAACCGCGGCCGCCGCAGCGGAAGCTCCCTGCGTTACGACAAAACCCGCGGTGCCATGACCGGGTTCGAGACCTCCGGCCACTATATCACCTGGGATGTGATGAAGGTCACCCCGGGGCTCTACCGCGTCCTGATGAGCTACGGCTGTGCGGACGGCGGCAAAGTGAAGGCCCGCGACAAGGAGGGCAAAATGCGGGAGAGATCGGTCGATACCGGAGGCAGTTTCACCTTCGAGGAAGCCACCAACCTCGGGACCGGCGAAGACAGGATACTCCGCCACACGGTCTACCCCACCGGCGGCTGGGACAAGGTGGTGACCCGCAACATCGGCCGGCTGCGCCTCACGGGGACCACCTCCACCCTCAAGCTCACCGTGCTCGAGCCAGAGGCGGGTGGCCTGATGGCGCTGCGCCGCATCCGCCTCGTCCCCTATACGGCCGGGGAGTCCCTCGCCGGGGACGGCGCCGGGACGCCACTGGCCAAACTGCGCGCCCAGTACGCCGAGAAGGTCACCGAGCTCGTCGGGGAGGAGTTCGAACGCTACGTGTCCGACCTCAAGGCGCTGGAGGAGAGGCTCGCCGCCGAAGATCGCGTCCGCGACGCCCTGTCGGTCAAAGCGGCCCGGACGGAGTTCGAACGACAGGCCACCAACCCTTCGGCCGCCGCCACCTCAATCATATCGCCACGATGACCGGAGACGGCTATCCGACGAACCCGATGCGCAACCTCCTCCTCCCCGCCCTGGCAGCCTGCCTCCTCTACCCGGCCCCGTCCAGCCAGGCACAAGAGACGCCCGCCGACCGGGAGCCGGCCGGCGACACCACCGTCGACCCCGGCGGCGACGCCACCACCACCTTGTCCGGCGAGCCCCTCGACCAGGAGTTACAGGCGCTCGAGGAGGCCTACGCGGAGGAGGTGATCAAAGTCCGGCGCGAGCTCGGGGAGAAGTACCTGGTGGCCCTCAAGCGCCTGCAGGACGAGCTCACCGTCCGCAGGCAGATCGAACAGGCGCTGCTGGTCAAGATGGAGCGCGAACGGGTCGCTGACCTGCTCGAGACGGCGCCTGCCATCGAGGCACCGACGGCAGGCGCGCAGCCGCTGGTGACCGTGCGGCTGAGCCCGTCCCGCGCCCGCTGCAGCGGCGGCGCGGAATACGACGAGTCGCGCAAGGGCATCCGCAACTGGACGGCGGCCGGCGCGGCCGCCCTCTGGGACCTTGACGCCGAGATGCCACCGGGCAGCTACGAGGTCATCGCCCACTACTCGGCCGGGCGCGACGCCGGCGGGGGGTTCGAGGTGGTCGACCAGGTCGGCGACCCCGTCCGCGGACGCGTCTCGACCGACCGTAGCTCGGACTGGGACGACAAGAAGGACATGCTCGTCGGCCAGCTGGTCATCTCGGCAGATTCGCAGACCCTCAGCGTCACCTGCACCTCCTTGCGCCAGCCCTACCTGTGGGTTCTCAGGGGCATCACCCTAGGGCCGGAGGGCACCTGGAGAGAGATCGAAGAGAAGGGGGCACAGGAGGACGGGGATAAGCCCAAGAAGCCGGCCCGCCGACCGCTCGGTGAGCTGCGTGTGCTCGAGGGCGCCAGGCTCCTCATCAGCGACCCCGGGAGCGGCGACTCGTTCTTTGTCCGCCACGACGGGGAGACGATACACATCCGCCTCTACGGGGTCGATGCCCCCCACCCCTCCAGACAGAACCCGATGAACAGGACGCTCCTGGGCAAGAGCGGGATCGAGGCGGATGCCAAGGACCTGCATGCGATCGGGAAGAAGGGCTGGAGTTTCGTCCGTACCTATCTCAGATCAGGCCCGTTCAGAATCTACACCTACATGGAGGAGAGCCGTACCGACGACCGCTACTACGCGTACGTGGTCAAGGGGGGCAGCACCCTGGGCGAGGCCCTCGTCACGAGGGGGCTGGCCATCCCAGCCCCACCCTCCGCCCCCCTGCCCGACGGCACCAAGCCCGCCGACTACAGCAAGAAGCTCAACGCCGCCGCCGAAGCGGCCCGGTCGGAGAAGCTGGGGATCTGGAAGCTACAGAAGCCTTCCAAGTAGCCCCCGTCTCCCCCAGCCTATCAGGGACATGCTCCGGCGCCGCCCCCTCGCCTCCCTGGCCCTCCCCCTCGCCCTGGTCTGCCAGGCGACCGCCTCACCCCCGGAGGAGGAACCCGCCCGCCTGCTCGAGCTGCGGTCGATATACGAGAAGGAGAGGCGGACGATCCGCGCCGCCGCGATCGCGAGACATCTGGTCAAGCTCGAGGCGCTCCACCTCGCGCTCACCGGCGAGAACAACCTGGCCGATGCCGCAGTCGTCCGTGAACATATCGTCCGACACCGGCGGGAGTTGAGGGCGCTCGGCGGCGGCGATGCCGGGCCTGGGGTCAAGGCGATCACGCTGACGCCGGACACCGCACGCCTACAGGGCGCCCTGAAGAAGTCGTCTCGCTATATCCGGAACTGGACCAGCCCAGGAGACAGCGCGACCTGGACCCGCCGCGGCGTCCCCGGCGGCCGCTACGATGTCTACCTCGATTACCTGCCGGTGGTCGGCGGCGGGGGCATCATCGACATCCGCTCGAGCGACGGCAGCGCCAGCCTCCGGGTGGAGGGCGGGACCCGCGACAAACTGGGGCAGCGCTCGGCGAAGATCGGCGCCATGAACATCGCCCAGGACAAGGCGGTGACGATCCGGATCGCGCCGCGGTCGCGCAGCCGGGAGGGCGTCTTCCTGCTCACCGGCGTCCGCTTCGTCCCGGTCGCCCCCCGATAGCGGAAACCCGATGTGCCCACCCATCATCTCGACAACAGCGGCCGCCCTCCTGGCATGCGCACCAGCGATGGCGGGCGGCGCCGGCGGGGACGAGATACCGTTCTCGCTGAAGGTCCTCGAGGAGGAGCACGAGCGTGAGGTCGCCGAGGGCATGGCCAAGCTGGCGGCCAAATACCACACCGCCCTCGAGAAGCTGCGGGCCGAGTACACCGCGGCAGGCGACCTCGATAGCCTCCTGGCGGTGAGGGCGGAACTCGCCCGGATCAGCGCGGAGAGGAGATCTCCCGCCCCACCGACCGAGCCGGGGGACCCGCCAGCCACCGGCTCGTACAAGCTCGCCCCCGCCGGGGCGACGCTGACCGGGCGGGTGAGCCTCGATGGCGAACTCGGCTTGCTCGTCGGCTGGAAGGGCGCGGGCTCGGCGGAGTGGGCGCTCGCCAAGGTCGCCCCGGGCGACTACCTGGTGACCCTCGACTACCATTCGGGACCGTTCGCCGGCGGCAAGGTGGCGATCGACATCGGGGGCGACGGGCGCCAGTTCGAGATCACCGGTTCCGGGATGTGGGACGATCCGAAATCGGTGGAAATCGGGACCTTCACCGTCACCGCGGAGCCCGACCGCTCGCTGCGCCTCACGCTGGTCGAAGCCAGGACCCAGGGCGTCATGGAGCTCAGGCAGGTACGCCTGACACCGGCCGGGAAGCAGCCCCCCGGTGGCGGGGGCTGAGGGGAGGGGCGGCTACTCGACCTCCCGCAGGTGGATCGAGTCCTGCACGAACTCGCCGTCGAGAACGTCGCTGAGCACGACGACGGCGTCCCCCGACTCGGCGAGGCCGCGTCGCTTGAGGTTGTCGAGCGCCCGGTCGATCGTCCCCTCCGGCTCCCCGCAGAACGTGATGTGAAAGCCGGTGACCGAACGGGTCAGGCACAGGTTCCTCACCACTTGGGGATCCTCCGTGAAGGCGAACACCGGCGCCTCCGAGGGACGCAGGTTCGCCACGTAGTTCGCCAACAGCCCACGCCTGGTGAACACGGCGATCTTGCAGCCGGGGAGGGAGTCGGCCAACACCACCGCCGCCTTCACCGTCTTCTGCTTGAGGGTCTTCAAGACCGCCGCCTCGGCGAACCCCGCCCCGGTGTGCTCGTTGCGCTCGGCGATGCGGCCGAGCACCTCCACGCACTTTACGGGATGGGCCCCGACGCTCGTCTCGCCACTCAGCATCACCGAGTCCGCCTGCTCGTAGACCGCGTTGGCGACGTCGGTCACCTCGGCGCGTGTGGGCACCGGGTTCTCCACCATCGACTCCAACATGTGGGTGGCCACGATGACCCTGCGCCCGAGCTTGATGCACTTGCGGACGATCCGCCGCTGGATGACCGGAAGCTCCTCGATGTGGACCTCGATCCCCAGGTCGCCGCGCGCCACCATAACGGCGTCGGAGGCGAGGATGATCTCGTCGAGGTTGCGCATCGCCTCCTGGTCCTCGATCTTCGCCACCACCTGGGCGCGCGAGCCCGCCTGCTCGAGGATCGAGCGCAGCTCCTCGACGTGCTCCGCCTCGCGGGCGAAGCTCAGGGCGACGAAGTCGACCCCGGTCTCGGCGGCGAGCGCCGCGTAGGAGCGGTCCCTCTCGGTCAGCCCGGGCAGCCGCACGTGTACCCCGGGCAGGTTGATGTGGCGGCGCGAGCCGACGCTCCCGCCGGTGAGCGCCTCGCACACGACCCGCGCGGAGGAGACCTCCTCCACCCGCAGGTGGATCTCGCCGTTGTCCAACAGTACGACGTCGCCCGGTGATAGGTCTTCGGCCAGACCTGGGTAGTTGGCGGAGGTGGACAGCGGCAGCTCCGCGGGCGTCCCGCCGAGGGTCAGCTCGAAGCGGTCGCCGACCTCCAGGTTGAGGGGGGCCGCGAGGTCGCCGGTGCGGATCGAGGGCCCCTGGAGGTCCATCAGCACCGCGGCGTTGCGGCCGGCCTGCTCCGCCGCCCCGCGCACGCGCGGGACGACCTCCCTTACCCAGTCCGGCTTGGCGTGGCTCATGTTGACGCGGAAGACGTCCGCCCCCGCCCGCAGCAGCTCGGTGATCGTCTCCTCAGTTTCGGTCGCCGGCCCGAGGGTTACGGTGATCTTGGTCTTGCGCATCGGTTTTCGTGGTCGGATCGGGTTGGGCCAGCTGGCGGCGGTGCGGGGTATCCCCGTCCCCACAGCACATCGCGTTCCACTCTTAAGGGGGGACGCGGCGGCGTTCCAATAACGATCCACCTTTATAATCGATTTTCCGGCGCGCCACCGTCATGCTTGACAGGTCGATGGCGGTCACACCCGCCCCTCCTTGGAAGGGCGGCGCCGCCGATCGCAACACCCGCACCCACAGACCGATGAAAACGACACACCTCCGCACCCTACGGCGCGCCCTCGCCGCCACCGCAATCCTGACCCTCTCCGCCTGTGGCCCAGACGGCGGCTCCACCTCGGAGCTCGACGGGCAACAGCGCTCGAAGCACTTCGATGCCGTGTCGGCCCACCTCGATCTGGGCGGGGAGGTCTATGGCTATATCGACGTCGATGGTGACGTCGAGAAGCTCGCCTCCCTCCTGGACGAGTTCGTCGGCAAGATCCGCGAGGTGGCCGGCGACGAGATCCCGCCCCAGCTCGCGGCGATGGACTTCGAGAAACTCGCCGCCGATCTCGGGTTGTCCAGCGTCGACGCGCTCGGCGTCAGCTCCTACAGGAACGGCGAACTCCACCGCAACAAGTACTACCTGCACGCCCCCGGCGGGCGCACCGGCCTGCTGAAGATCGCCGGCGGCGACCCCGCCCCCTTCGCCGCACGCAAGCTCGCCCCTTCCGGCAGCGACCTCATCTACGAGCAGGACCTCGATCTGAAATCGGCGTTCGAGCTGGCGGGCGACCTCGTCGGCAAGATCGGCGGCCCCGAGGCGGCCGGCGAGTTCCGCAAAGCGACGGCGCAGCCGCTGCCCGACGTCGGGCTCAGCGCGGCCGATGTCTTCGCCCAGCTCGACACCAAGATTGTCGTGGTCGGACACCTCGACACCGGGAGGAAGCTCGATCTCCCCGAGGAGGTCCCGGTCAGTATCCCCGGAGTCGACCTCCTGGTCTCGGTCGACGGGATCGGCCCGCTGTTCGCCAAGCTGATCGAGTCGATCCCCCCGGATCAGCGGGGCGAGTTCCTTGAGGAGGGCGAGGGGTACCAGCAGTTCACCGCCCCGCTACCCCCGGAGATCGCCGCCATCATCCAGCCCGTCGTCCGCCACGAGACCGGGAGCGGGCGGGTGCTGGTCGCCACCAGCGCCGCCTATCTCGAACGCTGCCTGGCGGGCGAGAGCACGGTGTGGGACGACGCCGGCTTCGAGGCGGCCATGGAAGGGCTGCCTGAGGAAGGCAACGGCCTCGGTTTCGTGTCCGCGAAGTTCTCCAAGGAATACCTGCGGATCTACGATGAGCTCTTCAAGGCCATGGCCGCGGAGGGCGAGGTGCCGGCGGGTCTCGGCGAGATGGCCATCGGCCTGATCGAGGAACTCGGGCTCTCCCCCGACCACTCGCAGGCCAGGGTGATCGCCAACCTCCCCGAGGGCATCCTCATCTCGGAGAACGCCGCCGCCTCCGCAAAGCAGGGCGTCGTCGCGGCCGCCGTCGGCACCGCCGCCGTGTTGGCGGGCATGACCTTCTGGAATGTGAGCGCGGCAGAGGCAGAGGTGATCGAGTTACAGGAAGCGAGGGATATCGAGATCGAGACGCTGGAGGCGGAAAGGAGAGCCGAGATCCGCAGGGACTCTGTGGAGCGGGAGGGGGAGTCCCCCCCGGCGCAGGAGTCCGATTCCGCCGAGACGCGCGACGAGAACCCGCCGCCAGCTGAATAGCGGCGGGGTCTTCGATGGAGGGCGCCACCGGGCGGGCGCGGTCGCCCGGACCTGTGGACCGGCGCGGGATTTTGGGTTTCCCCTCCACAGCCGGTTTCGCTATAGGTTCCAGCCCAATGACCAAGGGCTATGACCGGAACCAGCAGCGCCACCGGGCACTGAACCTGTTCGGGAAGGACCTGACACGGCGCAGCCACTCGAAGTGCGAGCTTTGTGGCACCGCGGGGGAACCGCTGGCGGTCTTCGAGTACCCCCCGGCGCCGGCGGAACCCGATTTCGGGCGCTGCCTGTTCCTTTGCCGACGCTGCAGCGACGAGCTAGGCGGTGCGGCGATCGAGCAACCCGAGCATTGGCGTTGCCTCAACAACTCCGTCTGGAGCGATGTCCCCGTGGTGCAGGCTGGCGCCGTCACCATCCTGCGCCGCCTCAGCGCCGAACACCCCTGGGCGAAGGAACTCCTCAACCAGGTGTTCCTCGAGGCCGAAACCGAATCGCTACTTGGCGACCCCTAAATCGCGGACGGTTCGAGAATCCACCACCGCGCCACCGGGCACGATCTATTCGGCAGCCTTCTCCTCCTCGGGCTCGGGGGCGGCGTCCTCGGTGGCCGGCTCCTCCTGGGGAGCGGCCTCAGCCTCCGCTTCGGCGGCCGGTTCCTCTTGAGCGGCCTCGGCCTCCGCTTCGGCGGCAGCTTTCTCTTCCTTCGCCTGTTTCGCGGCGGCGGCCTGTTGCTCGGCCTCTGCCTCGGCGGCGGCGGCGGCGGCCACTCCGGCGCCGACGAGGGAGCCCTTCACATTCCCGGTGGGCTCCTTGAGATTGGTGGCGCTCTTGCCGATCCGGTCGCGCAGGTAGTTCAGGCGCGCGCGGCGCACCTTGCCCTTCTTGGCGATCTCGATCTTGGCGACCTTCGGCGAATGCAGCGGGAAGGTGCGCTCCACGCCCTCCCCGCTCGAGATCTTGCGCACCGTGAACGACTCGTTGGAGAGCGTCCCCCGGCGGGCGATACAGATCCCCGCGAAAACCTGGATGCGCTCCTTGCCCCCCTCGACCACGCGGCAGTGGACCTTGACCGTATCGCCTACGTGGAAAGGCGTAACGTCCTTCTTCATCTGCTCGCGCTCGATCTTTCGGATGATGTCGGTGGCCATGGCGTTGTTGTCTGGTTCGGGAGCCCTTTCCCGTCCGGGAAAAGGGCGGTATCGATAATGCCTCCTCCGCGGCCGCGCAACCCCGATTTTCCGGGGTTTTGCCCCCGGGAAAGGGGATCCCACACGAGCGGAGGGTGGCGGAGTGGACGGGGTTGTTCGGATCGGAGATCCTCACCTGCGGTCTCGGCCTGGCGGCCGGGATTTCGGCCCCTCCGCGGCGGGGCAGGCACTGCCAGGCACGAAGTGCGCAGCCCCCGCCCAGCCTGATCGCAGGGCGATTCGGAGAATCGGCCACCCCGCTTCGCGGGTTCTCGTCCCGGTGGGCGACCCAGGACAAAAGGTGGCGGAGTGGACGGGATTGTTCGGATCGGAGATCCTCACCTGCGGTCTCGGCCTAGCCGGCCGGGATTTTCAGCCGCTCGGCGGCGGGGCAGGCGAACCCTGCTTCGCGGGTTCTCGTCCCGGTGGGCGACCCAGGACAAAAGGTGGCGGAGGGGACGGGACTCGAACCCGCGACCTCCGGCGTGACAGGCCGGCGCTCTAACCAACTGAGCTACCACTCCTAGTGCCGCCAAATTGGAGCGCGAATCTTAGCCGGTGCCCCAAACCGGTGCAACCCGAATTTGTCCCGATCTACACGCCCCCTACCCACTACAACAGCGCCGGCCCCGAGTAACCGTGCCCGCCGGAACAATGCCCGACCAGCTGGCCGAACACCTCCGTCGCGGGGAGAACCCCGTCCCCCGGCAAGGTCTCGAAGTCCCCGATCAGCACCGGCCAGTCGTCCTGGCCCTCCGGCACCCTCCCGTGCGAGCCCTTCACCAGCGAGGCGTCGAGCGGCACCACGTCCATCAACATCCGCATCCCGAGGGCCTTCTTCGCAAGTTTGCAGCCGAGCTTGAGTTTCGGGAAACGGATCGCGGGATCGAGGAAGAGCTCGACCGGATCGTACCCCGGCTTGCGGTGGATATCGACACAGCGCGCGAAGTCGGGCGCCCGGCGGTCGTCCTCCCAGTAATAGTAGGTGAACCAGCTCCGGTTGTCCGCCACCGCCACCAGGTCACCCGAACGGGGGTGCTCGAGCCCGGCGCTCTGCCGCCACGAGCCGCCGAGCACCTCCCCCACCCCATCGGTGGCCTCGAGGGTGGCCCGCACGTCCCCGGCGATCGCCGGGTCGTTGATATAAATGTGCGCCACCTGGTGGTCGGCGATCGCGAACGCCTGGCTGGCACCGAGGTCGAGCATCTCGCGCCCCAGCTCGTCCTTGATCGCGATCCAGCCCCGGTCGCGGAACACCCGGTTCAGGTGCACCGGCCGGTCGACCGGTGTGATGCCGTACTCGGAGAGCACGGCCACCGAGACACCACGCTTCTCGTAGAACTCCAGCAGCTCGCCGAACAGGGCGTCGACCGCGGCCAGCTCCGCCCCGGTATCGGGGTGCCCGATGCCGAACTTCTGCAAGGGGTAATCGAGATGCGGCAGGTAGACCAGCGAGAGGGACGGCCAGTACCGTTCCTCGACCCACATCGCCGAGCGGGCGATCCACCGGCTCGACTCGATGCCCGCCATCGGCCCCCAGAAAGATGGGAACGGGAACGCTCCGAGCGCGGCTTTGACGTTCTCCCGCATGCCCATCGGCTGGGTGTAGACGTCGAAGACCTTGCGCCCGTCCGCCGGATACATGGGCCGCGGCGTGATCGAGTAGTCCGCGGAGGAGTACATGTTGTACCACCAGAACAGCTTGGCACAGGTGAAGTCCGGGTCCTGGTCGCGCAGCACCTCCCACAGCTTGCGGCCAGCCACCAGGTGGTTCGACTGCTTCCAGAACTGGTGTTCCGCCAGCGCCCTGTCATACCAGCCGTTGGCGACGATCCCATGTTTGCTCGGCGGCGCCCCGGTCAGGTAGGTCGCCTGCGCGGTGCAGGTCAGAGCCGGGAAGGCCGGCGAGATCACACACCCCGCCCCGCGGCTGGAGAAGGCCGCCAGGTTGGGGGTGTGCTCCCCGATCAGGCGGCGGGTGAGCCCCACGATGTTCAGGACGGCGGTTCGTTGCACGGCGGAGTGCCGCCAGACTACGGGGGGCTCCGCCATCGCGCAATCGGCGATCCCCGCCCCGTTCTCGAGCCTTGCCAGCCCGACCGAATCCGTTAAGCTGGAGGGATGCGACCCCCACTCCACCAACCACGCATGCGCCAGGGGTTCACCCTGATCGAGCTGTTGATCGTCATCGTGATCGTCGCCATCCTGTCGGCGGTCGCTGTCCCGATCTTCAATTCGGTCAAAGAGCGCGCCAACTCCTCCCGCTCCGCCGCCAACCTGCGCTCCATCGGCACCGCGCTCGCCGGCTACCAGACCGACAACGACGGGAGGTTCCCGGCGGTCCGAAGCAACGACAGGCAGATCTCCCAGCTCGCCAACTGGGTCTCCGAACTGGTCGTCCTCCTGAACTCGGACGCCGACGTCTCCGAGCTCGAGCAGGCGCCGCCGACCAAAATGTTCGTCTCCCCAAGCATCGCCTGGGAGACCGCCGGCGCGGGGATCTACGAGATCGACGAGCTGCTCTACACCTACGCCGCCACCGACTCGCTCGTCGGCTTCGACTACGACGACAACCCCGACCCGACACAGGGCCGGCGGGTGAGCCTGATCGAAAAGCGCGCGGAATCGATCCTCGTCGTCGAGGCGGCCCAGGAAGGGACAGAGCCACACAGCTACGCGTGGATCGAATGGTCGACGGCCTCGTCCGACCTCAGCAAGGGTGCGGACGGCCAACGGGTGGACTTCAGGTACCGCGACCGGCTCAACGTCCTGCTGGGGGACTACAGCGTGACGACCTTCGGCGAGGAGGACGCCACGGAGATCGTAGAGTGGCAGTGGAAGGGCTACGATTACCCGGAGAACTACTAGCGGCTCACCCGATCCAGGGGCTGGCCGGGCCCCGCTCTCAAAATCCGGAGATGGCCCGACGGGAGGGGGGCGATCACGGCGCAGGAGTCACCATCGCCTTGATAGCGCCCGAGCCGAGCGCGTCCCGGCCCCTCACGAACCTGAAGCTGCGGTACTCGTATCCGGCGGCCGGCGCGGGCAGCCCGTCGGTGGCCGCGGGCTCCACCTCGACGACCCCCTCGTCGAAGGTCGAGAGGTCGCGGGACCCGAGCACGCTGTAGCGGACGCCGTCGACGGCCCCGGACAGCGACTCCCCCGCGGTGAACTGGACGCCGCTCCGCACCGGAACGGTGATCAGCAGGTGCTCCGCGCCCGTCGCGGGGCTGTGGGCCATCCGGGGCTGCAGCACGGCGAACGACCCGGCGTCCCTCGGGCTGCTCCCGAAGGCGAACTCCATGTAGTTCGTCTGCCCGTCGCCATCGGCATCCACCGTCGGCCCGGCGACCCGCGGGTCCTCGGAGTCGAAGGCCGCCGCGTCGTGGTAGGACGCGACGTACCGTTTGTAGGCGCCCCCGTCCATCTCGTGCACCTTCAGCAGGCCCCGGTGCATGTTCAGTCTCCCGTACCCGTATTCCGGGTGTCTGCCGTCGCCGTCGTAGGTCACCCCGCCGATCTTATCGGCGCCAGCCCGGCACGCGGCGAGCAGTTCGTCGCGGGTGATGTCCGACTTGTAGGACATCAGGTAGGCGAAGGTCCCGGCGGCCAGCGGGCAGGCCGACGAGGTACCGCCGAAGGTATCGGTATAGTCCCCCGCCCCATATCCGGCCGATCCGGCGACGTCCGTCGTCGTGATGCTCAGCCCCTGGGCCGACCCGTTGCTCGGCGCCACGAACTCCAACCGGTCGCCATACTGGCTGTAACTAGAGCGGACGTCGTTCTCATCGCAGGCGCCGATATTGATCACCCCGGGGTGGAGGTTGATGCCGGCCAGCGCCGAGCTTCCCCCTCCCCCACCCGGGAACCCGCCCCCACCCCCGAGGTCGGTGCTCCCAGTGAAAGGCATGGCGATCCCCGAGAAAAAGTCCTCGTCGGTGACCTCGGCCCCATCGAGAAAGAGCCGCACCCGCCCGTTCGCCCCGGTGTCGGCCTCGAAGAAGATGTAGGGGAAGTAGTCGTCCGTCGAGGTCAGCTGGAAGCTCCAGGTCAACGAGCTCGTCTCGCCGGCGCCGACCGCCCCGCTGCTGAATGCATACTCTCCCCCGAGATCGACCTGTTCGAAGGGCACGTCCCCGCCAAAGCTCACACCCGTCGGCGGCATGTTTGCAGGATCCAAGATGGCGGCGTCATCCCCGAAGAGCGAGGCGACCCCTCCACCGTAGAGGGTGATTCCCCCCTGGGCCGCGGCGCCCCCAAAGGACTCGAACCGCAGCTCGATCTGGTGGGACCCGGCTCCCAGAAACCGGGAGATCTCGTAACTCACGGGGAACCCACCCCCCGGGATGCCCCCGCCCCCGCCTCCATCCGCGGCGTTCCCCGACGCAAACAACACCATGACCCGCCGGTCGCCCCGCTTCGCCATCGGGCCGGTTGCGAAGTCTAGGGCCGAGTCGATCACCGCGGGGAGATCCGGCGTCCCCCACGAGCAGTTCACCACGTCGGCGTGGCTCGCGGCATATCGCAGCGCCTCCGCGAGCGCCGCGTCGGCCGCGAAGGACTGCTCCGTCCCGACGGCGACCGGCAGAACCGGCAGCCCGAACGCGGCCCCGACCCCCCCGACGCCGTTCCCCGCCCTGGCCGCCGCGACCCCGGCCACGGCGGTGCCGTGGGACGCCTGCTCCGCCCCGACATCGGGGTCGTTGTCGCCGCCCATAAAGTCCCAACCGCTGACGTCGTCGACGTATCCGTTCTGGTCATCGTCCACCCCCGGCTGCCCACCAACCTCCGCGGCGTTCTGCCAGAAATCGAGGTCCGGGTGATCCATGTCCATCAGGGTGTCGATGACAGCGATCACCACCTCGGCGGAACTGTCGGCGGCGCGGAAGATGGCCCACGCCTCCTCCGCATCCACATCGGCACCCGGCGTACCTCCCCCCTGACCGGTGTTCTTCAGGTGCCATTGGTCAGAGTAAAGCGGATCCGCCGGCGGGCCGGACCGCAGGAGAGAGTCTGTCGGTGGGCCGGACCGGAGGCGGCGCTGTTCGGCGTGGTTCGGGCAAACCCAGACCACCTGCTCGTCCCGATCGACTTCGACGCACACCGCATAGGGGCTTTTCGAGGGGTCACACCCCAGCACGAACTCGTCCGCCACGCCTCTCAGCCGGCGCACGACCGTGAGCCCATGGCGCTCCGCGACCTCTTCGGCGGAAGCCCCCGCGCGAACTTTGACGACGACCTCAGGCCGCGGGAACACCCTGAGACCGCCGGGGCGCATCCTCACGGGATACACGAACTCCCACTCCATATCCGGCTCCATGACCTCCCCCCCCTCGGCGGCTTTGACGTGCACCAGGCCGCGCTCGCACGAACGCATGACCCGGCAGGGGCGCCCCCCGAGCGACAGGCCGGCGGCGGAGCCCCGCGGCAGGGACGCGACCGTACGCTGGAGGCGCTCCGAGCAGGCGGCGGCCAGCCTCCCATAGAACTCCCCGGGGACTCGAGACGAAGGCTGGCGGCCGTCCGGACGCGTATCTTCTAACAACGTGGAGAATACCGATCCAGCCGTGGGGCCCGGTTCCCCCGCAGGCGCGCCATACGCCGCAAGGAACGCGAGAGATGAAATGAGTCCGCAGATGGGTGTGGGGTGTTTTTTCATGGGGGGTCGATTGTCGGCTAGGTGGACCGGTGGCACCGCCCATCCCCCGGGCGCGGCTGCGCCCGACGGGGTCCCCACACCACGGATGAAGTCTGCCGGCGGACGGGCCGGGACGGGCGGCGCGGGGTAGTCGGTGCCATGGCGGGCGCAACTATGCTGCGCGGCGTATGCGGCGCAATTTAA